>NZ_JAJMLX010000022.1 GCF_020991325.1 Bordetella petrii | reverse complement strand
AGGCGCACGGCCTCGCGGCGGCGGCGCATGGCGGCGGGCACGGTCAGCAGCAGGCCGAACAGCGTACCCACCACGAAAGCCACGAGCATCACGACAATAAGCGGGACACCTTGCACGACGTAGTCGGCATAGAACTTCACCGCGACCGGGTCGGTGTTCTTCAGGGCGAACATCAACACCGCAACGAAAACGAGCAATCGCAGGGCCCAGACAAGGTAGCGCATGGCGCATGCTCCAGAATGTTCAAGACTCAATTGTAAGCGGAAGCCGCGCACCCACGGTGGCAAAAACAAAGCCCCTTGAAGAATCAAGGGGCTCGACCCACGGAACAGCATGCGGCACGGCAGTGTGCCCGGCCCGTGCCCTACATGGCGTGCATGCCAAGCAGGGTGGGCAGGGGTTCGTCTGAAGTACCGTCGGATGGCGTATCTGCCAGGCCGCCGGCCAGATCGACCCGCTCGCGCAATTCTTTGCCGGCCTTGAAATGCGGCACCTGCTTGCCAGGTACCAGCACTTGCTCGCCCGACTTGGGATTGCGCCCGATACGGGGTGAACGCTGCGACAGCGAAAAGCTGCCAAAACCGCGGATCTCGATGCGCTGACCCGAGGCCAGGGCCTGGG
Organism: Bordetella petrii; assembly: GCF_020991325.1. Lineage (GTDB taxonomy): Bacteria > Pseudomonadota > Gammaproteobacteria > Burkholderiales > Burkholderiaceae_B > Bordetella_A > Bordetella_A petrii_E. Next base: position 28,636 of record NZ_JAJMLX010000022.1, on the reverse strand, counting down.
TCATTGCATCGAGCACGGTCTTGACGGCGAGATCGGTATCGCGGGCGGCCAGCTGGGGATAGCGGGCCGCCAATACGGCGATCAGCTCCGACTTGGTCACTATCAGCCGTCGTTGCGCTGTTGATCCAGCTTGGCCTTGAGCAGCGCGCCCAGGTTGGTGGTACCCGAGGAGGCGCTGGCTTCGGACATGCGCTGGATGGTGTCGGCGGTTTCGGCGTTATCGCGGGCCTTGATCGACAGCTGGATCGAACGCGTCTTGCGGTCGATGTTGACGATCATGGCTTCGACGTTCTCGCCAGCCTTCAGCACGGTGGTGGCGTCTTCGACGCGGCCCGAGGAGATCTCGGAGGCGCGCAGGTAGCCTTCCACGTCGACCGACAGCGTCACGACGGCGCCCTTGGGCTCGACCGACTTGATGACGCCCGGCACCACGGCACCCTTGTCGTAGGTGGCAACGAAGTTGTTGAAAGGGTCGCCTTCCAGCTGCTTGATGCCCAGCGAGATGCGTTCCTTGTCAGTGTCGATGCCCAGAACCACGGCTTCGATTTCGTCGCCCTTCTTGAAGTTGCGGACGGCTTCTTCGCCGGATTCGGTCCAGGACAGGTCGGACAGGTGCACCAGGCCGTCGATGCCGCCGGGCAGGCCGACAAACACGCCGAAGTCGGTAATGGACTTGATGGCGCCGCGGACCTTGTCACCACGCTTGAAGTTGGTGGCGAACTCTTCCCACGGGTTCTGGCGGCACTGCTTCATGCCCAGCGAAATGCGGCGACGGTCTTCGTCGATTTCCAGGACCATGACTTCGACTTCTTCGCCCAGGGTAACCACCTTGCGCGGGTCGACGTTCTTGTTGGTCCAGTCCATTTCGGACACGTGCACCAGGCCTTCGATACCGGCTTCGACCTCGACGAAGGCGCCGTAGTCGGTCAGGTTGGTAACCTTGCCGAACAGGCGGGTGCCTTGCGGGTAACGACGGGCCAGGCCCACCCAGGGATCTTCGCCCAGTTGCTTGACGCCCAGCGACACGCGGCTCTTTTCCTGGTCGAACTTGAGGACCTTGGCTTCGACTTCCTGGCCCACTTGCAGGACTTCGGAAGGATGACGCACGCGGCGCCACGCCATGTCGGTGATGTGCAGCAGGCCGTCGATACCGCCCAGGTCGACGAACGCGCCGTAGTCGGTGATGTTCTTGACCACGCCCTTGACCACGGCACCTTCGTGCAGGGTCTCGAGCAGCTTCTGGCGCTCTTCGCCCATGCTGGCTTCCAGCACCTGGCGGCGCGACAGCACGACGTTGTTGCGCTTGCGGTCAAGCTTGATGACCTTGAATTCGAGGGTCTTGCCTTCGTACGGGGTGGTGTCCTTGACGGGACGCAGGTCGACCAGCGAACCGGGCAGGAAGGCGCGGATGCCGTTGGTCATGACGGTGAGGCCGCCCTTGACCTTGCCGGTGATGGTGCCGGTAACCAGTTCGCCGTTCTCGAGGGCCTTTTCCAGTTGCAGCCAGGCCGACAGGCGCTTGGCGCGGTCACGCGACAGGATGGTGTCGCCGTAGCCGTTTTCCAGGGAATCGATGGCCACCGAGACGAAATCGCCGGGTTGCACTTCGAGTTCGCCCTGGTCGTTCAGGAACTCTTCCAGGGGGATCAGCGCTTCGGACTTCAGGCCGGCGTTGACGACGACGAAGTTATGGTCGACGCGCACGACTTCGGCGCTGATGACTTCGCCGGACTTCATGTCCTGGCTCTTGAGGCTTTCTGCGAAGAGGTCGGCGAAGCTTTCGCCGCTGGTGGCGGGGGTGGAAACGGAAGACATGGGGTTGAAATCCATTGGGCCAAAATGGCCAGTAAAAACACACCGAAGCGGATTGCCCGCGACAGTGGAGTGAATGAACCTGCCAGGGCCCGTGCCCAGGACTATGCCGGGAACTACGAACCGCCGCCAGGGACGGAAACCTTCCAGAAATCGAGTACTGCCTGCACCGTTTGCTCGATAGTCAGGTATGACGAATCGACCACGTGTGCATCTGCCGCCGGTACCAGCGGCGCCGCGCTGCGCTGCGTGTCGCGCGCATCGCGTTCGCGCATATCGCGCAAAAGGTCGGATAGATTAGCAGAAATTCCCTTTTCGATCAACTGCTTACAGCGCCTTTCGGCACGCGCTTCGACATCGGCCACCAGGAATACCTTCAGGGCGGCGTCGGGAAACACCACCGTACCCATGTCGCGGCCGTCGGCCACCAGGCCGGGCGGCACCCGGAACGCGCGCTGGCGGTCGAGCAGCGCCTGCCGCACCGCCGGATAAGCGGCGATGCGGGAAGCGAAGTTGCCCACCCGTTCCTGGCGGATGGCCTCGCCGGCCTCGGCGCCGTCCAGGTAGATATGGCGCCCCTCGAAACGGGCGTCCAGGTCGCGCGCCACCTGGGCCACGGCGGTTTCGTCTTCGGCGGCCAGGCTGCGGTTCAGGGCGGCCAGCGCGGTCAACCGGTACAGCGCCCCGCTGTCCAGCACGGCCCAGCCCAGGGCCTTGGCGACGCGGTGCGCCACCGTGCCCTTACCCGAGGCCGTGGGGCCGTCGATAGCAATGACAGGCGCTCGGGAATCTGCGGAGGAAGCGGGCTCAGTCGTCATGGCGGTCGGTAGCCGGGCCTGCCCCGGCCACCAGGCCGGCGTAGACGTCAAAATAATCGGGAAAGGTCTTGCTGACGCAGCCCGGATCCAGGATGCGCACAGCCGCCGGTCCGAATGCTGCCAGCGAAAAACACATGGCCATGCGGTGGTCGTCGTAGGTGGCGATCTCGGCATCGCGCCATTCGCCCGCCGCGGGCGGCACCACGCGTAGCCAGTCCGGGCCGGACTCCACGCCGGCGCCCAGCTTGGCAAGCTCGGTATGCATAGCGTGGATGCGGTCGGTTTCCTTGACGCGCCAACTGCCGATATTGCGCAGGCGGCAAGGTCCGTCGGCGTACAGGGCCAGCGCGGCAGCGGTCATGGCGGCGTCGGGAATCAGGTTGAAATCGGCGTCAAAGGCCTTCAGGCGCTGGCCCTGGTCGACCCGCACCCCGCGCGCGGAAATCCAGTCGGGGCCGTATTCGACCTGCACGCCCATGTCGGCCAGCGTCCGCGCGAACGCCACATCGCCCTGGATGCTGTCCGCCCCAACACCAGTCACCCGCAGCGGGCCGCCGCCGATCGCGCCCAGCGCCAGGAAATACGAGGCCGACGAAGCGTCGCCCTCGACCGCGATGCGGCCCGGGCTGTGGTACGACGCCCCGGCCTCGATGGTAAAAGTGCGCCAGCCGTCGCGCCGCACCTGCACGCCGTAGCGCGCCATCAGGTTCAGGGTGATCTCGATATAGGGCTTGGAAATCAGTTCACCGGCCACCTCGATGATCACCGGGCTGTCGCTGCCCTGGGCCAGCACCGGCGCGGCCAGCAGCAGCGCGGTCAGGAACTGGCTGGACACGGCGCCCTGCACGCTGGCGGCCAACTGGCCGCCAACCTGGCCCGCACCGATTTCCAGCGGCGGGTAGCCTTCCTGGCCCAGGTAGGCGATGTGGGCGCCCCACTGCCGCAGCGCATCGACCAGATCGCCGATCGGCCGTTCGTGCATGCGCGGCACGCCCGACAGGCGGTATTGCCCGCCCATCAGGGCCAGCGCGGCCGTCAGGGGCCGGAAGGCGGTGCCCGCATTGCCCAGGAACAGCTCGGCCTGCTTCACCGGAAACCGGCCGGCCCCCGTCACCGTGGCGCTGCCCGGCGCTTCCTGGATCACATCGACACCCAACTGCCGCAAGGCGGCCAGCATGACACGGGTGTCATCGGAATCCAGCAGTCCGGATATTTCCGTGCGCCCGGCCGCCAGCGCGGCCAGCAGGAGCACCCGGTTGGAAATGCTCTTGGAACCCGGCAAGGCAACCTGGCCGCGCGCCTGGCGGGCGCGGGGCAAATCCAGATGCGGCAGTCCAGTCATGGCAGAATTTACTCCTTGCGCCAGTTTCGGCGCACCTCGGCGGCGCGCGCCAGCAGGGCTTCCAGCGCGGCGCCATCGCCGCCGGCCATGGCGTGTTCGATCTGGTCCAGCACAGCCCGCACGGCAGCCAGTTCATCGCGCAAGGCGTCGCGATTCGACAGCAAGATGTCGCGCCACATTTCGGGCGAACCAGCGGCAATGCGCGTGAAATCGCGAAACCCCGACCCGGCCAGGGCCAGGCGCGTGGCGGCGTCATCGGCCCCGGCCACCTGGGCCATGTAGGCCGCCGCCAGCAAATGCGGCATATGGCTGACCGAGGCCAGCACGCGGTCATGCGCGTCGGCGTCCATGTCTATGACGTGCGCACCGCAAGCCTGCCACAAGTCGCGCACGCGCGCGACCCCTTGCGGCGCATTCTCGGGCAAGGGGCTCAGGATGACGGTGCGGCCCCGGTACAGGGTGGCATCGGCCGCCTCCGGCCCGCTGCGCTCCGCGCCGGCGATGGGATGGCCCGGCACGAACTGGCCGATGCGGTCGCCCAGGGCGGCGCGCGCCTCGGCCACCACTTCGGCCTTGGTGCTGCCGGCGTCGGTCAGCAAGGCGCCGGCCCGCAGGTGCGGACGCAACTGCGCCAGTATGGCGCCCAGGCTGCCCACCGGGGTGGCCAGCAGAATGATGTCGGCCTGCGCGGCAGCCTCTTCGACCGAAGCAACGCCGTCGATCAGGCCCAGGGCCTGGGCCTGGGCCAGCGATTGGGCATTGCGCCCCACGCCCAGCACCTGCCCCACCAGGCCCGCCTGCCGCAACGCCAGCGCGGCCGACCCGCCGATAAGGCCCACCCCCACTACTGCCAATACAGGAATGAGGGGGCCGCCGGCCCCCTGTGTCGCGATGTCGGTAAACGACGCCGTCATGCCGCCAGGACTTCCGTCAGCGCAGCAATGAACCGCTGGTTTTCGTCCGGCAAGCCAATGGTGACGCGCAGCCATTCCGGCAGGCCGTCGCCCGCCACCGGCCGCACGATCACACCGCGCTTGAGCAGTTCGACATTGACACGGGGCGCATCGCCCACGTGAACCAGTACGAAATTGCCATAGCTGGGCACGTAGCGCAGCGACAAACCTTCAAAAGCCTTGCACAGCTGCTGCTTGCCGGCCTTGTTCATCTCGTAGGCGCGCGCCAGGTAGTCGGCATCGCCCAACGCAGCGATGGCGGCGGCCTGGGCCAGGGTATTCACATTGAACGGCTGGCGCACGCGATTCAGAAGATCGGTCAGCGCGGGCTGCGCCACGGCGAAACCCACACGCAGGCCGGCCAGGCCGTAGGCCTTGGAAAACGTGCGCGACACGATCAGGTTGGGATACTGGCGAACCAGGGCCACGCTGTCGAAACGCAGTTCAGGGTCCAGGTATTCGTTATAGGCCTCGTCCAGCACCACGGTAACGCGATCGCCGTGCGCCGCATGCACGCGCTGCAGGAAGGCTTCCACCTGCGCGCCGGGCACGAAAGTGCCCGTGGGGTTGTTGGGATTGGCGATGAACACCAGGCGGGTATCGTCCTGGATGGCCGCGAACATGGCGTCCAGGTCGTGGCCATAGTCGCGCGCGGGCACCTGGATATGGCGGGCGCCGCGCGCCTGCGTGGCCAGGCGATAAACGGCGAACGAATGCTGCGCGTATACCGCCGAGGTTCCGGGTTCCAGCAGCGCCAGCGCCGCGATCTCGAGAATGTCGTTGGATCCGTTGCCCAGCGTGATCCAGTTCATGGGCACACCGTAGCGCGTGGCCAGGGCCGATTTCAGGTCGAACCCGTTGGGGTCGGGATAACGGGCCAGGGTCTCGGCCGCCGCCGCCAACGCCTTGCGCGACGATTCGGGCATGCCCAGCGGATTCTCGTTCGAGGCCAGCTTGACGATGCCGGCCGGGTCCAACCCGAATTCGCGGGCCAGTTCTTCAATGGGTTTGCCCGCCTGGTACGGCGCGATGGCGCTGACGTGGGCGGGAGCAACCAAGGGCTTGATGGCAGATGTCATGACGATACGTACGCGCGCGAAAATTTACTGTGCCGGGTAAGAGCCCAGCACCTTGATGAAGGCCACTTGCGCCTGCAGGTCGGCCAATGCACGGGTCACTTGCGGATCGTCGCGGTGCCCCAGCACATCCACATAAAAATAATATTCCCACTGGCCCGTACGCGCCGGCCGTGATTCGAAGCGGGTCATGGACACGCCGTTGGCGGCCAACGGCGCCAGCATGTCGTACACCGCGCCGGCGCGGTTCGGCACCGCCAGGATCAGGCTGGTCTTGTCCTTGCCGCTGGGCAGGGGCTGGATATGGCCCACGGCCAGGAAGCGCGTGCGGTTGTTGGGGTCGTCCTGGATTCCGGCCGCCACCACTTGCAGGTTCCAGGCCGGCGCGGCGCTTTCGCCGGCAATGGCCGCAACCGCCGGGTTGCCGGCCGCCACCCGGGCGGCCTCGGAATTGCTGGCCTCGGCCACGCGCTCCAGGTTCGGGAAATTGCGACCCAGCCAGGCCTGGCACTGCGCCAGCGCCTGCGGGTGCGCCGCGATGGTGGTGACGCCATCCATCGATCCCGACTGCGTCATCAGGCAATGCCGGATATCCAGCGAACGTTCGCCCTGGATCTTCAAGGGGGTATTCAACAGCAGGTCGAGGCTGCGGTTGACGGCGCCTTCAGTGGAGTTTTCCACCGGCACCATGCCCACTTCGGCCTGCCCGGCCTCGACGGCACGGAATACCTCGTCGAACGAAGCGCAAGGCAGCGGCTGGATTGAATGACCGAAATGGTCAAAGGCCGCCTGCTCGGAAAACGAGCCGCGCGGCCCCAGGTAAGCCACGGCCATGCCGCGTTCCAGCCCACGGCAGGCCGACATGATTTCCGTCCAGACCGATGCCACGGCATCGCCGGGGAAAGGGCCGGGGTTGATCTGCTGCAGGCGCCGGATGACCTCGGCCTCGCGCTCGGGACGCAGCACCGGACCGTCGGCCGCGGCCGCGTGCTTGATGTCGCCCACTTCCAGCGCCGCCTGCGCGCGCTGCGACAGCAGGCTGAGGATCTGCGCGTCGATGGCGTCGATGCGTTCCCGCAGCGGCTTGAGCTTGGCCAATAAAGAATCATCAGCCATGGCGGCGCTCGAACTCTTGCATGTAATCGACCAGCGCACGCACGCCGTCCAGCGGCATGGCGTTGTAGATGGACGCGCGCATGCCGCCCACCGTCTTGTGACCCTTCAATTGCGTCAGGCCGGCCGCTTCGGCGCCCTGCAAGAACGCGTCGTTGAGCGACTCATCGCGCAGCACGAAAGGCACGTTCATGCGCGAACGCACGGGCGCATGGACGGGATTGCGGTAAAAACCGGTGTTGTCCAGGTAGCCGTACAGCAGGTCGGCCTTGGCGCGGTTGGCGGCTTCCATGCCGGCCACCCCGCCCTGCGCCTTGACCCACTTGAACACCAGGCCCGCCATGTAGATGGCGAACGCGGGCGGCGTGTTGTAGCGCGAATGCTCCGCCGCCACGTTGGCGTAGTCGAACGCCGAGGGGCAGATGGGCAGGGCCTTGCCGATGAGGTCACGGCGCGCCACGACCATGGTGACACCCGCGGGGCCGGCATTTTTCTGGGCGCCGGCGAACATCAGGCCGGTGCGCGTGACATCCATGGGACGCGACAGGAAATGCGAGGACGCATCCACCACCAGCGGCACGTCGGGCGCGCCCAGCGCCGCCATGTCGGGCCAATCGGTGAACTCGACCCCATGAATGGTTTCGTTGCTGCACAAATGCAGATAGGCCGCTTCCGGGCGCACGTTCCAGGCATCCACGGGCGGCACCCAGGTCCAGGGAGCTTGCTCGCGGCCGTCGATCTGGGCGGGCACGCCGCTGCTGGCGGCAATGTGCGCATCGCCATAACGGCCGGCTTCTTTGTGCGAACGCGTGGACCAATGGCCGGTCACCACGAAGTCGGCCGCGGGATGGCCGCGCCGGCCGATCAGGTTCATGGGCACAATGGCGTTTTCGCCCAACCCGCCGCCCTGCATGAACATCACGGCATAATCCGCCGGAACACCCAGCAGGTCGCGCAGGTCGGACTCGGCCTGGTCGCAGATCTGCACGAAATGCTTGCCGCGATGGCTCATTTCCATCACGGACATGCCGCTGCCGTTCCAGTCCAGCATTTCGGCGGCGGCCTGCTGCAACACCACCTCGGGCAGGGCCGAGGGACCTGCCGAGAAGTTCCAGGGGCGGGCCATTATTGCTCCGTAGGTTCAGTCGGTTCGGACGAAGCGCCGGCATCGCCTTCGGCGTCCGTCGCTTCAAGTTCGTCGTCGTCGGCGTCCGCATCGCTTTCCACCACGCGGCGCACGCCCGACAGGCTGCTGCCGTCGTCCACGCTGATCAGGGTTACCCCCTGCGTCGCGCGGCCCATTTCGCGGATTTCGGACACGCGGGTACGCACCAGCACTCCGCCGGTGGTGATCAGCATGATCTCGTCGGACGGCATCACCAGCACGGCCCCCACTACCTTGCCGTTGCGCGACGAGGTCTGGATGGCGATCATGCCCTTGGTGCCGCGGCCGTGGCGGGTGTATTCCGCGATGGACGTGCGCTTGCCGAAGCCGTTTTCGGTGGCCGTGAGCACGCTTTGCGACTCATCGCCCGCCACCAGCAGCGAGATCACCGTCTGGCTGTCTTCGAGCGTCATCCCGCGCACGCCGCGGGCATTGCGGCCCATGGGGCGCACGTCGTTCTCGTCGAAACGCACCGCCTTGCCGGCGTCGGAGAACAGCATGACGTCGTGCTTGCCGTCGGTAAGGTCGGCGCCGATGAGATAGTCGCCTTCATCCAGCCCCACCGCGATGATGCCGGCCTTGCGCGGGTTGGAGAAATCGGACAGCGGGGTCTTCTTGACCGTGCCGCGCGACGTCGCCATGAACACGAAGGTATCTTCGCTGAATTCCTTGACGGGCAGCACCACCGTGATTTTCTCGCCGTCGGCCAGCGGGAACATATTGACGATGGGTTTGCCGCGCGACCCGCGCGTGCCCTGCGGCACTTCCCAGACCTTCAGCCAGTACACCCGGCCGCGATCGGAGAAGCACAGCAGGTAGTTGTGCGTATTGGCAATGAAGAGCTGGTCGATCCAGTCGTTTTCCTTCATGGCCGTGGCCTGCTTGCCGCGTCCGCCGCGCTTCTGCGAACGGTATTCGGACAGCGGCTGGCTCTTGATATAGCCCGCGTGCGACAGCGTCACCACCATGTCGGTGGGCGTGATCAGGTCTTCAGTGTCGAGTTCGGTGGCGTTCAGCTCGATCTCGGCACGGCGCGTATCCTTGGCGCTGGTGGAGAATTCGGCCTTGATGGCCTGCAGTTCGTTACCGATGATGGTGGTAATGCGCTCGGGCTTGGCCAGGATGTCGAGCAGGTCGGCAATGTTGGCCATGACGTCTTTGTATTCGCCGACGATCTTGTCCTGCTCGAGCCCAGTCAGGCGCTGCAGGCGCATGTTCAGGATTTCCTGGGCCTGGGTCTCGCTCAGGCGGTACATGCCGTCGCCCTGCAGGCCGAAGCTTTCGTGCAGGTCGTCGGGACGGAACGCGGCGCTGCCGCCCACGGCGTCCAGGTCAGTGCGCGACAGCATTTCGCGCACCAGGGAAGAATCCCATGACCGCGACATCAGTTCCTGGCGCGCCACGGGCGGTGTAGGCGCGGCGCGGATAATGGCGATGAAATCGTCGATGTTCGCCAGCGCCACGGCCAGGCCTTCCAGCACATGGCCGCGTTCGCGCGCCTTGCGCAGCTGGAACACCGTACGGCGCGTGACGACTTCGCGCCGATGCTGCAGGAAGTAGTGGATAAGTTGCTTCAGGTTCAGCAGGCGCGGCTGGCCATCGACCAGCGCCACCAGGTTCATCCCGAAGGTGTCCTGCAGCTGCGTATTCTTGTACAGGTTATTGAGAATGACCTCGGGCACTTCGCCGCGCTTGAGCTCGATGACCAGGCGCATGCCGTCCTTGTCGGACTCGTCGCGGATATCGGCGATGCCTTCGATCTTCTTTTCGTTGACCAGCTCGGCAATCCGTTCCTGCAAGGTCTTCTTATTGACCTGGTAGGGAATCGCGTCGACCACGATGGCCTGGCGATTGCCCTTTTCCATGTCTTCGAAATGCGTCTTGGCGCGCATGACGACGCGGCCGCGGCCCGTGCGATATCCCTCGCGCACCCCGGACATGCCGTAGATGATGCCGCCCGTGGGGAAGTCGGGCGCCGGAATGATTTCCATCAGTTCGTCCACCGAACATTCCGGATTGCGCAGGCAATACAGGCAGCCGTCGACCACTTCCTGCAGGTTGTGCGGCGGAATGTTGGTGGCCATGCCCACCGCGATGCCCGAACTGCCATTGACCAGCAGGTTGGGCAGGCGCGAGGGCAGCAGCAGCGGTTCTTGTTCGCTGCCGTCGTAGTTGGGCCCGAAATCGACGGTTTCCTGGTCGATATCGGCCAGCAGTTCGTGGGCGATCTTCGCCAGGCGCACTTCGGTGTAACGCATGGCCGCGGCACTGTCGCCGTCGACGGAACCGAAGTTGCCCTGGCCGTCGACCAGCATGTAGCGCATGGAGAAATCCTGCGCCATGCGGACGATGGTGTCGTAGACGGACTGGTCGCCGTGCGGGTGGTACTTACCAATGACGTCGCCCACGATACGGGCCGACTTCTTGTAGGCGCGATTCCAGTCGTTGTTGAGCTCATGCATGGCATAGAGCACACGCCGGTGCACGGGCTTGAGGCCGTCGCGCACATCTGGCAACGCCCGCCCCACGATCACGCTCATGGCGTAATCAAGATAGCTGCGGCGCATCTCTTCTTCCAGCGATACCGGAAGCGTCTCCTTGGCGAAGGAATCCATATATATAGCGACTGAATCGAGTAAGGGAAACCCGGGCCGGGTAAACAGGAAATTCTATCATCCGATTGCCAGACCATCGCCGCGGGAATTCTGACGGGCGCCGTTATCCGGCGATGCATGGCGCGATCGCCGCCCTGTTGCCAAAAACCAACATCCCTGTGGCGCACAAGAAAGAAATGCCCCGATCCAGCACCAATGCGGCTTGCGGAGGCAGTCAAAGGCCATCAAATGCCTTAAGATTGTTTCCAGCACGCAGGAGACCCAGTAGCGATCCTTTGAACCTTTTCTGGGCGTTGCTATACTGGCCCCGTTTTCCTGATATGCGGCGGGGGTTCGCTGCGAGTCACTTATCCAGCTTCAAGCTCAACGAGGAGAAACATGAACAAACCCTCCAAATTCGCTCTGGCGCTCGCCTTCGCCGCGGTTACGGCATCCGGTGCAGCTTCCGCGCAAACCGTGGACAACTGGCGCAATCCGTTCGGCGACGTGTGGATGAACGGCACGAATGAACTGTGCTGGCGCGATGCCTTCTGGACCCCGGCCACCGGTATCCCCGGTTGCGACGGCGTGCCGGTTGCTCAGGCACCCGCCAAGCCCACGCCGATGGCCACCAAGGTTGTCTTCAACGCCGACACGTTCTTTGACTTCGACAAGTCGACCCTGAAGCCGGAAGGCCGCCAGCTGCTGGATCAAGTTGCCCAGCAAGCCCAGGGCATCGACCTCGAAACCATCATCGCCGTCGGCCACACCGACTCGATCGGTACCGAAGAGTACAACCAGGGTCTGTCCGAGCGCCGTGCCGCTTCGGTCAAGGCCTACCTGGTCAGCCGTGGCGTCGACCCCAACCGCATCTACACCGAAGGCAAGGGCGAACTGCAGCCCGTGGCTTCCAACAAGACGCGTGAAGGCCGCGCCCAGAACCGTCGCGTTGAGATCGAAGTGGTCGGTAGCCGCCGTTAATCGACGAGCTAACCGCTACAATGAAGGGCCTCGCACTGCGAGGCCCTTTTTTTTCTTCCGGCGCGGCCGCGCCCAGTTGCCCATGACGACCCAGACCTCCGCATCCGCCCGCCCCGGCGTCAACGCCGACCAGGCCGAGCTGGACAAGTTCGCTGCCCTGGCCGCCCGCTGGTGGGACCCCGAAAGCGAATTCAAGCCGCTGCATGCCATCAATCCGCTACGCCTGGGCTGGATCCAGGAATGCTCCGGCCCCCTGGCCGGCAAGACCGTCCTGGACGTAGGGTGCGGCGGCGGCATTCTCTCGGAAAGCATGGCCGTGGCCGGCGCCCAGGTCACCGGCATCGACCTGGCGGAAAGATCCCTGAAAATCGCGCGCCTGCACGGCCTGGAATCCGGCGTCAAGGTGGAATACCGCGCCGTGCCCGTAGAAGAACTGGCCACCGAGCAGCCGGCCCGCTACGACGTGGTGACCTGCATGGAAATGCTGGAACACGTGCCCGACCCCGGTTCCATCGTGCGCGCCTGCGCCCAGTTGGCCAAGCCGGGCGGGTGGGTGTTTTTCTCCACACTGAACCGCAACGCCAAGTCATTTTTGTATGCCATCATCGGCGCGGAATATGTACTGCGCCTGCTGCCGCGCGGCACCCACAGCCACGACCAGTTCATCAAGCCCAGCGAACTGGCCGCCTCGGCCCGCCAGGCCGGGCTGGAACCGGCCGGCATGCGCGGCATGGAATACAACCCCATTTCCCAGGTTTACAGCCTGTCCAATGACACCTCGGTGAACTATCTGATGGCTACCCGCAAATGAGCGCCCTGATCCTGTTCGACTTCGACGGCACCCTGGCCGACACCGCCCCCGACCTGGCCGCCGCGGCGAACCGCCAGCGCACCCGCCGCGGCATGCCCGCCCTGCCCTATGAAGACTTGCGCCCGGTCGCGTCGCAAGGCGCCCGGGGCCTGCTGCGCGTGGCGCTGGGCCTGCTGCCCGACCACCCCGACTACGAACCTGCCAGGCAGCAGTTCCTGCAAGACTACGCCGCCGGATCCACCCTGCACAGCCGCTTGTTCCCGGGCGTTGCGGCCTTGCTGGACGACATCCGCGCGCGCGGGCTGGCGTGGGGCATTGTCACCAACAAGGTCACCCACCTGACCCTGCCCATCGTGAAACACCTGGACCTTACCCGCCACAGCGCGGTGCTGGTCTGCGGCGACACCACCGAGCACGCCAAGCCGCACCCGGCCCCATTGCTGCACGCGGCCCGCGAAGCCGGCTACGCCACCGATCGCTGCGTGTATGTCGGCGACGACCTGCGCGACATCCAGGCCGCCCACGCAGCCGGCATGCCCGCGGTGGCCGCCGCCTATGGTTACCTGGGGCAAGACGAGAACATCACCACTTGGTCGGCCGAGGCCTGCGCCAATACCCCCGATGAACTCTGGGCCGCTATCGAGCCGCTGCTGCCCAGCGACGTGCGCCAGCCTGCCTGACCCTGGGCCGGCACATACCGGCCGGTCACTGTTCGCGCCAGGCGAATAGTCATGCCGAATACCGCGTCTTTATCCCGCCCATGGGCTGCATTACAGTGAAGCCCTGACGCACTGCCTTGCCGCCCGGCCCGCCTCCCCTCTCTCGGCGGGCCGGTCAACGGCACCTCCGGCCGGGCCTTGCCCCAGCCCCATTTCTTACCCTTTCCCCACCCGCTGACAGCGCGCGGTTGTATCGTGCCGCGCATCGGGAGCCCCATGCTATTGCCTATTTTTCTGCTTTCCATCGCCGGATTCACCATCCTGACCACAGAGTTTTTGATCGTCGGCTTGTTGCCGCCATTGGCCCGTGACCTGCATGTCACGGTGTCGCAAGCCGGGCTACTGGTTACTTTGTTCGCCTTTACCGTGGCGGCCACAGGCCCGCTGCTTACCGCGCTGATGACCAACATCAACCGCAAACGGCTATTCGTGGGCGTACTAATCTTGTTCGGTGCATCCAACGTGGCGGCCGCGCTGGCACCGAATATAGAAATCATGGGGTTGGCGCGCTTTGTGCCCGCGCTGGCGCTGCCCGTGTTCTGGTCCCTGGCCAGCGCCACGGCGGTCGAGCTTGCCGGACCGGCACATGCTGGCCGGGCGATTTCGATGGTGGCCTTCGGCATCGTGGCCGCCACCGTATTCGGCATACCCATAGGCGTGCTGATTTCGGATGCCTATGGCTGGCGCGCGGCCTTCGGCGCGCTGGCCGTACTGGCATTTGCCAAGGCCGCGCTGCTGTGGGTGTTCTTTCCCCGGCCGCCGCAGCAGCCGCAGAGTATCAACCTGAAGTCGCAGCTGCGCATTTTGCGCAATCCCCGCGTGGTGGGCCATGTCCTGCTGTCGCTGCTGGTGTTCACCGGCATGTTCACCGCCTACACTTATCTGGCCGACATGCTGGAACGCTTGGCTGGCTTCACCGGCCAATGGGTGGGTTGGACGATGATGGCCTTCGGCGCCATCGGCCTGCTGGGCAACTGGGCCGGCGGCCGCCTGGCCGACCGCAGCACGTTGGGCGCCACGCTGCTGTTCTCGGCGCTGATGGCTGCCGGCCTGTCCGTGCTGGGCCCGGTGATGCGCTCGCCCGGCCTGCTGGCCGTGGCGCTGGGCACGTGGGGCATCGCCCAGGCGGCACTGTTCATCGTGTGCCACGTTCGTGTGATGAAATCAGCCCCTGAAGCGCCCGCCTTCGCCGCGTCGCTGAACATCTCGGGCGCCAACACCGGCATTGGCATCGGCGCCATCGTGGGCGGCTATGTCATCGACCACCATGGCCTGGCCTCGCTGGGCCTGGCCGCGGCCGGCATCATCGTGGCCGCCCTGGGCCTGGGCGTCCTGCTGATGGCGGCCGGCCCGGCCCGCGTCCGAGCCCTGCCGAAACAGACTTGCGCCAACGCGTGAACGCCCCGGCGCTGGGCGCGCCGGGCCTATTCAAGGTACAATCCACACAACTTGGGGCCGATCCGGATTCGACGTGGGTCGCGAAGCAACTCAGGGCATGCCGAGCACCAGTTCGCTCGTAAAACCACTGGAAACACTACAAACGCCAACGACGAGCGTTTCGCTCTCGCCGCTTAAGCGGTGAGCCGCTGCACTGATCTGTCCTTGGGTCAGGCGGGGGAAGGCAACTTCCCAGGGGGCAACCCCGAACCGCAGCAGCGACATTTACAAGGAATCGGTCTGCACTGGGGTCACACGGTTCAGGCTTAAATTACGTGAATCGCCCTGGTCCGGCCTGTCGGTTGGCTAAGTCCAGGGTTAAATCCAAATAGGCCGACTACGCATGTAGAACTGGTTGTAGAGGGCTTGCGGACGGGGGTTCAATTCCCCCCGGCTCCACCAATCCAACACCAAGCGATTGATTCGCTTGGTGTGCTGAAACCCATAAATTGGCCTTGGTCAGTTTATGGGTTTTTTTCTGATAGAGCACCCACGATACCCGTATCTGCCAAGCTGCTTATTGCTTCCGGCGCGTAGCCCAGTTCGGCCAAGATTTCCCTGGTGTGCTCGCCCAGCATGGGCGGCGCGCGGCGAACTTCTCGCGCGGCCTTGTTGAAGGAAACCGGATAGGCCACGTGCCTGATTTTTCCGAGCCGGACATGCTCGCTTTCGACGACGATGCCACGGGCCACGACTTGCTCATGCTCGAGCGCCTCAGCAAGCGTGTGCAAGGGAGAAATCGGGACACCGGCTGCACGCAGTCTTTTTATCCATGACTCTGTCGTGTCGCTCAGGAGCCTGGCCTGGACAATATCGCAGGTCGCATCGAAGTTCTTCACGCGATCTGCGTTTGTCTTGAAGCGCGGGTCTTCCATATATTCCACCAGCCCAGCCTCGGCGCAGAATTTTTTCCAGATACGATCATTGCCGACGCCGAGCATGACCTCGCCATTCTGGGTTCTGAAGGCCTGGTAAGGACACAGCGACGGATGGGCCATACCCATGCGCACCGGGACCGCGTTCGAGAACCAGTAGTTGCTGGCCATATACCCCATGAATCCCATGGCCGTATCCAGCAAGGATACTTCCACATAGCAACCTTCGCCCGTGGTGGCGCGATTCATCAGGCCAGCGAGAATGCCCGATGTTGCATGCATACCCGTCCCCAGATCGACTGGAGAGAAACTCACCCTGGCCGCCGGGCCGCCCCTTTGCCCTATCGTGCTGATCATTCCGCTAAAGGCCTGCAGCATGACGTCATAGCCTGGCTCATTGCCCATGGGGCCATCCCGGCCATAGCCAGAAATTTCGCAGTAGACAATCCGGGAATTGATCTGCTTCAGGGACTCGTAGTCCACGCCCAGCTTGCGGGCCGTCCCCGAAGCGAAGCCCTGGATCACCACATCCGACTTTTCCACCAGTTGCCTGATGATCTCCATTCCTTCCGGAGACTTCATGTCCACCGCGATGCCGCGCTTGTTCTGGTTGACCGCCATGAAAGCAGCGGCTTCTCCTTCACGCTGCGGTGTCCAGCTGCGGGTTTCATCGCCGCCACCAGGAGGCTCCACCTTGATGACATCCGCACCCAGGTCACCAAGATACTGGGCGCACAATGGGCCCGCCAGCACCTTGCTCAGATCCAGAACGCGTACTCCTTCCAATGGACGCACGGCATTGTCCCTCGCTTGAAACTGATCCCTTGCCTGCTGCTTTCCGGGCATTCCTAAGCCTTCGGTTCGGGGTGGCGCTTGCGCAACAGATACTTCTGCATGCCCTCCATAACCAGGACATCGTTCTGATTGTGGATGGTAGAGCGCATTACCAGCACCCCCGTGCTGCGGTTGGGTGTCAACTCGGCCACTTCCAGTGAGGGATATAACGTGTCCCCGACATATACCGGGGCAAGGAAACGGCTACTTTGCTCGATGAATGCCTTCAGGGACTCTTCCACAGTGTGCGGGAAGAGGCCCGCGCCGGCAGCCGACTGAATCAGCACCTGGTAGCCATGCGCCAGCATGTGCGGCATGCCATGAGCACGGCAGTACTCCACGTCGTAATGCACCGGGTGATTGTCGCCACTGGCCATCTGAAACGCGGCATAAATCGCATCCGTCATGGTTCTTGACGGAATATTGAAGCGTTCGCCTGTTTTGAAATCTTCAAAATAGCGCTGCTCACACAATGTATGGGACCTCACGGACCTCTCCCTTGGATAAGATGATGTTGCCAGCCGTCAATTCGTGCTCATGTCGGACGACCCGACGACGGCACGCCATTTCTGCATTTCCTCGGCGATGAATTTGTCCAGCGCTTGCGGATCCGGTTTTTCTTCCAGGATCAAGCCCATCTGGTCGGCCTTGGACCGCAGGCCCTCATCATGCAGCGCTTCCTGCAGGCTGGCGCGCAGCTTTTCGATGACCTCACTGTCTGTGCCCGCGGGAACCAACATGGCATTCCAGGTATAGGCCTCGTACCCAGGCAAGACTTCTGCGATGGCAGGAATGTCCGGCACTTGCGGCAGGCGGGTCTTCATGCTGGTGGCTATCAGGCGAACGGTGCCTGCATGAGCCTGCGCCAACCCTGTGGGCGCACTGTCGACCATGAACTGCACATGGCCGCCGATGAGGTCCGCCATGGCCGGAGCGCTGCCTTTGTACGGAATGTGGCGAGCCTTGAAATTGCCGACATGATTCAAGAGCGCTCCACCCAGATGAGGCGCGCTGCCAATTCCGGCCGAACCGTAATCCAGATTCTCGGAGTTCGCTTTCAGGTAATCAACGAACTCTTTCAGGTTCTGCACAGGCATTTTCTTGTTGACCACGAGCACAAGTGGAGCCTTCGCAGCCAGCCCGACAGAGGAAAAATCTTTCACCGGATCAAAGTTGAGTTTTGCGTGCAAGCTTGAATTGACGGCGTGCGCCACCGTCGACATAAGCACCGTATAACCGTCGTTCGGTGCATTCGCGACATAGTCCGTGCCAACGACCGTACCGGCACCTGCCCTGTTCTCCACGATGAAAGTCGTACCGATCTTCTGGCTCCATACGTCGGCAAGAACACGCGCGAATGCGTCCGTCGGGCCACCTGCGGCGTACGGAACGACAAGCTTGACCGGTTTTTCGGGATAGTCCGCCAGGACGGGCAATGCAAAAGCGCCCAGGGCAATTGCAGACAGGATGTTCTTGAGAATGTGCTTCATTGTCTCCCCATATGATGTTAGTGCCGTGGCGGCTGATGTGATAGAGGCCTTCCTTGCCAATATATCGATCGGCGGGAAATGTCGTCCAGTTGAAATATCCTGGCTTATGTTCGAAAATTTCTAATACACTCCGAATTCGCCACGCTCCGGGCAAAGAGATCATAGGTATCCGCATGCGATATGAACTTACAGATATCCGCGTATTTATGGCCATTGCGGATGCCAAGAATCTCACAACAGGTGCGGTAAGCATGCACATGACGGCTCCTTCGGCCAGCTACAGATTAAAGAATCTCGAACGCACCCTTGGAGTTTCTCTTTTTGAAAGAACCGTCAAAGGGATGTCGCTGACATCCGCCGGAGAAGCTGTCTATCGCTATGGCGAAGCAATGCTTGCCCATGCGGATGGCCTGCAGACAGAAATAGCCAAATATCATTCCGACGTCACTGGCCATATACGGGTCTTTGCGAACAGCAGTACGCTGAATGCCTTGCCTGGCCCCGTCAGCCGTTTCCTGGCAAGATTTCCAACGATCAATATCGAACTGGAGGAACATTTAAGCGAGGAAAGCGTGCGTGCCGTCCATGAAGGCATCGCCGATATCGGCCTTGTTGCCAGCGTGACGCATCTTGGCCGGCTCGAAGCCTACGAGTATGCACAAGACGAACTGGTGTTCGTAACGGCGGTGGGGCACCCGCTTGCGGGCCGCAAGCGTATTCCGGTAGATATGGCGCTTGCCCATGAGCTTGTATCCGTAGGCAAGCAAAGCAGCAACTTTCTTTACCTGCAGCAAGTCGCCGGCAATCTGAACAAGCGCATGAACGTGCGGATTCACATGCCGAGCTTCGAAGCCGCGCTCCGATGCGTACAGGCAGGCGCGGGGATCTGCATGGTTCCGCTTTCTCTCGCCCGCGGGTGGAAGGAACGCGGGCTGGTAGGCATAGTAAGGCTGAACGAGCCGTGGGCGAAGCGGAACCAGATGATCGTCATAAGGTCCATGGCGGCATTGCCCGACTATGCACGCGAGTTTGTGCGAACCGTGATGGAAGAGGTTTGAAAAGGATGCCGCAAGGGACATGGAAACCCCTTCCGTAGGCGCCCAGGCACCCCGGAGACAGGCCTCAGTACAGATTACGCTTGTAATCCTGTTCCAACCCCTTGCGCATCAGGCCCGGCACGGACACCATGCCCTTGGCAATCATTGCCCCCAAACCCCGCGCCTTGTTCAATTTGACGTGCGCCGCGAAGATTTCGGCTGGGTCGATGTCGCTGGGCGGTGACACGGCTTCCCAGGGCCGGGCCCGTGCCAGCGCGGCGCTTTCGCGCAGCACCAGCGAAGGCGCCATGAAGGTGGAAACCAGTTTCGGCGCTTTGTCCTGCACGGCGAAGGACTGGCGCAATGCGGGGTCGGCATCGATCTGCACGCCGCCCTGCAGCACGGCCACCCGCGTGCAACCCGGCACCACCAGTACAGCCGCCGCGCTGGGCCGCGCCAGGATATTGCGAAAACTGTCGGTGCGGCGGTTGCCTGGCCGGTCGGCATAGCGGATGCCGCCACCGCACGGCCGCACCAGCATGCCGGCCGGATCGCCCTTGGGGCTGACGTCGGTGTTCAATGCGGTGTCGGCGGTGGCCAGCGCCATATAACGTGCCGCGGCCAGGAACTCCTGCGCATCGCCAGGCGACGGCGTATCGGCGGCCTGCCAGAATTGCGAGCGCAGCAGCGCCTTGGCGCAATGCGCATAACATTCATGCACCGTCACCAGCATGTCTTCGTCCGTGGCGGCCTCTACCCTGCCATTGACGCGCAAGGTTTCACCCAGGCCGGGAATCAGGAACAGCAGGCCCACTCCGCATCCGGCCCGCGCATGTCCCGGGTCGTCCAGCAGCGCGCGCGGCAGGCGCAACTGGTTCGCCGAGGACGCAGTGGCAAAGCCGCGATCGCCGCCCGCGATGGTGATGTCGATGCGCTCGGCATCGCTGAAACCCGCGAAGGCCAGCGGCGACACGGCCACCCATTTCAAGGCCTGGGCGTCCAGGTGGTCGATGACTTTCAGGTTGACCGCAGCCGGCCGCGTGCCCACCTGCGACTCCAGGGCTGCAATGTTCTGGATCACTCCGCCCATTCGTGTGCCTCCTGCCCGCGGATCAGCGGGCGCGCCTGCGCCATGCCCAGGCCACCGCGGCAACCGGCGCCAGTATGGTTATCCAGGACAGTACATCCCAGATGTCGTCGCCCAGCAGGGCCGAGATCAGGCCGATGATGGAAGCCGCCCCCAGCCAGATTGGCACGCGGAAAACCTCGCCAGGCGATTGCGGGTGGTCGGTGCGCACCAGGCGGGATTCGTATCGGTTCATTGCGCAGCCTCGTTGGTATTGGCACGATGCAATGCGTTGGCGGGCTCTACCCGGCCGTCGGCGGGCGCTTTCGCGGCCGCCACCGCCTTCGGTTTGCGCAGCCACAGATACAGGCCGCTGCCCAGTATCACAATGGCGAAGAGGTCCAGTATCGCCCACAGTATCTTCAGGGGCAGGCCGCCATAGTCGCCGAAGTGCAGCGGCTGCGACAGAAACAGGGTCTTCACGTACCAGGGCATGTCACGCGTATCGGTGAGCTTGCCGGTGGTGGCATCGACCAGTGCCGGCTTCAGCAACCGTGCCGTGACGGGCGTGCTGCCCTTCAGGAAGAAGGTGTAGTGGTGCGGGCTGGAGAACATCGTTCCGGGAAAGGCCACCAAGCTGACCGCCATGTCGGGCACCGCGGCGCGGGCGGCGCGGATGGATTCCTCGAGGTGCGCGGGCTGGGTCACGGCAGGCAGGCCCCGGTATGGGGCCGTCATTTCGGCCATCTGGTCCATCTGCCAAAGGCCCAGGATGACGCGGTTCAAGGTATTGATACTGCCCGTCACGCCCACGACTGTCAGCCACACTACCGCCACGATGCCCAGCAGGTTGTGCCAGTCCAGCCATTTGACGCGCGTGCTGCGCTGGGTGCGCAGCGCGCCGAACTTCAGGCGGCGCATGAACGGGTAGTACAGCACCACCCCCGACACAATGGCCACCACCATCAACAGGCCCATGGCGCCCAGGAACAGCATGCCCGGCAGCCCCGCGAACATGTCCGTGTGGAGCTTGAGCATGACATACATGAAGCCTTCATTGGTGGCCGGTTCGTCCAGCACCTGGGCGCTGCGCGAATCGACGATGACGGCATTGTTTTCTTCGGGCGGCGCGTCGATGGCGCTGGCCATGGACACATAGGTAATGTCGGGATGTTCGTCCTGTTCCCAGAACATGTAGCGGATGACCTCGCCCGGGCGGCGCTCCAGCGCGGCCTGCGCAATCCTGTCCAGGCTGGCATTCGGCGTGCCCTCGGGCATGGGCGGCGCCTCGACCACGCCCGACAGGTGTTCGATTTCCTCGTGGAAAATGAGGGGCAGCCCGGTCAGGCAAAGCAGCAGCATGAATACCGTGCAGACCAGGCTGCTCCACTTGTGGATCCAGGACCAAGTTTGCGTAGACATCGCGGCGCCCCTAGAAGCCTATGCTGGCCGACAGCGTGTATGTGCGCGGCGAACCCACGAACAGGTAGCCGGCGGTCGCGGTGCCCCAGTAATCCCTGTCGAACAGGTTCTCCACGTTCAGGCGGAATGTGACCGGCTTGCCGCTGATCTTTGTCTCATAGCGGGCGCCGGCATCGAAGCGGGTCCAGCTCGGAACCGACAGCGTGTTGGCGGCGTCGGCATAGGTGCGGGCGGTATAGACCACACGTCCCATCAGCGTCAGGCCGGGCACGAAGGGGGTATCCCATTCGGCGCCCAGATTGGCTTGCCAGTCGGGCACGCCGATGGCCTTGTTGTCTTTCAGGTCGGGGCTGACGGCCTTGGTGATGACGCCATCGATATAGCTGATGCCGCCCAGCAGCCGCACGCCGCGGCTGATTTCGCCCGCGAACGTCGCTTCGACACCACGGTTGCGCTGTTCGCCGAATACGCCAAACGTATCGCCGGAGATTCCCGAACTGGGCCGGGTCAGCTCGAACAGGCTGATGGTGGCCAGCATGTCGTCGTTGGGGTTGAACTTGGCGCCGATTTCCTTCTGCTTGGACTTGAACGGCGACAGCATCTCGCCGGGATTGCTGATGGCCGCGCTGGTGGGTGCGGTATCGCCCTGGGACAGGCCCTCGACATAGCTGGCATACAGCGACAGATCGGGGCGTATCTTGAACACTACGCCGGCCAGGGGCGTAGTGGCGCGCTCGTCGTAGTAAGGACCGCTGGGTTCGCCCGTCATGAAGTTGTAGCTCTGGCCTGCCACCTGCTGCCGGCGCACGCCCAGGGTCAGCTGCAGCTGGTCCTGCATGAACGACAGGGTGTCCGCCAAAGCATAGCTGGTCAGCTTGGTGCGCTGGTATCGTCGCAGAGGGTTGTCGATGCCGGACGTGGACGGGGTATCGAATACGTCGCCAGAATAAATATTGGACATCCCACCCGGATAGCCCGTGTAGAAACCCAGCCGCTGGTCCTGGTCCAGCTTGGTGTAGCTGAACGCTACACTGTGGCGTACCGGCCCGGTGGAGAACTTGCCGCGCAGCCCGGCTTCGGTGGACTTGCTGTCCACCGTCATACGTTGCCAGCCGCCGAAGTAGGAGTAGTCTCCCTGCGTGTTCAGCAGCACGGGATTGCCGGCGAAGGCATCCCAGTTCAGCTTGCGCTGGCCATAGCCAGCGTAAGCGGTAAGGTTGTCAGTCAGGTCGTACTCGACCTTGAACACACCGGAGCCATTGCGTCCGTCGCTCCAGCCCAGGCCGGGATAGGGATTATTGTTGCTGGGCGCCTCGGGAATGGCGGTGAGCGTCGGGCTTAGCTGGAACTGGCGCACCACGTTATCGATGCGTTCTTTTTGCCACAGCAGGTCCAGCGAGGCACGCAACGATTCCCCACGATAGTCCAGCGCCACGGACCCCAGGCTTTCGCGCGTGGACTGGTCCTTGATCGGCGTATCGCCGTCGCGCATCATGGCATTGACGCGGATGCCGAAGGCGTTGTCGGGCCCGAAGCGGCGGCCGATATCCGCATGTACCCCGAACACCGAATCCGATGACACGCTGCCAGTGAGGCGGGTAATGGGCTCGTCGGTCGCGCGCTTGGGCACGAGATTGACGACCCCGCCCACGCTGCCGCCCGGCGTCATGCCGAACAGCGCCGCCGACGGCCCCTTGATGATTTCCACACGTTCCAATGTCTCGACGGGCGCGCGCCAGAACGGGGCCAGGCCGAACATGCCGTTCAGCGCAAAATCGCCGGAAGGCACGTTGAACCCGCGGATCGTCAGGTCTTCGTTGATGTTGGATCGCGCGCTGCTCATCCGTACCGAAGGATCCAGGGTGGCCACGTCGGCCACCGAACGAGCTTGCACGTTCTCCATGGTTTGGGCGGTGTAGCTGGTGACGCTGAAGGGCGTGTCCATGATGGACGTATTGCCCAGGATGCCCAGGCGGGCGCCCGCGCCGATCTGGCCGCCCGCGATGGGCGGCGGGGCTTCGCCCATGGCCTCTTGGGCCCCCGACACAGTAATGGCGGGCAACGAGGTTACGTTGGCCGCAGCCGGATCCGTGGCTTGCGCCGCTGCAGCGGCGGCGTAGAACGCCGCGCTGCTTGCCAGTGCCCGCTTGACGACCACGGTGACACGTTTTCTTGCCCCTGCCCGCTCTTCAGATGCCTTGTGCATCATGAGCTCCATCTTCTAATTTGGAAAAACACGCATGATAATCATTATTATTCAATAATGGTATCGGGTTTTGCCGGATCAGACGATGGAAATGGCCGGCACTTGCGCAAATCTGCAACAAGCCCGGCCAATTCTTACGAAAAACTGAATTTCCTTGGTTCAAAACCTCCAGGTTGCCTTCACCGAGCCTCCCGAGCTGCGGGTCTGGTCAGAGATGACGCCGTCGTACTGCAGTCGCACGTCGAAACCGCGGCGGCTGGCCAGTTCGACACCTATCGATGCATGACCGAATACGCGCCCTGTCTCCAGGGTGGTCTTGAAATCCCGGCTGCCGGCCGGCGCCGCGGCGAGCTGGGCGCGGGTGTCCCATTTGTCCGTGCTGGCCAGCGATACGCCCACGTTCGCGAAGGGGCGGGCGGTGAGGCCGTTCTTTAGATCGAAACGCCCTCCCACTTCGACACCCGGGGTCAGTAGCGCGGTCAGTTTGTCGGCGCTGTCGACTCGCAGATCCAGGGGCCCTGCCCCGTGCTCGTCATAGGACGGCATGCGCGTATAGATCAGGTCCAGATTGGCATAGGGCTTGATGTAAGCCTTGTCGGTCGCATGGGTATAGGATGCGCGCAATTGCTGGCCGATCGACCAGACCTTCGAATCGCTCTTGGCTTGCGCGCCGGTCAACCCGATGCGGCGCTTGTTATCGTACTGGCCGAAGCTGCCGTAGGTGGCGCCCGAGAACGTCCAGGGCCCGGCCTCGTACTTGAGCACGGCACCCAGGTAGCCCGTATCGCCCTCGGTGTGCATGCGGCTGTCGCCCGAACGGATCGTGCTGTTTTCGTAGGCGGCCGACAAACCCGCCACCCAATTCGGCGCGATGCGCTTCTGGGTGCCCAGCTGATAAGACATGGATCGCGCCCGCGTCGAGGAAGTGCCGCGTCCGGCGTCCAGGTGAGTGGTCTTGTCCACAATGCGGCCCCACACGCAGTCGCCTTCGGTGGTCTGCGCGCTGGCGCCATTGAACCAGGGGCAACTGAACAGGGAATCCGCGAATCCTTTCATGGATCCAGTCGCCAGCGCGGCTGGCGCGGCCGACAAGCCGGTCGAAAGATCGCTCAAGGCCGACGAATAGCGCGACGCGCCGCCGCCGGCGGCCTGGTCGAGCTGGGCATAAAGAGAGCCCAGTTCCTCGGTGCCGCCGCGATCCCAGATGTCTTGCAGATGGTCGCCGACAGCTTGCAGGTTGGAGCCCACGCCGTAGCTGTCCGACACGGCACCGAAGTGCGCGCCATTCACGGACACGGCGGCCGACCGATCCGTATAGCGAGTGTTGAAGTCGAACAGCGAGGACGCGCCGCCCACGCTTGCTTCCGGCGCCAGGCTGCCGGCTTGCAGAAAAACCAGTTCGCGGTTCGGCATCAGCGTTACCGCGTCGATCTGTACGCGCCCATCCAGCCGCGCCGCGCCGTCCACGGTAAGCATGTCGGCGCGCCTGCCGGAGAAGTCTGTACTGACATGCAATACCCCGGCTTCGCGCTGGTTGAAGTCATGCGTCACATGCATGGCGTCGATGCTGGATTGCGAGCCGACCAGTACGCTGCCGTCATTGAACACCGTGCCCTTGATGAACTTGGCATTGAGCAAGGTACCGGCATTGTTCACGGCGCCGACGGTGTCGCCGTTTGACTCGCCCAGGTCCAACGAGCCGGAAATGGCACCGGTGCCGGAAACCGTTGCGTTCGTAATCCCATGGCCCGTCTGCTGGACGGCCAGGTTCGCCACGAGCAGACCGCCGACCGTGACACTATTGTTGGTCGTACCGCCATCGAGCCAGAGGCCAATGGCGGTCGGATCCCAGTTCATCTGCTGGACCCAGCCGTTGATCGTCAGAGAAATCGGCGATGCCTGGGACGTATTGCCGTCGCTTTGCGCAAAAACCCCGACCGCGTTGCTGCCGTATGTCCATATGGCGCCGCCCGACTGGGTGAAGGTGATGCTGCCGGCCTTGCTGCCCCCGCCTTGCGAATGGTCGTACAGCGATCCGGCGAAGCTGCCCTGGCTCGTGCCGCCCAGGCCGCCGCCGTCGGCGATCGACTGCATGATGACGCCGTAGCTATTGTCGCCGTTCACCACGATATTCGAACTGCCCACGTCCAGGGTAATGTCGCCACCCTCGGCGTGCGCCGTCTGTGAATTGGCCTGGCCACCGCCCTGCCATCCCATTTCCAACGGAAACCCGGGGTCGCCCGCTATTCCGCCGCCGCCGCCGATGGACTGCAGCACGATGCCGTGCGCCGCGGACCCTGTCGTCGAGATGCTGCTGGGCGTGGAATTGCTTCCCTGGGAGCCCGCAACGGCGTTCAAGGTCATGTTGATGTCCGCGCCGGATGCATCGTACGAATTACTCTGCTGTGAACTGTCGATGGTCGCGCTGCTGACGTTGGCCGCCTGGCCCGCATATGCGATTCCGCCGCCGCCACCGATGGACTGGGCAACGAAACCATAGGCGCCATGCCCGTTCGTCGTCGCCAGCACCACGCTGTCCACGTTGATGGTCCCGCCGCCGCTGTCGGCGCCGGCCCCGCCGCCGCCCAGGTTCAGGACGAATCCGTCGCCTTCGAGCGAGGCACTGTTGCTGGCGCCCGCGCTGGCGGCACCGCCCCCGCCGCCGATCGATTGCAGGACGATGGCGTGCGAGCCGGTGCCTTGCGTCCAGGCGCCGATCAGGCTACCCGCGGCATTCATGTTGACGGTGCCGCCCTTGCCTCCGGCGCCGCCCTTGCCGCCCACGCCGATCAGTAGCGACGGCGTGTCTATGGTCTTGTAGGTGACGTCGGCCGAGCCATCGGCGGCCTGGCCGCCACCGCCGCCGACGGATTGGGCCAGCAAGCCGTAGGCAACATTGCCATGGGTCGTCAACTGGCCCGTGGCCGCCTGGGTGCCGGCCGAATTGGCGGTGCCCAGCATGTTCAAGTCGATCTCACCGCCGTCGCCGCCATCGCCGCCCTGGCCGCCCACGGCGATCGACAGACCGGCGTCGCCCTTGGCGCCCTTGGCGGTCGACGTCCCGCCCACTCCACCGCCGCCGCCGATGGATTGCACCACCATGGCATCGGCAAGATCGCCCTGGGTCGTGGTGTTGCCGGTGTAGTTCACCGTGACTTTCCCGCCGTTGCCGCCGCCGCCGCCTTTCCCGCCGACGCCGATCGACAGTGAATAGGAGCCGAGATCGGTATCGTCCGACGGAGGATCGCCTCCGGGCTCGTCCGGATCGTAGTCGGGATAGGAGGTAGGCCCGGCCGAGGCATCCGAGCCGGCAGAGCCACCCAGTCCGCCGCCGCCGCCGATGGACTGCAGCAAGATGCCGTCGGCGTCATCGCCCGACGTCTTGATGGTACCGGCGTCGGTCAGCGTCACTGTGCCGCCGTCGCCGCCAGCGCCGCCATCTTCGCCCACGGACACGCTGACGGACGCGGTGAGACTGGTCGTGGCTTCGCCTCCTCCGCCACCGCCGGTGGACAGGGGAGCCCCGACATCCACGGTTGCACCCTGTGAAGCCCCGCCGCCGCCACCCACCGACTGCAGCAACACGCCACGGGATCCCGAGCCGAAGGTGGTAAGCGCGGTCCCCTGGGCCAGCGTGGCCTGCAATTGTCCGCCCGCGCCGCCGGCCTTGCCTTTGGCACCCACGCCGACATCCACCGTATAGGCCGAACCCTTGGACAGGCCGCCGCTGCCGCTGCTGCCTATTCCCCCATTACCGCCGCCCCCGCCGATGGATTGCCCCATCAGCGCGTTGGAATAGTCGCCATGCGTCGCGATCTGGGCCTGATCATCGAGCGTCAGGTCGACCAGCCCGGCGTCGCCGGTCACGCCGCCGCTGCCGCCCACCGAGACATCGACATTGACCGCGATGCTGACATCGGGAACGGTGAACGTGCGGCTCATGGCTTTCGAGTCGCCGCCATTGCCGCCGCCACCGCCGATGGACTGCGCCAGCACGCCATGCGAGCCCTGGCCATTGGTACGCACCAGGCTGTTGCCCGACAGTGTCACGTCCACTTCCTTGCCGCTGCCGCCGTCGCCGCCCGATGCGCCTACCGACACCGCCGAACCGATCGCGAAGAACGTCTCGCCGTCGCCGACGGGCAACGCTACGCTGCGCGCCGCGGCACTGCCGCCGGTACCCCCGCCGCCCCCGATAGACTGGGCCAGTATTCCATAAGAATCGGTCTGGTTCACCTGCGAGCCCGACGGGTTGGAAGGTGCCTGGCCAGGCACCAGTCCGGCCGTATTGATCTGCGTATCGTCCAGCGTCACGGAAACGTGGTCGGCGTCGCCGCCCCCGCCGCCGCTGCCCCCCACCGCCACGCCCACGCTGAATCCGAGATTGACGCCTGCCGTCTGAGCGGCGCCATTGGTTTGCAGGCTCGCCCCCGAGGTCTGGACCGTTACCGTGCCGGCGTACCCGCCGTCGCCGGCCGAGCCGCCGATCGCCAGAGAAATGAGATCGAGCAGGGCCACATTGGTGGCGGACCCGCCACTGCCGCCGCCACCGCCGATCGACTGCGCCAGCAGGCCCGTGGCGCCCGCGCCCTGGGTGGTCACCGTGCCGTTGTTGTTGATGTTCGCGACCACAGTACCGCCATCTCCGCCATTGCCGCCGTTTCCTCCGATGGCCGGCGTGGGCAGCGCCGTCGTCAGCGCAAAGGCGTCCCCGCCGTTGCCGCCGCCACCACCGATGGATTGGGCGACGACGCCGTAGGCGTAATTGCCCGAGGTCTTCTGCGTGCCGTTCGCGTTCACCGTGACCGCCCCACCGTCGCCGCCCGTACCGGCCGAGCCGCCAACGGACAGCAGGCCCGCCGCCGAGGCCGCGCTGCCTGTTCGA
>NZ_JAJMLX010000219.1 GCF_020991325.1 Bordetella petrii | reverse complement strand
CGCGGCACCCATTCACGTCCACCCGGGGAAACCCCACTCCATGTCCGATGCGCCAGATCTCTGGTTTTCATACGTCCGCGCCCACCGGCTCATCATCCGCGAGGTTGAACACCGCCTGGCCCAGGCCGGGCTGCCCGCCTACGCCTGGTACGACGCGCTGTGGGGCCTGGAAACCGGCCCGGGCGGCAAGCGCCGCATGCACGAACTGGCCGATGTCCTGGCCATCGAACGCTACAACCTGACCCGGCTGGTCGACCGCCTGGAACAGGAAGGCCTGGTCACGCGCACGCGGTCGGCCCATGACGGCCGGGCCGCCTACGCCGCCATTACCCGCGAAGGCCGGGCGCTGCGCAAGAAAATGTGGGCCGTCTACCAACGCGCCGTGAACGAAATGTTCCTGGCCAACTTCAGCAACAGCGAGCAGGCCCGCTTCAGCGCCGCCCTGGACCGGGCAGCCCAAACCGCCCGCCTGGCCGGCGCCGACGCGGCGTAGGCATTCTCCAATAGCGGCAATTGGCACGCAAGCCTCGCCCCTTGCGCGGACAGGTCTCGAGGCCTATAGTTGCAAAAGCAATCGTTGCATTTGCAATCAAATAGGAGCCGGCCATGCAAACGCCTGAAACAGCACTGACCTTCTACAACGCCAACACCCCCAACGGCCACAAGATCGCCATTTACCTGCACGAAGCCGGCCTGCCGCACCAGCAGGTCACCCTGGACCTGAACCAGGGCGACCAGCACCGGCCCGAATACCTGGCCATCAACCCCAACGGCAAGATCCCCGCCATCGTCGACCATGCCCATCGCGTCACCCTGTTCGAATCCGGCGCCATCCTCGGCTACCTGTCGGCACGTTGCGGCCATTTGCAGCCGGCCGGCCTGGCCGGCCAATGGCAGGTGCAGCAATGGCTGCATTTCCAGGTGGGCGGCATAGGCCCCATGCTGGGCCAGTTGTGGTGGTTCCTGCATGCATCCCCACAGCCCAACCACGAAGCCATCGCCCGCTACACCCGGGAAGCGCTGCGCCTGTATGGCGTGGTGGAACGCCGCCTGGCCGAATCCGCACACCTGGCGTTGGACGACTATTCCATCGCCGATATTGCCGCGTTTCCCTGGCTGCGCACGCACGGCGAACTGCAACTGGACCTGGCGCCCTTTCCACGGGTGCGCGACTGGCTGGCCCGCATCGATGCACGGCCGGCCGTGCGGCAAGGCCTGGCTGCCGCCCGGCCGCTTGCGCAAGCCGAGGCATGACATGGGCTGGACCTATCTGCTGGCAGCCGCCGGGCTGGAAATCGTGATGGGACTAGGCTTGAAACTGAACCAGGGTTGGACTCGCCCGCTGCCCAGCGCGCTGGCCGTCCTGGCTGGCCTGGGCAGCATCTACCTGCTGGCCAAGGCGCTGCAGACCCTGCCCGTGGGCACGGCCTACGCCATCTGGACGGGCCTGGGCGCACTGGGCCTGGTCATCCTGGGCATTGCCCTGTTCGGCGAAAGCGCGCACTGGCAGCGTCTGTTGTTCCTGGGGCTGACAGCGGTGGGGCTGATCGGCCTGCGCTATGTCGAGGCGGCCTCGTAAGACCCGGCCTGCAGGTCGCGCCACATCGCCACACGCAGGTCCATGGGAAAACCCAGGCTCCGCTCATGCTGCATCACCGCGCGCAAACCGGCCGTCCATTGCCCGGGGGCCAGCACCTGAAAGCCCGTACGGGCATAAAACGGCGCGTTCCATGCCACATCGGACAAGGTGGTCAGCACGGCATGCCGGTAGCCACGCGTGCGCGCCCGGGCGCAGGCGTGCTCCAGCAAGGCGCGGCCCACGCCACGCCGGCCGTGGGCCGGCGACACATCCATTTGCAGGATATGGAAGTCTCCATCCAGATCGCCCGCCAGCACATACCCCACGGGCGTATCGCGGCCGCCTTCGCAAGCCACCCATAGGCAATCGCGCTGTCGGCCCGCGGCGAAATCGCCAGCCGGCGTCGCGTGGCCCGCGAACACGGCATGCACGGGGTGCCCCTCCAGCAAGGCCAGCGCCTGTGTCTCGATATGCATCAGCAGCGGCAAATCGTCTGGCCGCGCGGCGCGCAGGATGTACGCCATGGTCAGTCGGCCCGCGGCGCCGGACGGCTGACCAGCCACGCCGCGCATGCCACCATGCCCGCGCTGACCAGCAGGCCCAGCCACAGTACCGGCCGCGTGGTGTACCAGAACACCGCCATGCCCAGCGCGATACCGGCCACCGCGAACAGTTTGCCGCGCGCCGAGATGGCGCCTTGCTCACGCCACGCCACCAATGGCGGGCCGAATCGCGGATGCTGCAGCAAATAGGCTTCCCAGCGCGGCGATGCACGGCCGAAACACGCCGCCGCCAGAATGACGAAAATCGTGGTGGGCATCACGGGCAGTACGGCGCCCACGATGGCCAGGGCCAGCATCAGCATGCCCAGCGCCCAGAATACGCTGCGTTTCCAACGCCCGCCCTGCCCGTTCTGATCCTGCATATCGGCCATGCGCTCGACGAATTCCTCGCCCCAATGTACCGGCCGCCGGCGAATTGCCGGCGCCGCCCGGAAGCAATGGTACCGCGTGCCGCCTGGGTGCAAGAGCCGGCCGCAGGGCTTGACAGGATGCCGGCGCAGGCGGATAGTTTGCCAAATGGTGAACTATCAAAAAAACCTCGACCACACTTTCGCCGCGCTGGGCGACCCTACCCGGCGGGCCATCCTCATGCACCTGGAACGCGCGGGCAGCGCCACGGTCAGCCAACTGGCCCAGCCCTTCCCCATCAAGCTGCCGGCCGTCATGAAGCACCTGGACGTGCTCGACCACGCCGGCCTCATCGTGCGCAGCAAGGCCGGACGCACCGTCACCGTGCGCTTGTCCCCCCAACCCATGCAGGTCGCCATGGAATGGCTGCGCCGCTACGAGCACTTCTGGACCCACAGCCTCGACCGCCTGGCCGCCTATGCGGAACACCAGGAAGCCCAAAGGAGACCCAAGCCATGAGCAGCCTGACATTGGTACGGCGCATCAATGCGCAACCCGCTACCGTATTCGAAGCACTGACCACCCCCGACGGCATCGCCTGCTGGTGGGGCCCCGATGACGGCCCGGTGCTGGTGGCGGAAACCGACCCGCGCGTCGGCGGCCGCTTCCGCGTGCGCTTTCGCATGCTCGACGGCAGCGAACACGAAAGCAGCGGCGAATACCTGCGCGTCGAGCCGCCACACCACCTGGCCATGAGCTGGCGCTGGCAGGGCGACGAAGACAGCGGCGAGTCGCGCGTCGAGATCGCCCTGCGCGCCATCGACACCGGCACCGAACTCACCTTCACGCACGCCGGGCTGCAAGACGAAGAAACGCGCCGCGGCCACGAAGAAGGCTGGGGTGGCGCGCTGGACAAACTGGCGCGGCGCTTCGCCGGCTGACAAGGAGCCCCAATGATTACTTTGACCGCATTCCGCTGGGTACCACCGTTCGCGCAGGGCCAGGTTCGCGACCTGCGCGTGCGCTGGGCGCTGGAAGAGGCCGGCCTGCCCTACCGTGAACGACTGATCGGCATCAAAGAACAGGCCAGCGCCGAATACCGGGCCCTGCAGCCTTTCGGGCAGGTGCCGGCCATTGAAGACGGCGAGCTGCGGCTGTTCGAATCCGGCGCCATCGTGCTGGAAATCGCCGATCGGGGCAGCCACTTGCTGCCCGCCGACGTGGTGGGCCGCGCGCGCGCCCGCGCCTGGGTGCTGGCCGCGCTGAACACTATCGAACCGCCCATCATGCAGCTGGCCGGCCTGGACTTCTTCTACAAAGACCAACCCTGGACACAGTCCGCCCGCCCCACCGTGCTGCAGGCAATAGGCAAGCGCCTGGATGAACTGGCGGCATGGCTGGGCCAGCGGGACTACCTGGAAACCAGCTTCACGGCGGGAGACTTGATGATGTCCAGCGTGCTGCGCATTCTGAAGCATACGCCGCTGGTCAGCGAACGGCCCGCGCTGCAGGCCTACCGCGACCGCTGCGAAGCCCGTCCGGCGTTTCGCAAGGCACTGGCCGACCAACTACGGTCGTTCGCCGACTACGAGGCTGCCCACGGCGTACCTCGCATGCCCGCGGCCTGAAGTGCAAATCCGGATTGGCCGCGCGCACCGGGTTTCCGCAGGTGCCTGGCCCCGACCGCACAGCGAACCCGCCCCCCGTGGCGAGTTTTCGCAAGATTTCCCGGGTGTCTGGCTCCCAGCGGGTGCCAGACACCGTTGTATGCCGCGACAGTCTCAATTGGACGGTGTCCGGGAAGCAGGCAAGGCATCTAGCAGCACATCCAGAGCGGCGCGGGCCTGGTCATAGCGCCCGCCATCGCCCTCGAGTTCCGATTCGGCGATCCAGAACGCGCCCTCGGCCAGGGCGCCGTAGATCATGCGGGCCAGGGCCTGCGGCTCGGCCTGCCGGATCACACCGTTCTGCATCAGCGCTTCGAGCAGGTCTGCCATCGATGTCACGCAGAATTGCTGCGACACCACCGAAGCGGTGCCCAGCACGGCGCGTGCATCCTGCAACACGATGCGGCGCATTTCCGGTTCCTGCGCCATTTCCAGATAGGTGCGGCAACGGTTCCGGAAACCTTCCCAGGTGTTCGGCGCCGCATCGGAAACCGCCTGCAGGCGCGCGTCCGTTTCTTCGTCGATCTGTTCCACCACCGCGGCCAGCAAACCCGCCTTGTCGCCGAAATGGTGATATAGCGCGCCGCGGGTCAGCCCCGCCTGGGCCGTGAAATCGTCCATGGACGTGTTGGCATAGCCCTGCCTGCCGAACGCAACGCGCGCGGCCGCCACCAGCTTGGCGCGGGTTTCCTCGATCATCTCGGCGCGGGTACGGCGGGGCATGGCGGTCTCCTTGTACATACGCAACGTATGTAAATTGACATACATCGCGTATGTATCTATTATGCCCCACATTCCGCCGCCCTATCGAGCACCTCATTCCATGACCCCAGCGAAACCCTCCGCCAGCCCGGCGGCCCGCCCCCATTCCCGCCCCTGGCTGGCCGTGGCCAGCGGCGGGCTGGCCACCTTTGCGGTGGTTACCACCGAAATGCTGCCGGTCGGCCTGCTGACGTCCATCGCCCAGACGGTCCATGCCTCCACCGGCACCACCGGGCTGCTGTTGACTGTGCCCGCCCTGCTGGCGGCCTTGTTCGCCCCGCTGGTCATCGTGGCGGCGGGCGGCATCGACCGGCGCCACATTCTGTCCAT
This sequence comes from Bordetella petrii, assembly GCF_020991325.1. GTDB lineage: Bacteria > Pseudomonadota > Gammaproteobacteria > Burkholderiales > Burkholderiaceae_B > Bordetella_A > Bordetella_A petrii_E. The sequence goes on along the minus strand of NZ_JAJMLX010000219.1, from coordinate 2,632 downwards.
TCTGTTCGTGCTGCTGATCATCGCCAACCTGGCCACTGCCCTGGCACCCAGCATGGCGTGGCTGCTTGCCGCGCGCGTGCTGGTGGGCCTGTGTATCGGCGGCATCTGGGCGGTGGCCAGCGGCCTGGCGGTGCGGCTGGTGCCCGCGAAATCGGTCGGGCTGGCCACGTCCATCATTTTCGGGGGGGTGGCTGCCGCATCGGTGCTGGGGGTACCCTTGGGCGCCCTGATCGGCGACCTGGCCGGCTGGCGCATGGCCTTCGGCAGCATGGCCATGCTCGCCGCACTGGTGCTGGCCCTGCACTTGTGGTCCATGCCGCCCCTGCCGGTGGGCCGCTCGGTGTCGGTGGGCGCCCTGCTGCAAGCCTGGTCCAACCCGGGCCTGCGCCTGGGCTTGCTGATGACGCTGCTATTGGTGGCGGGCCATTTCATGGCCTTCACGTTCGTGCGCCCCTGGCTGCTTTCGGTATCGGGGTTTCACCCCGAATGGATGGGCGTACTGCTGTTCGCCTACGGCACCGCCGGCATCGTCGGCAACTTCGTGGCGGGCCTGAACGCGGCGCGGCGGGTCGGCTGGACGCTCATCGTCATCGCGGCAGGCCTGGCCACCACGCTGCTGTTGCTGTTCGCCACCGCCGGCAGCGCCTGGGGCGGCGCGCTGGTACTGTTGCTGTGGGGCCTGGCATACGGCGGCGTGTCAGTGTCGGTGATGACCTGGACCATGAAAGCCGCCGCGTCCAACCTGGAACCCGCCACGGCCTGGTCGGTAGCCATTTTCAACCTGGCCATCTCCATGGGGTCTTTCCTGGGAGGCCAAATGGTGGACAGCCATGGCTTGCGCGTCAATGCCCTGGCGGCTTGCGGCCTGCTTGTCCTGGCCCTGGGCGTGGCGGTAACCATCCAGCGCAGTCTGCCGCGCCTGGCAGTTCCTGCCCATCATTGACCGCGGGCGGTCCAACCGCCCCGGCCGGCCCTGCCCCCGCGCGCGGCCACACCGGCCGTCAAAGCCCGAACATCAGCGAACGATGCGCGGCCGCGCCCGCCATGGCGCCATCGCCCACGGCCAAGGCCACATTGCCCGCCGCCCGCGCCACGTCGCCGCAGGCGAACACACCCGGCACCGTGCTGGCCTTGGTGCCATCGGTGGCCACATATTCCCCCAATGGCCCGGCGTCCAGGGCGCACCCCAGTTGCGCCGCCAAAGCGCTGGGATGCAAGCGCGTGGCGACGAACAGGCCGGCCAGGTCGAACGCGCGGCCGTCCTGCATGACCACGCTGCAATCGCCATCCAGGCGCGCCACGCCACCGGCTTCCACTTGCACGCCGCGCTCCCGCAATTGCGCGCGCTGCCCGGCGTCGGGCTCGAACGCGCCGTTCAGGAACAATGTGGTCGGCCCCCAGTCCGGCAGCATCAGCGCCTGGTGCAGCGACAATTCCGAAACCGCCAGCACGCCGATTTTTCCTTTCAGCAGCTCATAGCCGTGGCAATAGGGGCAATGAAAGACATGGCGGCCCCAGCGCTCGGCCAGCCCCACCACATCGGGCAATTCGTCGCGTACCCCGGCGGCCAGGATGATGCGGCATGCCGTATGGGCGCCGCCATCTTCCAGCACTACCCGGAAACCGCCTTCGATGGCGTGCGCCGCGGCAACGCGGGCATCCTGCCATTGCACGGTTTCGTAGCGCAGCAACTGCGCGCGGCTGTCGGCCGCGATATCGCCTGGCGGCCGGCCGTCCTGCCCCAGGAAGCCGTGCGAATGCGCCGCATAGCGATTGCGCCGCTCGCCCGCGTCGATAACCAGAATATCGCGGCGCGCGCGCGCCAATTGCAGCGCGGCCGACTGCCCCGCGTAGCTGCCGCCGATGATGATCACGTCATGGTCCATGGAAACACCGCCTTGCCTGAATAGAATTTCACGTATCTTTTAAAGTTACATTAAAACCAAAAAGAATCCGCCGGTCAATACGCGCAGCGCGCCGACGCGCAATCAATGCGTCTGGTGTGTGGCCTTGCCCGCGAGGCACAGGGCATCGAACTGCCCCGCCAGGTCGCCCAGGCTGACCGAACCCAGCCGCTGCACCAGCAAGGCTTCGGCCTGGTGCAGCGCATCGGCAATGGCCTCGTTGACCACGCGCTCGACGGCGCAGTCCGGGTTGTCGCGATCGGCGCCAATAGCGAAGATGCGCGGCCCGCCCACCGCGCGGTGCACGTCCAGCAAGGTAATCTGGTCCAGCCCGCGCGCCAGCCGCCAGCCGCCGTGATGGCCCTTGTCAGACTGCACATAGCCCGCCTTGCGCAGGCCGGCCATGGTCCGGCGCACGACGGCAGGATTGGTGCCCAGCATCTGCCCGATCTGTTCTGATGTCATGGGCTGCTCGGCACGGGCCATGTGCAGCAGTACATGCAGCATGCGGGAAAGGCGGCTGTCGGTTCTCATGGCAGGGCCGTGGGCGGGATCAGCCGACATTATGCGGGATGGGCGCGGAAACATGCCCGCGCCCTTGCCTTGCCCGTCAGTAAATCGGCGGCTCTGGCGTGGGCGCATTGCCTGCCAGGCTGGCGAAATCGCAGCCCAGGTGCGCCTGCGTCACTTCATTCTGGTATATGCGCGTGAAGCCGCGCACATGCGGC
>NZ_JAJMLX010000218.1 GCF_020991325.1 Bordetella petrii | reverse complement strand
CCATGCAGGATTGCAGCGCCCTGCGCAGTTGCGCGGCCAAGTTCTGCCACATTGAAAACGACATCGCCGCCGCGCAGGCCCAGGGCAACAGCCAGCGCGAAGCCGGCCTGCGCCGTGCCCTGTCGGAAGCCCGCGGGTCGTGCACCGACGCCTCGCTGCGCGCCGAACGCGAAGACGCCATCGCCGAACGCCGCGAAGAAGTCACCGAACGCGAAGAAGAACTGGCCGAAGCCCGCGCCGACGGCCGCCAGGACAAAATCGACAAGGCCCAGCGCAAACTCGAAGAAGCCCAGGCCGACCTGAAGGACGCGCAAGACGAATTGCAGCGCTAGGCCGGCAGCGCACAATCCTCTTCCTTTACCCGGGCATGCCCCAAACATGCCAAGCACCCCGCTCGCCCCGGCAATGCGGAATCACGCCGACGCCAGAAGAACCACCCACCGCCAGCCACAAGTCATCGCCCCCTCCCCACCCCGCAATTCCCCCTGCGCCTCTCAGATTAGTCGCATATTTGGAAAAATATTTTCGAAAAACTAGGGTTTATCCTAGTGCCATGCAAGTCCAGAATGTCTTCACCGGGAAACATTCACGCCCCCAAGCAATCGCCGGGTGCGCAGCCCAAGACATCGAACTGGAGATTTGCCATGAAAACCCTAGCTACCGCCATTCTGCTTTCCCTGGGCGTCGCCGCCGGTGCCCAGGCCGCCGACAACTCGCAACCGCTGACCCGCGCCCAGGTCCAGGCCGAACTGGCCCAGGCCAAGGCCAACGGCCAGTACAGCTTCGGCGAGCAGGACTACCCCGCCCCCGTGGCCCAGACGTCCAGCGCCAGCCGCGCCCAGGTTCAACAGGAACTGGCCCAGGCCCGTGCCGCCGGCCTGATCACCTACGGCGAACAGCAATACCCGCCCCAAGCCGCCAGCGACGATTCCCAACTGACCCGCGCCGAGGTGCGCGACGAACTGGCCCACGCCAAGGCCGAAGGCCACTACTCGTTCGGCGACCTGGACTACCCCTCGCAAGGCTGATGTGCCTTGCCGGCGGGCAGGCATCCCCGCAGCGGGCCCCACGGGGCCCGCTTTTTCATGCTTGCGGGCCTGTCGTTAGACATATTGCCCATTTATTCCGTCATTTCGTTCGATTTTTCAGGGCAAATCGGCGTTATGTGCGCTACATATCGACATCAGACGGCACTAGCATGAAGGCACCCATACGCCTTCCGGAGAGCCAGCCATGTCCCGCGCACTGCCGTCCCTTACCGTCCTGGGAGCCGGAAAAATCGGCTTTGCCATCGCCCTGCTGCTGCAGCGCACGGGCGACTACCACGTCTGCGTGGCCGACCAGGACGCGGCGCGGCTGGATGCCGTGGCCGCGCTGGGCTGCCAGACCTTGCGCATCGCCAGCGACGCCGCCCTGCAAGATGCCGTGGCAGGCCGCTACGCCGTACTGAATGCCTTGCCTTTCCACCGCGCCATTGCCGTGGCCGGGCTGTGCGCGCGGCACGGCGTGCACTATTTTGACCTGACCGAAGACGTGGCCAGCACCCAAGCCGTACGTGAACTGGCGGACCACGCGCGCACGGTACTGATGCCCCAGTGCGGCCTGGCGCCGGGCTTCATCGGCGTGCTGGGCCATGACCTGGCGCGCCGTTTCGACCCCTTGCTGGACTTGCGCATGCGGGTGGGCGCCCTGCCGCGCTACCCCGGCAATGCCCTGCGCTACAACCTCACCTGGAGCACCGAGGGGCTGATCAACGAGTACTGCAACCCCTGCGTGGCCATCGTCGACGGCGAGCTGGCCCGCGTGCCGCCCCTGGAAGGCTACGAGACCTTCACCCTGGACGGTGTGGAATACGAGGCCTTCAATACCTCGGGCGGCCTGGGCACCTTGCCCGAAACCCTGCTGGGCAAGGCACGCAACGTGGACTACAAGTCGGTGCGCTATCCGGGCCACTGCAGCATCATGAAACTGCTGCTGAACGACCTGCGCCTGCGCGACCGCCGCGAACTGCTGCAGGACATTCTGGAAAGCGCCATTCCCGCCACCGCGCAGGACGTGATCGTGATCCTGGCATCCGCCAGCGGGTATCGCGGCAAGCAGCTGCTGCAGGAGTCGTACTCGGCGCGCGTCTATGGCGACACCATAGACGGCCACGCGCTCAGCGCCATCCAGTTGTCGACGGCGGCCGGGATCTGCACCGCCCTGGATCTGGTGGCGCAGGGCGTGCTGCCGCAGCGCGGTTTCGTGGGCCAGGAAAGCATCCCGCTGGACGCGCTGCTGGCCAACCGCCACGGCCGCATCTATGCGGGCCAGCCCCTGGCCAGCTGCATCGCCGCCGTATAGCCGGGGCCGGCGCCGGGCCGCTTGATAGGAACCGGCCTCAGGCCCAGCCTTCCAGGCGCAGGGTGGCGCGCACCAGACGCTGTTCTTCCTGTTCGATCTCGCCCAGGCTGTGCCGCACGCTATTGACGTGGTCGGTGGCGGCCTGGCGGGCTTGTTCGGGCAGCCGCCCGGTCACGGCGTGGAACACGCTTTCATGCTGAAGGTCGATCTGGCGTTTGTGCGGCTGGCGGTGGTACAGGTTGTTCACGCACGCGAATACCGATCCCAGCATCAGGTCGGTAAGCGATTGCAGCGTGTGCGTCAGCACGGGGTTGTGCGAGGCCTCGCACACCGCCAGGTGAAATGCGTGGTCCAGGTGGGCATGGGTGGCGATGTCGGTATCCTGCCCGTGCGCCGCGATCATCTCGTCGTAACGGCGGCGGATCATGATGAAGTCGGCCTCGGTGCCGCGTATGGCGGCCAGCCGCGCCGATTCGCCTTCCAGCAGGGCGCGCACTTCCAGAAGATCGTACAGGGTGCGTGGTTGCGAATGGAACAGGTGCACCAGCGGCCCGGCGTCCACCTGCGAAATAGGCGCCACGAACGAACCCTTGCCCTGCTCGGTGCGGATAATGCCTCGCGCGCGCAGCAGCTTCAGCCCTTCGCGCAGCGCCGTGCGCGACGCGCCCAGCTTTTCGGTCAGGCGGCGTTCCGAGGGCAGGGCCTGGCCAGCCTTGAGCACCCCGTCCATGATCAGGCGCTCGATGCGCTCGGCAACCACATCGGCCACTTGGCGGCCCGCGACGGCTTCGGTTTCCATATTCGTCCTACTGGTATGACCAGGCTGGGGCCTGTGCCAGACCTTACGGCCATATTGCATTCAAATTGCTGGAATCACACCATAAAAACCGGTTAACGGGCAAACGTGGGGAAAATAAACTGGTATGACCAGTGGCCTTTCGGCTGGACAGCGCCGCCCCCAGCACCGATGATGTAGGCTCGCTGCCCGGATCGGGCCGGCCCCCGATTTCATCCTTTCCGAGACCCGCATGACTGATCGAATCCAGCAAGATGGCCTGCAAGTGGCGGCCGCGCTCCACCGCTTCATTCAGGACGAGGCCCTGCCCGCCAGCAGCGTCGACGGCAAACGTTTCTGGACCGGCTTTGCCGCCCTGGTGCGCGACCTGGCGCCCCGCAACCGCGCCCTGCTGGCCGAACGCGACCGCCTGCAACGCGAACTGGATACCTGGCACCGCGCCCACCCCGGCCCCGTGCGCGACCTGGCCGCCTATCGCGCCTTCCTGGAAGAAATCGGCTACCTGCAGCCGCAACCCGATACCGTGCAGGCCAGCACCGCCGGCGTGGATGCCGAAATCGCCGAGCAGGCCGGCCCGCAACTGGTGGTACCGATGTCAAACGCGCGCTATGCGCTGAACGCCGCCAACGCGCGCTGGGGCAGCCTGTACGATGCGCTGTACGGCACCGACGCCATTGCCCCCACGCCCGGCGACACCGGGCGCGGCTACCACCCCGGGCGCGGCCAGGCGGTTATCGCGCGCGCCCGCGCCTTCCTGGATCAGGCCGCGCCGCTGGCGCAGGGGTCGCACGCCGACGCCACCGGCTACAGCGTCGACAACGGCCAGTTGCGCGTGGCCCTGCCGCAAGGCAGCACCGGGCTGAAGCAGGCCGGCCAGTTCGCGGGTTTCCAGGGCGAGGCACGGGCCCCGCAGGCCATCCTGCTCAAGCACAACGGCCTGCACATTGAAATCCAGATCGACCGCGCGCACGCCATCGGCGCCACCGACGCCGCCGGCGTCAAAGACGTGGTGGTCGAAGCCGCGCTGACCACCATCATGGACTGCGAAGATTCGGTGGCCGCGGTCGATGCCGAAGACAAGGTGCACGTGTACCGCAACTGGCTGGGGCTGATGAAGGGCGACCTGACCGAACAGGTCACCAAGGGCGGGCAAACCTTCACCCGCCGCATGCACGCCGACCGCGAATACCAGGCTCCGGGCGGCGGCACGCTGACGCTGCACGGCCGTTCGCTGATGTTCGTGCGCAACGTGGGCCACCTGATGACCAACCCCGCCGTGCTCGACCAGGACGGTAACGAAATCCCCGAAGGCATCCTGGACGCGGTGGTCACGGTGCTGGCGGCCCTGCCCGACCGCGCCGGCAAGCGCAATTCGCGCACCGGCTCCATCTACATCGTGAAGCCCAAGATGCATGGCCCGGCCGAAGTCGCCTTCGCCAACGAGCTGTTCGACCGCGTCGAAGACTTGCTGGAACTGCCGCGCCACACCCTGAAAATGGGCATCATGGACGAAGAACGCCGCACCAGCGTCAACCTGAAGGCCTGCATCCAGGCCGCCGCCGGCCGCGTGGCGTTCATCAACACGGGTTTCCTGGACCGCACGGGCGACGAAATGCATTCCGCCATGGAAGCCGGGCCCATGCTGCGCAAGGGCGACATGAAATCCAGCGCCTGGATCGCCGCCTACGAACGCAGCAATGTACTGGTGGGCCTGGATTGCGGCCTGCGCGGCCGCGCGCAGATCGGCAAAGGCATGTGGGCCATGCCCGACCTGATGGCCGCCATGCTGGAACAGAAAATCGCCCACCCCAAGGCCGGCGCCAACACCGCGTGGGTGCCGTCGCCCACGGCCGCCACCCTGCATGCCCTGCATTACCACCAAGTGGATGTGCAGGCCGTGCAGCAGCAGTTGGAAGGCACGCCGCTGGCCAGCGTGCGCGGCGAACTGCTCGACGGCCTGCTGACCGTGCCGGTGGGCAACCCCGCCGACTGGTCGCCCGACGATATCCGCCGCGAAATCGAGAACAACGCGCAAGGCATCCTGGGCTACGTGGTGCGCTGGATCGACCAGGGGGTGGGCTGCTCGAAGGTGCCCGACATCAACGACATCGGCCTGATGGAAGACCGCGCCACCCTGCGCATTTCCAGCCAGCATATCGCCAACTGGCTGCGCCACGGCGTTACCACCCGCGAGCAGGTGCGCGAAATTTTCCAACGCATGGCCAAGGTGGTCGACGAGCAAAACGCCGGCGACCCGCTGTACCAGCCCATGGCGGGGCATTTCGACACCTCGATCGCCTACCAGGCGGCCAGCGCGCTGGTGTTCGAAGGGCTGGGCCAGCCCAATGGCTACACCGAGCCCCTGCTGCACAAGTACCGCCAGGCGTACAAGGCCCGCCACCCACGCTAAGCGCCAAGGCCCGCGCCGGCGCGCGCCCCGGCCGCCAGTAAGGGGAAACCTGGATAGGCGGGCCGGGGTTTTTTGCGCAAATTAGCGTCTTTGATTTTTGATCAAAGATCTGAATGCCTGCCCATCCCGACCTGGCGCCCCTGGTGCACACCTCGGTCAACGAAGCGGTGTACCGCCGGCTGCGCGACCACCTGATGCGCGGCGACTACGCCGCGGGCGAAGTGCTGGGCATACAGGAACTGGCCGACGCCTTCGGCACCAGCGCCATGCCGGTGCGCGAGGCGTTGCGCCGGCTGGCGGCACAGCGCGCGCTGGAGCCCATGAAAAGCCGGTCGATGCGCGTGCCGGTGATCTCGCGCGCGCGCCTGGAAGACATCCGGCGCGCCCGCCTGCTGATCGAGGGCACCGTCACGGCCTGGGCGGTTGAGCACATCACCGGCCAGGAACTGGACACCCTGCGCGGCCTGGCGGCGCAAATCGGCCAGTCGCTGGCCGACCCCGCTTCAGTGCCCGACGGCCTGGAAAACAACCAGCTGTTCCATTTCACGATTTACCGCGCGGCGCGCTCGGACTCGATGATGGCCACCATCGAAAGCCTCTGGCTGCAGTCGGGCCCCTATCTGCGCGCCACCCGCGAACTCATGCATTCCGACGAACGGCCCGGCGCCGAATTCCATGCCGCCATCGTGCAAGCCATTGCGCAGCGCGACGCCGGCCAGGCGCGGGCCGCCATGGAACGCGATATCTGCTGGGCCTTCGATAAATTGACGGCGCACCGCGGCATGCTGGCCGGCGCCTGATGCCTGCGCGCGCCTTACCTGGATTCCCCATGTCATTGCACAAGCACCGCTCCCGCATGGTCACCCACGGCCTTACCCGGGCCCCGCATCGCGCTTTCCTGCGCGCCACGGGCTTCGACGACGAGGCCCTGGAAAAATCGGTGGTCGGCATCGTCAGCACCCAGGGCGAAAACACGCCCTGTTCGATGGGGCTGGCGCCCCAGGCCGACCGCGCCCGCCTGGGCGTGGCCGCCGGCGGCGGCGTGCCGGTGAGTTTTTCCACCATATCGGTATCGGACGGCACCTCGATGAATCATGCCGGCATGCGCATGAGCCTGCTGTCGCGCGAGACCATCGCCGACAGCGTCGAGCTGGTGGTGCGCGGCCACGCCTATGACGGGCTGGTGGCGTTCGCCGGCTGCGACAAGACCCTGCCGGCCATGATGATGGCCATGGTGCGGGTAAATGTGCCGGCCGTATTCTTGTATGGCGGCGCCACGCTGCCTGGCCATGCCCTGGGCCGCCAGGCCACCATCCTGGACACCATCGAGGCCGTGGGCCGCGTGCAGCACGGCACCATGACGGCCGCCGAGCTGAAAACCATGGAGCGCACCTGCACGCCGTCGGCCGGGTCGTGCCCGGGCCAGTTCACTGCCAACACCATGGCCATGGTGGGCGAGGCCCTGGGCCTGTCGCCGCTGGGGTCGGCGATGATGCCGGCGGTGTACAGCGAACGCCTGGCCATTGCCCAGCAGGCCGGCCTGCGGGTCATGCGCATCCTGGCCGACGGCGGCCCGCTGCCGCGCGACCTGGTCACCCGCGCCAGCCTGGACAACGCCTGTGCCGCGGTGGCCGCCACGGGCGGATCCACCAACGCCGCGCTGCACATTCCCGCCATCGCGCACGAGGCCGGCATACGCTACACCCTGGACGACGTGGCCGAGGTGTTCCGCCGCACCCCGCTGATTGCCGATCTGCAACCCGGCGGGCGCTTCCTGGCCCGCGATCTGCACGAAGCAGGCGGCGTACCGGCCGTACTGAAGGCCCTGCTGGCAGGCGGCTACCTGGACGGCAGTGTGCTTACCCTGGATGGCCGCAGCCTGGAACAGGCGCTGGCCGACGCCCCCGAACCCGACGGCCAGGTGGTGCGGCCCTGCACGCAGGCCATTCATCCCTCGGGCGGTGTCACGGTGCTCAAGGGCAATCTCAGCCCCCAGGGGGCGCTGCTGAAGATCGCCGGCCTGAAGTCGTTGCGGTTTTCCGGGCCGGCGCGGGTCTTCGAAAACGAAGAAGACTGCATGCGCGCCGTGTCGCAGCGCACCTACCAGCCGGGCGAAGTGCTGGTGATACGCAACGAAGGGCCCAAGGGCGGGCCGGGCATGCGGGAAATGCTCAGCGTCACGGCGGCGCTGTACGGGCAGGGCATGGGCGAGAAAGTGGCGCTGCTGACCGACGGCCGCTTCTCGGGCGCCACGCGCGGGCTGTGCATCGGCTATGCCGGCCCCGAAGCCGCCTCGGGCGGGCCCATCGGCCTGATCCGCGATGGCGACGTCATTCATATCGACGCCCAGGCCAACACCCTGGATGTAGAACTGAGCGATGCCGAGCTGGCGGTCGCGCCAGCGGGCGAACTGTTCGCGTTCGTCGGACGTGGCGGTGCCCGAGGCAAAGTGCACATACCAGGA
>NZ_JAJMLX010000217.1 GCF_020991325.1 Bordetella petrii | reverse complement strand
GCGCCGTCGGGCGCCGCCATGGCCGGCTGCGCGGCGGGCAGCGCGCCGGCCATGGCAGACATCAGCGCCGCATGGCGGAAGAAACGTAGGCAGGATAAGCGGCGCGTCATGGCTTGCGGCGGGCCGCGGCCCGCCTTCTCTTTACACGTACTGGTACCGCAGCAGGCGATGCTTCAGGTTTTCCAGGATGAACTGGTCGATCAGCGCTGCCAGGATGGCGATGACCAGGATGTTGGCCATGACCCCCGTCATGTCGGCGATTTCGCCCGAATACGCCAGCGAACGGCCCAGGCCCTGGCCGAAGCCGATCAGCATTTCGGCCGAGATCAGCGCGCGCCAGGCATTGCCGAAGGCCAGTTGCGCACCGGTGATCAGCTCGGGCATGACCGCCGGCAGGTAAACGCGCTTGATCAGGCCCCAGCGCGTGGCGCCCATGACGCGGGCCGCCGACACATGCACGCGCTGCACCGATTCCGTGGCGTTCATCACGCTGAGCGCGGCCGGAAAGAATGCCGCCAGGGCCACCACGACGATGATGGGCGTATTGCCGAAACCCATCACGATCAGGAACAGCGGCACCCAGGCAATGGAGGGAATCGACTGCAGGATGACGATGGCGCTGCGCAGCACTTCGCGAAAGAAATACAGCACCGCGGCCACCAGGCCGAAACCGATACCGGCCAGCAGCGCCAGGCCATAACCGGCGCCCAGGCGGCCCAGCGTACCCACCAGGCTCTGGTGGAACTCGGACTGCCCCAGCTCCTGGACCAGCCGCGCGGCCACGGTGGGCACGCCCGGCATCAGGAAATCGGGCAGTACCCATGCGGCCGCCTGCCACAGCAGGAAAATGAAGGCAATGCCCAGCACCCCGGCAAGGTGCTTGCGCAGGCCTGTTACGCGGGTAGATGAGCTCAAAGTTTGCGCGCCTCTTGCCACGACAGGTCGACGATGCCCGACACGTCGTACGGCTTGCCGTCACGCGTCTTCAGCGAGCCCTGGGCCTGCAGGATACCGGCGATTTCCTGCATGCGCGCGGTGTCCTTGTCGGTGAGTTTGGCGGTGAATACCTGGGTCTTGATGGCTTCGGTAATCACGGTTTCACGCGGCAGCGCGCCGCGCTCGAGGGTTTTCAGCGTGGGCTCGGCAATGAAATACGACGCGATCAGCTTGGAAGCCTGCTCGGGGTTCTGCTGCAGCAGGTCGATGGCGGCCTTCTGCGCGTCCAGGGCTTTCCAGACTTCGTCCTTGCGCTTGTCCAGCACGTCGCCCGAGGTGATCACCACCATGCAGGGGAACGGCCAGGCCTGGCCCACTTCGTAGATCTGCTTGACCGGCGCCACCAGTTGGGCAATGCGGTCGTACGGTTCGAACAGGAACGCGGCGTCGACGCGCTCGCCCACCAGCGACTGCACCGCCACAGCGGGGCTCACACCCATGATGTTGACGTCCGAAGGCTGCAGATTGCCTTCTTTCAGCACCACGCCCTTGAGCACCACGTCGGCCGTGCTGCCTTCTTTTTGCGAGGCCAGGGTTTTGCCCTTGAGGTCGGCGATTTTGTCGATGCCGGCGTCGTTGCGCACCACCAGCGAATGGTAGCCCTGCTGGGCTCCGCCCACCACCTTCAGGTCGGCGCCCTTGGACGCCCAGGCCACCGCGTTGGTAAAGCCCAGCACGCCGATATCGGCCTGGCCGCCGATGATGGCCTTGATGAGGTCGGTGCCCGACTTGAACTCGATCAGTTCGGTATCCAGGCCGGCCTTTTTGTAGAACTCGCCCTCTTGGGCCACGATGGCCTGGGCATCGTCCATGACCCGCAGATAGCCGACCCGGAATTTCTCGGCGGCCATGGCCGGGGCCGCCGCCAGCAGCGCCGCGGTGAGCGGCAAGGACAGCCATTGCTTCAGTTTCATGGTGTGCTCCAGTGCGTAAACAGGGATTTATAGGTATGAGGACCGTGGCGGGCCTGCCTGGCGGTCGGCCAGGCGCGTGTCCGCCGCGGCCGGAAAGGATCAGGCCGCCAGGGCGACGTCGCCGTCGGCCACCTGGATGCCCAGCAGGCCCAGGATTTCCCGCTTTTCGCCGGCCAGGTCGGCCAGGTCGTGGGTTTTGCGGCGATGCTTCAGGTTGAATTCGCGCAGCACCCGGGCCGGGCGCGGGCTGAACACCACGATGCGGTCGGCCAGGAACAGGGCCTCGTCCACGTCGTGGGTCACCAGCAGCACCGAGGGCTTTTCCTGTTCGATCAACTGGCGCAGCACGTCCTGCAGGCTGAGACGCGTCAGGGCGTCCAGCGCGCCGAAAGGCTCGTCCATTAGCATGGTCTTGGGCTGGGCGATGAAAGCGCGCGCCAGCGCGGCGCGCTGGCGCATGCCGCCCGACACCTGCTGGGGAAAATACTGCTCGAAGCCGGCCAGGCCCACGCGCTCCAGCCAGGCCATGGCTTTTTCACGCGCCTCGGCCTTGGGAACATTCTGGAATTCCAGGGCCAGCGCCACGTTGTCGCGCAGCGTCAGCCAGGGGTACAACGCATGTTCCTGGAACACCAGGGTGCGGCTGGGATGAGGCCCGGATACCGGCTTGCCGTCGGCCAGCACCTGGCCTTCGGTGGGCATTTCCAGGCCGGCGGCCATATGCAGCAGCGTGGATTTGCCGCAGCCCGAGGGGCCCACCAGGGCCACCAGTTCACCCGTCTTGAATTCGCTGGAAAAACCGTCCACCACCTGCAAGTTACCGAAGTTCTTGTGGACGTGCTCGAAGGTAAGGTTCATAGGGCGGGCCCGCGCGCGGAAAGCTTGAAAATGGACAAGCCCTAATCTAACAACCTGTTATATGAACCCAAACTATATTTTCATAATGCGTTAAGCACTTTTGGTTATATAGTCATAAGAGACTGGCCCGCCGCGACGCGAAGGCCGTGTCGGTATTTGCACCGCGCGATGCACGGCCGCGCGGAATAAAACGGGTGCAGCTTGACCGGGGACGCCGCGGAGCCGGCTTTGCCGGTCCGCCAGCGTCGCCCCCTTGAGGGGATGAGCCCGGACACGGAACAGTCCTTGAGGACTGTTCCGTGCCTGGCGAATCCGAGCGGCGTGCCAGCCGCGAGGTGGAAAGCGCGCAGCGCTTCGGGGGTGGGATGTCTCTTAGGCCTCGATGCCGCGCGAGGTCAGGTAGTCTTCGTAGCCGCCGCGGTAATCGACGATTTCGCCGGTGGGCAGGATCTCGATGACCCGCGTGGCCAGGCCCGACACGAATTCGCGGTCGTGCGATACGAAAATCAGCGTGCCCTGGTATTTTTCCAGCGCGAACTGCAGCGACTCGATGGATTCCATGTCCAGGTGGTTGGTGGGCTCGTCCAGCAGCATGACGTTGTGGCGGCCCAACATCAGGCGGCCGAATGTCATGCGGTTTTTTTCGCCGCCCGACAGCACCTTGGGCGCCTTGGGCAGGTCATCGGCCGAGAACAGCAGCCGCCCCAGCACCGAGCGGATGGACTGGTCGTCGTCGCCCGGCTGGCGGTAATCGCCCATCCAGTCGAACAGATTCACGTCGGTTTGCAGGAACTGGTCGGACACATCCTGGGCCATGTAGCCCAGGTCGGCGTTGTCGGACCACTTGATGGAACCGGAATCCGGCGGCAGGTCGCCGGCCAGCATGCGCAGCAGCGTGGTCTTGCCCACGCCGTTGGCGCCGATGATGGCGATTTTCTCGCCGGCATCGATCATGGCGGAAAAATCGCGGATGACGGGCGCGTCATACGATTTCGACAGCTTCTCGATGGTGGCCGCCAGGCGGTGCATGACCTTGTTCTGCTCGAAGCGTATGTATGGATTCTGGCGCGACGAAGGCTTCACCACGACCTGCTCGGCCTTGATGCGGTCGATCTGCTTCAGGCGCGAGGTGGCCTGGCGCGACTTGGACTTGTTGGCGGCGAAGCGGCGCACGAAGTCTTGCAGCTCGGCCACGCGTTCCTTGGCCTTGGCGTTGTTGGCCACCAGGCGCTCGCGGGCCTGGGTGGAGGCCAGCATGTAGTCATCGTAGTTGCCGGGGTAAATACGGATTTCGCCGTAGTCCAGGTCGGCCATGTGGGTGCACACCTGGTTCAGGAAGTGGCGGTCGTGGCTGATGATGATCATGGTGCTCTGGTAGCCATTGAGCACGTTCTCCAGCCAGCGGATGGTGTTGATGTCCAGGTTGTTGGTGGGTTCGTCCAGCAGCAGCACGTCGGGATTCGAGAACAGCGCCTGGGCAAGCAGTACGCGCAGCTTCCAGCCGGGGGCAATTTCACGCATGGGCAACTGGTGCTGGTCGACGCCGAACTCCAGGCCCAGCAGCAGTTCGCCGGCGCGGGCTTCGGCGGTGTAGCCGTCGTATTCGGCGAACTTGGCTTCCAGTTCGGCCGCGCGCATGTAGTCGTCTTCAGTGGCCTCGGGGTTGGCGTAGATGGCGTCGCGCTCGGTCATGGCGGCCCACATTTCGGTGTGGCCCATCATGACGACGTCGAGCACGCGCAGGTCTTCGAAGGCGAACTGGTCCTGGCGCAGCTTGCCCAGCCGCACCCCAGGCTCGAGCGACACGTTGCCGCCCGAGGCTTCGAGGTCGTCGCCGATGATCTTCATGAAGGTCGACTTGCCCGAGCCGTTGGCCCCGATCAGGCCGTACCGGTTGCCTTCCCCGAACTTGACGCTGACGTTCTCGAAAAGGGGTTTCGGGCCGAACTGGATAGTGAGATTGGCGGTAGAGATCACGGCGGTTGTGTAGTGGCTTGGCGCGTCGCACGGACGCAGGGGTAAACCTGATAGTGTACCAAGACCCTCTTGCAGCCGCCCGATCTGCTTCAGGCCTAAAACATTCCTGCAAGGGATGACCATACGGGTTATTCCCGAGCGTCAGACAATTGTCAGGACGTGTTCCACACGGTTTAATCCTGTTGCGGCCTCCTAATTATTCATTATGCGTCCCTGACGCGGCCGCCTGCTTCATGCATTGCGCTTTGTTTTGCTGCACCCACAAGCTGTTCATAACAAGTTGGTTCATGCAGTCATACCGGAGACAACAAGCCATGCAACACGCCACATCCTCCCGCCGCCGTTTCATTGCCGGCGCCTCCGCCGTCGCTGGGTCCGCGGCGCTGGGGTTTCCCGCCATCACCCGCGCCCAGGGTTCGCCGATTTCCCTGCGCTTCCAGAGCACCTGGCCTTCCAACGACATTTTCCACGAGTTCGCGCAAGACTACGCCCGCAAGGTCAATGACATGGCCGAGGGCCAGTTGAAGATCGAAGTGCTGCCCGCCGGCGCGGTGGTGAAGGCTTTCGACCTGCTGGACGCGGTGTCGGCCGGCACGCTGGACGGCGGCCACGGCGTGGTTGCGTACTGGTACGGCAAGAATACCGCCGTGGCCCTTTGGGGGTCCGGCCCGTCTTTCGGCATGGATGCCAACATGCTGCTGGCCTGGCACGAATACGGCGGCGGCAAGGAACTGCTGACCGAAATCCAGAAGGCCATGGGCGTGAATGTGGTGTCGATGATGTACGGCCCCATGCCCACCCAGCCCTTCGGCTGGTTCAAGAAGCCGGTTACCAAGTCCGAGGACGTGAAGGGGCTGAAGTTCCGCACGGTGGGCCTGGCCATCGACATGTATTCGGCCATGGGCGCGGCGGTGAACGCCCTGCCCGGCGGGGAAATCGTGCCGGCCCTGGACCGCGGGCTGCTGGACGGCGCCGAATTCAACAATGCCTCGTCCGATCTGGCGCTGGGCTTCCCAGATGTATCCAAGATCTGCATGCTGCAGAGCTTCCACCAGAGCGCCGAACAGTTCGAGATCCTGTTCAACAAGAACAAGTACGAAACGCTGCCCAAGCACCTGAAGCACATCCTGGCCTATGCCGCGCAGGCCGCCAGCGCCGACATGTCGTGGAAGGCCGCCAACCGCTATTCGGCCGACTACATCAAGCTGCAGAAAGAGCACAACGTCAAGTTCTACAAGACGCCCGACGCCATCCTGCAGCAACAACTGAAGATCTGGGACGCCATGATCGAGAAGCGTTCGGCCGAGAACCCCTTGTTCAAGAAGGTACTGGATTCCCAGCGCGACTTCGCGCAGCGTACGGGACGCTGGCACAACGATGTGTCGGCCAACTTCCGGATGGCGTTCAACCACTACTTCGCGCGCAAGCCGGCGGCCTGATTCCCGCCGGTTGATGTACCGCCGCGGCCTACCCCACCCGCCCTTCCGGCGACGGACAGATGTTCCGCCGCCGCGGGCGGGTGCGCCATTGCCGCCGCCACTTACTCCTGATCTGGATCGCGCCCGATGCTCAAGCTGATACGCATGGTGGACCGTCTGTCCACATTCGTGGGCCAGGCTTTCGCCTGGCTGATTGTGATACTGACCGTGCACATATGCTGGGAAGTGTTGAACCGCTATATCTTCAATACCCCCAGCGCCTGGGCGTTCGACCTGCAGCTGATGTACTACGGCGTGCTGTTCATGATGGCGGGCGCCTACACCCTGGCCAAGAACGGCCACGTGCGCGGCGACATCCTGTACGGCTTCCTGCCGCCGCGCGTGCAGGCCGGGCTGGACATCATCCTGTATATCGCCTTCTTCGTCCCCGGCGTGGTGGCCATGGTGTGGGCGGGCTGGTATTACGCCGGAGAATCCATCGCCATACGCGAGCATTCGTCGCTGATGGCGGACGGGCCGCCCATTTACCCCTTCAAGGCGTTTATTCCCGTCGCGGGTGCCTTCCTGCTGCTGCAAGGGCTGGCCGAGATCGCTCGCTGCGTGCTGTGCCTGCGCAACGGCGCCTGGCCGGCGCGCGCCGATGACGTAGAGGAAGTGGACGTGGACAAGCTCAAGGAAATGGTGCACGTCAAGGACGAGGACATCGCCCGGCTGGACCGCTACGTGACTGACGAGGAGAAGGCCAAATGAAGATCCACAAGGCACTGTGGTTTGGCCTGAGCTGCATCGGCATCGTGCTGGCGATGATAGGCTTCCTGATGCCCTGGCACGACATCACCACCGGCCACTTGGGCCTGCTGATGCTGGCGCTGATCGTGGTGGCGATCATGCTGGGGTTTCCCACCGCCTTTACCCTGATGGGAATGGGCGTGTTGTTCACCTTCCTGGCCTACTACCTGCAAAATGCGGATGCCCAGCAGTCGGTCAGGCAAACCCTGGACCTGATGGTGCAGCGCACGTATGCCACCATGACCAACGACGCCTTGATCTCGGTGCCGTTGTTCGTGTTCATGGGCTATCTGGTAGAACGCGCCAACCTCATCGAGAAACTGTTCAGGTCCATGCACCTGGCATTGGCCCGCCTGCCCGGCGCGCTGGCCGTGGCCACGCTGGCCACCTGCGCGATATTCGCCACCGCCACCGGCATTGTGGGCGCGGTGGTCACGCTGATGGGCCTGCTGGCCATGCCGGCCATGCTGAAGGCCGGGTACAGCGTGCGGCTGACGGCCGGCTCGATCACGGCGGGCGGATGCCTGGGCATTTTGCTGCCGCCCTCGGTGATGCTGATTGTGTACGGCGCCACCACCGGCGTGTCCGTGGTGCAGTTGTACGCGGGCGCCTTCTTTCCCGGCCTGATGCTAGCCGGCCTGTATGTGCTGTACGTGATGCTGGTGGCGAAGCTGCGCCCCGACGTAGCGCCCCCCCTGACAGCCGAGGAACGGCGGATCGCCCTGCCCGATGGCGCCCAGGCCTTGTCCGGCCAGGGCTATACCCATGCCATGACCGGCATGCTGGCCGCCATGTTCAAGGGCCGCCGCAACAGCGCCGTGTCCATGGGCTTCCTGTCGCGCCACATGGCCCTGGCGCTGGCGCCCCTGGTGGCCTTTGCGGTGCTGACGGGGTCCGTGTATTACATGGTGACCGAGCCGCCCGTGGTGTATGAGATCCCGGACGAACTGCGCCTGGGCGGCGGCGGCGATTACGACAGCGGCCTGGCCGAGCCGCCCATGGAGGGCGGACTGGCCGAGCCCCCGGCCGAAACCGGCCTGGCCGAACCGCCCGGCACGCCCGACG
>NZ_JAJMLX010000216.1 GCF_020991325.1 Bordetella petrii | reverse complement strand
GACGAAATCGCCGAACGCATGGACGCCGGCCGCAAGGCACTGATGCTGCGCGGCGTGAACGAGGCCGGCCCCTACCAATCGCCCATGGAAGACGGCATGCAGCACTTCCACGAATGGTACCGGCGCGTCATGCAGGAAGGCGAACCGGGCTGACCCGGACGGCGCTGCTTCAAGCGAAAAGCGGGCGCAAGCCCGCTTTTTTTCTGCCTGCCCGGCTGGCGCCCCTGTCATCAAATCGTCAAGTGCCTGCGTTCTACTGTGCCTCCTGCCCCGCAAGGGTGCATGCGCGGGGCCGCACCGGGACTTTCCCAGGGGCTACGCCATGGCTTTTACTCTGCAAGACATCGAACAACTGTTCATCGAACGCGGGCATCGTACCTACGATGGCGAACCCGTTACTCAACTCCAGCATGCGCTGCAAACCGCCGCCCTGGCGGAACACGCCGGCGCGCCACCCCACCTGATCACATCGTGCCTGCTGCACGACCTGGGACACCTGATCGCAGACCGGCCGGGCACGCCGTCATTGGACGGGCTGGACGACAAGCATCAGTACTTCGTGCTGCCTTTCCTGCGCGGGCTGTTCGGCCCCGCCGTGCTGGACCCCATCCGCCTGCACGTGGAAGCCAAGCGCTACCTGTGCTATGTGGAACCCGCCTACCATGCCGCGCTGTCGGCCGATTCGCGCCGCAGCCTGACGCTGCAGGGCGGCAGCTTCGACGCCGGGCAAGCCGTGGACTTCGCCAGCATGCCCGGCGCGCCCGACGCCATTCGGCTGCGCCGCTGGGACGACATGGCGAAAGACCCCCACATGCCGACCGAATCGCTGGACCACTACCTGGATATCGCGGCCGGCGTGGCAAGCCGCCGGCCGGCCGTCGCCGCCATCTGGTAGCGCGGCTTCAGGCGCCGCGCGCCACCGGACGCTGCGGGTCGCTGCACCATTCGCTCCACGACCCGGGATACAGGCGCGAGCCGGGCAAGCCGGCGATTTCCATGGCCAGCAGATTGTGGCAGGCGGTGATGCCGGAACCGCACTGGTGCACGACGGAACGCGGGTCCTGGGTGCCCAGCAGGGTGGAGAACTCGGCGCGCAATTGATTCGCAGCCTTGAAGCGGCCGTCGGCCTGCAGGTTTTCGCCGTTCGGGCGGTTCAGCGCGCCGGGAATGTGTCCGGCCACGGGGTCCATGGGCTCGACCTCGCCGCGGTAGCGGTTGGCGGCACGCGCATCCACCACGGTGAAGGCGGGTTGCGACAGGTTCGCCAACACGGCTTGCGCATCCACGCTTTCGGCCAGCGGCGCCTGGTATGCGGCGGCGCTGCCCGCCTGAGACGCCGTTTCCGGCTGGGTGCTGACCGGCAAGCCCCCGGCAGTCCAGGCCTGCCAGCCGCCGTCCAGGACAGCCACGCGCTCGTGCCCCAGCCAGCGCAGCATCCACCACAAGTGCGCGGCATACATGCCGCCGCTGGCGTCGTAGGCCACCACCAGGGTGCCGGGCCCGACGCCATGGGCGGCCATCAGTGCCGCCAGGCTGGCCTTGGCCGGCAGGGGGTGGCGGCCATTGTTCCCGGTGCGCGGCGCCGCCAGCTCGGTTTCGTGGTCCAGGTGGCGGGCACCGGGAATATGGCCCTGCTGGTAGGCAAGCCGGCCGGCCGCATGGTCGACCAGGTCGTGGCGCACGTCGAAAACGCGCACGTCTTCCGCCTTCAGGCGTTCAGCCAGCTCGGAGACGGAAATCAGGGTCATGGTCATGGCAAGGCTCCGTGGATGCACATTCATTTCAGGAATCGGCAGGCATGCGCATGGTGCGCCACACCGACAGCAGGCCCGCGGCAATGATCAACCCCATGCCGGCCCAGGCCAGGTTGTCGGGGCGGTCGCCCCACAGGCCCATGCCCAGCAATGCGGCAAAAATGATGGTGGAATACTGCAGCGCGGCCGTCAGCAATGCCGAGCCTACCCCAAACGCGCGCGTCATGGCCAGTTGGCCGAACAGGCCGGACACCCCCACGCCCACCAGCGCCGCGTAGCCGAGCAGGTCCGCATAACCCCAGCCATCGATGGCCAGGCCGGCCGTGCTGCTCAGGCAGACCGCCAGCGAAAAGAACAGCACGGTGCGCCATTCCGGCTCGCCGATGCGGCCCAGTTGGCGGATCTGCAGCATGGCCACCGCCGACATGGACCCCGCCAGCAGCCCGAACAGCGCGGCCAGCCATTGGTCGTCGTTGATGCTTGGGCGCAGCACGGCGATCACGCCGCCAAAGCCGAGGGCCACGGCGGCAATGCGCACCGGGTCGCGCTGCGCCCCGCCCCAGCCGAGCATCCAGCAGGCGATGAACAGCGGCGCCGTGTAGTTCAGGCTGGTGGCCGTGGCCAGCGGCAGATGCGACAAGGCGAAGAACCCCGACCACATGGAGGTGACCCCCGCCACGTTGCGCCACAGGTGCAGGCGCCAACTGGTGGGCACGATGGACTGCCGGGCCGCCCGCGCCCAGAGCAACAGCAGAATGACCGAGGGGAAGCCCCGGAACAGCACAATCTGGGGCAGCGAAGCGCCGTGTTCGGTCGCGAGCTTCACGAATGACCCCATTATGGCGAACATCGCGGACGCCAGTAACATCCAAAGAGCCTGCATGGGGTCTAGATGAGGGAAAAAAGAAGGGAAATAAGGGAAAGCGATACTATACTCCGGGTCCGGAAAGCCTACCGGCGCCCATAGGGGAACCGCCGCGCGCCGGGCCGGTCAAATCAGGCGCTCATTGCTCGCAGAGGAACAAAACAAGCATGAAACGCATCTTCCTGTTCGTCGTCACCAATCTGGCTGTCGTGGTGGTGCTGTCGGCCACGCTACGCATCCTGGGCGTAGACCGCATCATCACGGCGCAAGGCATCAATATCCAGGCCCTGATGATCTTCTCGGTGGTCGTGGGCTTCACGGGCGCCATTATTTCGCTGCTGATCAGCAAACCGATGGCCAAATGGAGCACCGGCGCGCAGGTCATCAACCCCAGCGCCCCCGGCAACGCGCGCGAAGCCTGGCTGATCGAAACCGTGCACCAACTGGCCGACCGCGCCGGCATCGGCCACCCCGAAGTCGCCATCTATGAAGGCCCGCCCAACGCATTCGCCACCGGCGCCTTCAAGAACGACTCGCTGGTGGCGGTATCCACCGGCCTGCTCGAAAGCATGACGGAAGAAGAAGTGGCCGCGGTGCTGGGCCACGAAGTGGCGCACGTGGCCAACGGCGACATGATCACCCTGACGCTGATCCAGGGCGTGGTCAATACCTTCGTGGTATTCCTGGCGCGGGTGGTGGGCTACTTCATCGACCGCACCGTGTTCCGCAATGAACGCGGCGTGGGCGTTGGTTATTTCGTCACCGTGCTGGTCTGTGAAATCATCTTCGGCATCCTGGCCTCGATCATCGTGGCCTGGTTCTCGCGCCAGCGCGAATACCGCGCCGATGCCGGCTCGGCCCAGCTGATGGGCTCGCGCGAACCCATGATGCGTGCCCTGGCCCGGCTGGGCGGCCTGGAACCGGGCGAACTGCCCAAGTCGTTCGAGGCTTCGGGCATTACCGGCAAGGGTGGCCTGGCGGCCATCTTCGCCTCGCATCCGCCCATCCAGAACCGCATCGCCGCGCTGCAGAACATGCGCGTGGCCTGAACGGCACGGCGGGGCCGGCCAGGCGGCCGCCCCGCCCTGTTCCCGTCAGTCCAGGGTCAGCACCGTCGCGCCGGTGGTCTTGCGGGCGGCCAGCGCGGTCTGCGCCTTACCTGCATCTTCCAGCGAATAGCGCTGGTCGATGCGCACCTTGATCTTCTTCTTCAAGACCAGGTCGAACATTTCCTTCGCGGCGGCATTCAGCTTTTCCTGGGTATTCACGTGCAGGCCCAGCGACGGGCGCGTCACATACAGGCAACCCTTCTGGTTCAGCGTGGCCAGATTCACGCCCGACACCGGGCCCGACGCATTGCCGAAGCTCACCATCAGCCCGCGCGGCTCGATGCAGTCGAGGGAGGTTTCCCAGGTGTCCTTGCCCACTCCGTCATAGACCACCGGCACTTTCTTGCCTCCGGTCAGCTCCAGCACGCGCTCTACCACGTTCTCGCGCGAGTAATCGATGGTTTCCCAGGCGCCATGGGCGCGGGCCAGTTCCGCCTTTTCGGGGCTGGACACAGTGCCGATCAGCTTCACGCCCAGCGCCTTGGCCCACTGGCAGGCGATCAGCCCCACCCCGCCCGCGGCGGCATGGAACAGGATGGTTTCGTTGCCCTGCAGGCGGTAGGTCTGGCGGAACAGATACTGCACGGTCAAGCCCTTCAGCATCAGCGCGGCGGCCTCGTCGAAAGCCACGCCCTTGGGCAGCTTGACGACTTGCGCGGCCGGCACATTGCGCGCCTGGGCGTAGGCGCCGATGGGGCTCTGCCCGTAGGCCACGCGGTCGCCCTTCTTCAGGTGGGCCACGTCGGCGCCCACGGCCTCGACCACGCCGGCCGCCTCGAAACCCAGCCCATGCGGCAGCGGATGCGGATACAGGCCCGTGCGGAAGTAGATGTCGATGAAGTTCAGGCCGGCCACATGCTGGCGTATGGTGACCTCGTTGGCGGCGGGCGGCGGAACTTCGACGTCGACAAGTTTCAGGACTTCGGGCCCGCCATGTTGTTCGATGCGGACTGCCTTGACGAGATTGCTGGCCATTGCGGCCTCCTTTTGTGGTGAGTACTCGGTACCATGCGGCCCATGCCGCGCTTATCGCTTCCTGCCCGTGTCATCCGCCCGGGCCGGCTGGCCCCGTCCGCCCATCAGCACGAATATGCCGAACAGCACCAGGGCCGTGCCCGCCAGCTGCCAGGCGGTGATCGGTTCGTCCAGCAGCCAGGCCGCCAGGAACAGCACCGACACCGGGCCGACCATGCCCAGCAGCGAAGCCGTGGGCGCGCCGACCAGGGCAACCGCCCACATCAGCATGAACACCGGCAACACAGTGTTGAGCGTGGCATGCACGAACGAATAGCCATAGACACCGGGCGGCTGCACCAGCATCGACGGCGGATGAACCAGGAAGAACTGGACCAGGCAGGCCAGGCACGACACCAGCATGGCATAGGCCACCAGGCGCGTCGCCCCCACCCGCTTGACGAGTTCTCCCGAACAGATCAGGTACACAGCATAGCTGAGCGCCGAGCCGAAAATGAACATGGCCCCGAGCGCGACATGGGAACCCGTATCGTGCGCGAGGTCTTGCGCGAACACCAGGATGACCCCCAGGTACGACGCCACCATGGCCACCCACTGGCGCCGCGTCACCGGGCGCTTGAACCACCAGGCCGATAGCAGCACCACCAGGGTAGGCGACAGGAACAGGATCAGCCGCTCCAGGCTGGCCGTCACGTAGCGCAAGCCCAGGAAGTCCAGGAAGCTGGAAAAGTAATACCCCAGCAAGCCCAGCAGGCACAGTTGCACGCGTTCACGCATCGTCAGCACCGGCAGCTCGCCGCGCGCGGCACGGCGCGATTCATGCCAGGCCACGGCCGCGAAGAACGGCATGGCAAACAGCATGCGGAAGGCAATCAGGGTGACGGCGTCGATGCCATAGCGGTAAGTCAGCTTCACCACGATGGCTTTCCCGGCGAACAACACGGCCCCCAGCGTTGCCAGGAAAAAACCAAGGATGCGGGAAGTCGGGGCGGTCGCGGGCCTGGCAAGCGGATTCATGCGATGATTTTATATTTTCCGGCGCGCGCGTTCCGCCCGCGCAGCGATCATTCACACCAAGCTACACGCATGACACGCCAACGCGCCCTCGCCTACATCCATATCGCCGCCGTGCTGTTCGGCCTGACCGGCGTGTTCGGCGAACTGATCCAGGCCAGTGCGGCCGTGATCACCCTGGGGCGCGCTGCCTTCGCCGTGCTGGCCCTGGCCGGTTTTGCCCGCATGCAGCGCCGCTCCCTGTTCACCGCCCTGACGCCGGCGCAACTATTCATGCTGGTGGTGGCTGGCGGCTTACTCGCGGCGCACTGGGTCACGTTCTTCATTTCGGTCAAGACGGGCGGCATCGCCGTTGCCACCCTGGGCTTCGCCAGCTTCCCGGCCTTCATCACCCTGCTTGAAGGCCTGCTGTTCCGGGAACGCGTGCGCGCCGCCGAATGGCTGCTGCTGGGCCTGGTCACGGCCGGGCTGGTGCTGGTCACGCCGTCATTCGATTTCGCCGACCAGGGCACCATCGGCCTGGCCTGGGGCATTCTTTCGGGCTTGTCGTTCGCCTTGCTGGCCCTGTCGAACCGGCGCTCGGCAGTGGGCCTGGATCCCATGCAGGTCGCCTGCTGGCAGAACATCGTCGTAGTGCTGGCCATGCTGCCCTTTGCCGCCAGCCAGTTGCCCCTGCTGCCGGCGCTGGACTGGTTCTGGCTGGTGCTGCTGGGCGTGTTCTGCACGGGCCTGTCGCACTACCTGTTCGTATCCAGCCTCACCCGCCTGAATGCGCGCAGCGCGGGGCTGGTCATTGCCCTGGAACCGGTTTATGCCATTGCCTTTGCCTGGATGCTGTTTGCGCAGCAGCCCACTTTGCGCATGATGGCGGGCGCCGCCCTGATCGTGGCGGCCATCGTGTGGTCCGGGCTGCGCAAGGCTTCGCACTGATTTCCCAACCAGCTTGCGCTTGACAATATTTGCCTAGGCAATAAAATTCGCCCATGAATCCCCCCCGCTCCCCTGGCGGCGCCGACGCGCCGGTGCACTATCGGGCCACCCGCTGCCTTACCGATGACAACGTCGGTTTCATGATCAAGCTGGTGCACAATTCCCTGAACCGGATGCTCGACCAGGAAATGGCGCCGCTCGACCTCACCGCCATGCAATGGCGCCCCCTGGCCCTGGTGGCGCGCGGTTCGGCCGACACGCCCGCCGAACTGGCCCGCATCATCGGCGTGGATACCGGCGCCATGACCCGCACGCTGGACCGCCTGGCGGCCAAGGGCCTGCTGCGGCGCACGCGCAGCCATGAAGACCGCCGCGTCGTCAATATCGAACTCACCGAGATGGGCCATGAAAAGGCCAAGGCCATACCCGCCAATATCGCCCGCGTCCTGAATCACCACCTGCGCGGGTTCTCGGCCGATGAAGCCGCCCACCTGAAACATCTGCTGGGCCGCATGCTGGCCAACGGCTCGGCCTCGGGCGCCGCAGAATCCTGACCCACGCCCCCGGCCGGGGGTAAACCCGACACGCATTGGGGATATTCCTGTCCGGCGCGCCGAAATACGCCATACTTGCTGCCTAGTCAGATACAGATTAATCAACCATTTTCAGCTGAACGTCAGGATGAAATCGCTAATTCCCGTGGTCCTGCTGGCGGCGCTGGCCGGCTGCGCATCAATGGACCCTTCTACTGAACCGGTCGCCCAGCTTGACGCGGCGCGGCTCGGACTGCAGGGCAAGGCCGTCACCTGGCCCGACACGCAATGGTGGCGCCGCTATGGCGACCCGCAACTGGACTCGCTGGTGGCGGACGCGCTGGCCGGCAATCCGTCCATGACGGCCGCGCAGGCGCGCCTGGCGCAGGCCAATGCCAGCGTGCGGGGCGCTCGCGCGCCGCTGTTTCCCCGTGTGGACGCCAACTACGACCTTACCCGCCAGCACCTGCCTGAAAAATACATTTACCAGCCTCCCATGGCCGGCAGCGTCAGTTCCGACAACCGCCTGGCGCTGGATTTCAGCTATGAACTGGACTTCTGGGGCAAGAACCGCTCACGCCTGGACGCCGCAGTGTCACGGCAGGCGGCGGCCGAGGCGGACGCGCAGGCCGCGCGCAACCTGCTGGCCCGGGCGGTGGTGCGCAGTTATCTGAACCTGCAGAACGCCTACGCCCAGCACGGCGTGCTGGAGCGCATCCAGACGCAGCGCGCCGATGTCCTGAAGCTGACGCACGACCGCGAGAACGCCGGGCTGGACACGCAGGTGGAAGTCAAGCAAGCGGAATCGTCACTGGCCGCGGCGCAAGTCGAACTGACCCAGACCGAAACCACCATTGCCCAGTTGCGCAACCAGGCCGCGGCGCTGGCCGGCGCCGGCCCGGCGCGTGGCCAGC
>NZ_JAJMLX010000215.1 GCF_020991325.1 Bordetella petrii | reverse complement strand
GCTCGGCATCGAACACCGCCAGCGCCGGGGCGCCCGCGGTGTCCAGCCAGCCCTGGCACAGGTGGATGCCTTCCAGGATGGCCTGCTCGCCGCGCCGGCCCGCGTGCTGCGCCAGGCGCTGCAATTGCTTGAACGCGGGATTGTCGCGCGACGCGATGTGCTTCATGGCAGCCCGGCCAGCCGGTCGCGCACGGGTGCGAAGCTGCGCCGGTGTTCGGGACATGGCCCGTGCTCGCGCAGGCGGTCCATGTGCAGCACCGTGCCATAGCCCTTGTGCTGGTCGAATCCGTACTGCGGATACAGGGCATGCAGGCGCAGCAGATCGGCGTCGCGCGCGGTCTTGGCCAGGATGGAGGCGGCCGAAATCGCCGGCACCAGCGCATCGCCCTTGATCACGGTTTGCACCGTGCAGCGCAGCTTCGGCGCCTGGTTGCCATCCACCATGGCCACCTGGGGAACATGGGCCAGGCCGTCCACGGCACGCTGCATGGCCAGCAACGTGGCGCGCAGAATATTCAGGGTGTCGATTTCGGGCACCGTGGCGCTGGCCACGCACCATGCCAGGGCCCGTTCCTGGATCAGCAGGGCGAGTTCCTCACGGCGTTCGGCGATCAGCACCTTGGAATCCGCCAGGCCCGCGACGGGACGGTCGGGATCCAGGATGACGGCGGCGGCGTATACCCCACCGGCCAACGGCCCCCGGCCAGCCTCGTCCACGCCGGCCATGAGCACGCCCGTGAAATCGGGCGTTTCGGCGAACAGGCTATTTTGCCCCATGGGCCACCTCGAGAATGGCGCGCGCGGCCAAGCGGGCCGTGTCGCGCGTCAGGTCGTGGTGCAAGGCCGTGAAGCGCGACTGCACGCGGACAGCGTGCGCCTCGTCGGTCAGGGCCGTCCAGGTGGCTTCCGCCAGCTTGTCGGGGGTGGCGTCGTCCTGCAGCAACTCGGGCACGGCGAAATCGCGCAGCAGCACATTGGGCAGGCCCACCCACGGCAGGTACGGCCGCTGCTGGCCCGATTTCCAGGCCATGATGCGCCGCATCCAGGGCGACAGGTAATACGAGATGACCATGGGCCGCTTGAACAGGGCCGCCTCGAGCGTGGCCGTGCCGCTGGCCACCAGCACCGCATCGCTGGCTTCCAGGGCGTTCCAGGCCACCGGCAGACCCTCGGCCGCGGGCAGGTCTTCGGCAGTCAGGCAGCGCAGGCCCGGCACCGGATACTGCGCCAGGATGGCCTGGAATTCGGCGCGGCGCTGCGCGTTGACCATGGGCACGATGCACACCAGGCCAGGATCTCGCTGGCGCAGCTGCTGTGCTGCCTGCAGGAAGCGCGGAGCCAGGATGCAGATTTCCGACGAACGGCTGCCGGGCAGGATGGCCAGCACCCGTGCATTGTCGTCCAGCCCCAGCCGCTGGCGCGCCGCCTGGCGGTCGGGTTGCAGCGCAATGGCATCGGCCAGCGGATGCCCCACATACGTTACCGGTATGCCCTCGTTGCGATAAAGCTCTTCCTCGAAGGGAAACAGCACCAGCATGTGCGACACGGCTTCGCGGATCTTGTGGATGCGATCGTAGCGCCAGGCCCAGATCGACGGCCCCACGAAGTGCACAGTGGGCGTGCCCGCCTGGCGCAGCGCCAGTTCCAGCTTCAGGTTGAAGTCCGGCGCATCCACGCCGACAAACACCGACGGCGGCTGGCTCAGCCAGCGGCGCTTGACGTCGCCATAGGTGCGCAGCAGGCTGGGCAGCCGCTTCAGGGCGTCGACATAACCGAAGACGGTCAGGGCATGCATGGGATGCCACGCTTCGAAACCCGCCGCCTGCATGGCGGGCCCGCCTATGCCCTGGCATTGCAGGCCGGCCTGGCCCTGGCGCAGGCCCGCGATGACGCGGCTGGCCAGCAGGTCGCCCGAAGGCTCGCCTGCCACCATGCCGATGGACAGGGTCATGGCCGGATGACGCCCCGCGTGGAGGCATCGAGAAAGTCCAGCGTCACTTGCAAGGCGTCGTGCGCATCGGGATGCGACTGCTGCCGGGCCCGCAACTGGGCGCGGGCCTCGTCCAGCGACAGGCCGCGCCGGAAGATGATTTTGTAGGCCTCGCGCAGGCTGGCAATGACCGATGCGCTGAAGCCCCGGCGGCGCAGGCCTTCGACATTGACGCCTACCGGGCGGCAGGGGTTGCCTGCGCCCAGCACATAGGGCGGCATGTCTTGCATCAATGAGCTGTTGCCACCTGTCATGCTGTGCGCGCCGATCTTGCTGAACTGGTGCACGCCGGTCAGGCCGCCCACGATGGCCCAGTCGCCCACGTGGACGTGGCCACCCAGTTGCACCGAATTGGCCAGGATGGTGTTGTTGCCGATGTGGCAGTCGTGCGCCAGGTGCACGTACGCCATGATCCAGTTGTCGTCGCCCAGCGTGGTGGCGCCGCCGTCCTGCACCGTGCCGGTGTTGAAGGTGGTGAATTCGCGCACAGTGTTGCGGTCGCCGATGACCAGGCGGGTGGGTTCGCCCGCGTACTTTTTGTCTTGCGGCATGCCCCCGATGGAGCAGAACCGGTAGAAGCGGTTGTCGCGGCCGATGGTGGTAATGCCGTCCACGACGCAATGCGGGCCGATCTCCGTCCCTGCGCCGATGGTCACGCCGGGGCCCACGACGCTATATGGGCCTATGCGCGCACTGCTGTCGACTTGCGCGGCCGGGTCGACCAGGGCGGTGGGATGGATGTTTCCGGACATTGAATTCACGCTTCCAGGCTGCGAATGGCGCACATCAGCTTGGCTTCGGCCACGACCTGGCCGTCGACCAGGGCGCGGCCCTGGTATTTGCAGATGGCGCGGCTGAGGCGTTCGGCCTGCACTTCCAGGCGCAACTGGTCGCCCGGCACGACGGGGCGGCGGAACCGGGCCTCGTCGATGCCGACCAGATAGTAGGCCGTCTTGGCGCTGTCGCACTTCAGGCCGCCGTCGTCGTCGGTAAACGAGAACAAGGCCGCGGCCTGGGCCATGGCTTCGGTGATGAGCACGCCCGGCATGACCGGATGATGGGGGAAATGGCCCTCGAAGAACGGTTCGTTGATCGACACATTCTTGATAGCAACGATGGATTTACCCGGCACGATATCCAGCACGCGGTCGATGAGCAGCATCGGGTAGCGATGCGGCAAGCGCTCCATGATCGCCTTGATGTCGAGTTCCATTTCGTAAAATTTCCTACTGTTTTGAATTATGTTGCCCGCGCCGCCGTTTCCCGGCGGCGGGTCAGGCTTTTTCCAGCGTCCGCAGACGGCGGCGCAACGTCGAAAGCTGTTGTAGCACGGCCGCGTTGCGCTGCCATTCTCCGTGTTCCGCGTAAGGATACACGCCCGTGTAGCGCCCCGGCTTCGAGATGCTGGATGTCACGGCCGTTCCGCCGGAAATATGGACATCGTCGGCCAGCGACAGGTGGCCCGACAGCATGGCCGCGCCGCCGATGGTGCAGCGCGCGCCGATGACGGTAGACCCTGCCACGCCCACGCAGGCGGCCATGGCGGTATGCTCGCCGATGCGCACGTTGTGGCCCAGCATGATCTGGTTGTCGAGCTTGACCCCGTTGCCAATGAGGGTGTCTTCGAGCGCGCCGCGGTCGATGGTGGTGTTGGCGCCGATTTCGACATCGTCGCCGATGAGCACGCCGCCCAGTTGAGCGATTTTCCCCCAGGCGCCCTGCCCCAGCGTGGGATCGGGCGCGAAGCCGAAGCCGTCGGCCCCTAGCACCGCCCCGCTATGCAGGATGGCGCGGTCGCCTATGCGCACATTGGCGTACAGCGTGACACGGGCATGCAGCAGGCAGTTGGCGCCCAGGCTGGACCCCGCGCCCACCACGCAGCCGGGCCCCAGCGTGGAACCCTGCCCGATGCGCGCGCCCGATTCGACCACGCAATGCGGGCCGACGCGCACGTCGGCCTCGATGATGGCGTCGGGGGCCACCACGGCCAGCGGATGCACGCTGGCGGGCAGCCTGGGCTGGCGCGCGGCATCGAACCATTGCGCCAGCCGGGCATACAGCAAGTAGGGATGCGGACATACCACGCGCGGACACGCGGGCGCATCGGCCTTGTCCGCCAGCGCCTGGGCGGCATCCGCGGTAACGATGAGGGCGCCGGCCCGCGTACCGGCCAGTTGGCTTTGGTAGCGCGGGTTGGCCAGGAAACTGATTTCTTCGGGGCCGGCCGAGGCCAGCGTGCCGATGCCGCCGATACGGGGCAGGACAGCCCCCGGAGCGGCTTCGATGCGCCAGTCGAGCCCCTGGGTGTTGGCAGCCGCCAGCAGGGCATCCAGGGCCGGTGCGCGGGCAGGATCCAGCAGGATCGGCATACGGCGCCGCGGCTTAGCGGCCGAGAGCCTGGATCACCCGGTCGGTGATGTCGACACGCGGATTGACGGTGACGGCGTCCTGGATGATCAGGTCGTAGTTTTCTTTCTCGGCGATGCTCTTGATGGCCTGATTGGCCTTCGTCACGATGGACGAGAATTCTTCATTGCGGCGGCGGTTGAAGTCTTCCTGGAACTCGCGGCGCTTGCGCTGCAGTTCGGTATCCAGGCGAGACAAGTCGCGCTGCCGGTTGACGCGGTCGGATTCCGACAAGACGGGGGAATCCTTGTCGAACTTCTCGGCCTGGGCACGCAGGTTGTTGCTCAGGCGCTGGAGTTCGTCGTCGCGCTTCTTGAATTCGGATTCGATCTTGCTTTGGGCGCTTTTGGCCGGCGCCGATTCACGCAAGATGCGTTCGGTATTCACGAAGCCGATCTTGGTACCTTGCGCATGGGCGGGCAGCGTCACGGCGGAACCCACGAGCAGCGCACCCGCCAAGGCCAGCGTACCGCGCAGTTTGCCGACGCGCGACTTGCGCGAGGGACTCGAGGTGTTGAGTGCGAAATCAGACATCATGAAAATCTCACCTTCCAATGAGGTAAAGCAAAGCCATTATTGTGCCACTAAACAGGCAAACCGCCGGGCCGAGGCCCGTTGCCCATGTGATCAGGCGTAACTGCGGCGATCATCAGAAACCCGTACCGATCTGGAACTGGAAGCTCTGGCGGTCGTCGCCTTCCTTGGCATTGAGCGGCCGGGCATAGGACAGCTGCAGCGGCCCCAGGGGCGACTGCCACGACAGGCCGATACCGGCCGAATAGCGCCAGCCGCAAGGATCCTCGACCTCGTTGCCCGGCTCGCCGGCCGAGCAGCTCATGCCGCTGCCTGCGGCCACCTGGCCCGCGTCGGTAAACAGGAACCAGCGCAAGGTACGGTCTTTGGACGCGCCGGGGAACGGCAGGTACAGCTGGGCGTTGGCCACGATGCGGCGCGAACCGCCCAGGTAGTCGCCGGTAAGGGTGTCGCGCGGGCCCAGCGAGGCGCCGTCGTAGCCGCGTACGGTGCCGATGCCGCCGGCGTACACGTTCTTGATGACCGGGTAGTCCAGGCTGCCGTAGCTGCGGCCGTAGTCCACCATGCCGTTGAGGGCCAGCGTATAGCTGCGGCCCAGCGGAATGTAGTACTGCTGCTGAGCCGTCAGCAGGTAGTACTTCAGGTCCATGGTGGAGAAATCGCCCTTCAGGCGGGTATACGAACCCTTGGTGGGCGCCAGCGCGCTGTCGCGGGTGTCTTTGGACCAGCCCACGTTGAAGATCAGCGCGTTGGTGCTGTCGCCGTAATCGTCGACAAAATCGCGGTAGGCCTGCGGCGAGTTGTCGTACAGGTCGATCTGGTTGCGCTCGAACGTGGCGCCCAGGAACACGCGGTCGTATTCCGAAATGGGCACGCCGAAGTTCATGCCCAGGCCCATGGCCTTGACCCGGTAGTCGCCGTCGTTGTTGTCCCAGGGCTCGGTGACCCGGTAGTAGGCCGACGTGGTGCGGCTGATGCCGTCCTTGGTGAAATAAGGATCGGTATGCGACAGCACCGCCGCGCGGTTGGTCTTGCTGGTGTTGAACTGCAGCGTCAGGTTGGTGCCGCTGCCGAACACGTTGTCTTCGCTGATACCGGCCGACAGGATGGCCTTTTCGGACGAGCCGTAGCCCACGCCCAGGTTGATCATGCCGGTGGGCTTTTCCTTCACGTCGACGTTCACGTCGACCTGGTCGGGCGAGCCCGGTACCGGGTCGGTGGACACATTGACTTCGCTGAAGTAGCCCAGGCGGTCGATACGGTCGCGCGAGATTTTCAGGTCGCCCGAGTCGTACCAGGCGGCCTCTTCCTGGCGCATTTCACGGCGCACGACCTCGTCGCGGGTGCGCGTGTTGCCGCCGATTTGAATGCGGCGCACGTAGACGCGACGGCTGGGGTCGACGTAGAACGTGACGTCTGCCTCGTGCTTGGCGCGGTCCAGCGAGGGGTTGGGGTTGACGTTGGCAAACGCGTAGCCCAGCTCGCCCAGGTAATCGGTGATGGCCTTGGCCGAATCGTTGGCCTTGGCGGCCGAGAAGATCTCGCCTTCCTTGACCTGCACGAGGTCGTTGATTTCCTTGTCCAGGCCTAGCAGGTTGCCGGCCATCTTGACGCTGCGCACCTTGTAGGGCTCGCCTTCATGCAAGGTAACCGTGACGTAGATGTCTTTGCGATCGGGCGAGATGGTGACCTGCGGGGGCTCGACGGAGAATTCCAGATAGCCCTGGTCCAGGTAGAACGAGCGCAGGCGCTCGATGTCGCCCTCGAGCTTTTCGCGCGAGTATTTGTCGGTGTTGGTGTACCAAGTCAGCCAGCCGGGCGTGGTCAGGTCGAAGAGATCGAGCAGGTCGTCTTCCGAGAAGGCCTTGTTGCCCACGATGCTGATCTGGCGGATCTTGGCGACCTCGCCTTCGAAGACATCGAAACTGACGCCTACGCGATTGCGCGGCAGCGGCGTGACGGTGGATGTGACCTCGACCCCGTACTTGCCCTTGCCCAGGTACTGTTCCTTGAGTTCGTATTCGGCGCGTTCCAGCATGGACTGGTCGAAGATGCGCCCTTCGCCGAAGCCCACTTGCATCAGCGACGTGGTGATGGCCTTGGAATCGAATTCGCGCATGCCGTTGAACGTGACCGACGCGATGGTGGGACGTTCTTGCACCACCACCACGACCACGTCGTTGTCGGTCTGGATTCGGACGTCGGTGAAGAATCCGGTGCCGTACAGGCGGCGCACGGCCTCGGTGGCCTCGGCCTCGGTGAATTCTTCGCCGACCTTGACCGGCAGGTAGCCGAACACCGTGCCGGCGTCGGTGCGCTGAATGCCTTCTACGCGGATATCCCGCACGACAAAAGGGTCGAATGCGTGAGCCAGGGCCGGCATGAGCAGCGCGGCGAGCAGGCTAGGCATTACGCCCTTTTTGTGATGAAACATCCGAAAAGACATGTCCTTGGCTATCCTAGGTCGAGCAAATGGCGGAGGATTTTATTCGATCGCCGGTCAGGTGAACAGGCGCGCGAAATCGTTGAACAGCGCCAGCCCCATCAGCCCCGCAAGCAAGCCGATGCCGGCACGCTGCCCGATGTCGATCCATCGGTCGGGCGGCGGGCTGCCGCGCACAATTTCGACGAGATAGTACAGCAGATGCCCACCATCCAGCATTGGGATTGGCAGCAGGTTCAAGACCCCCAGGCTGATGCTGATGAGCGCCAGGTAGGCCACATAGGCGGCGAAACCGATACGCGCGGTCTGGCCGGCGTAGTCGGCGATGGTGACCGGGCCGCTGATATTGCGCCAGGAAACCTCGCCGATGATCATGCGGCCCATCATGCGCAGCGACAGCCAGGCGGTGTCCCAGGTGCGGACCGCCGCGCGGCCAATGCTGTCGAACACCCCGTAACGCACCGTCACCATCGGTACATCGCCGCCCAACTGCACGCCGATGCGGCCGATGGTCTGGCCATCGACGGTCTCGGGCTGCGGCACGACGGAAATCGATACCGTGGCGCCGTCGCGCACCAGGGTAAGCGGCAACGCCTGGCCGGCATGCTGCTGGATGATCTGCACCAGTTGCGCGGTGTCGGGGTCGCTGGTGGCGCCGGCGCGCACGATGCGGTCGCCGTCGAGCAGGCCGGCGCGCTCGCCTTCTCCGCCCGCCACCACGCCCCGCACGATGGGCTTGGGCAGGGCCAGGCGCAGGCCGGTTTCGGCCAGGGGGTC
>NZ_JAJMLX010000214.1 GCF_020991325.1 Bordetella petrii | reverse complement strand
CACTGTCGGAGCAGGAGTCGGGCGAGTTGTGCGCCACGCTGCAAGACGGCCGGGAATTGAATCTGACACTGAGCCGCGCCCAGTTCGAGCAATTGGCCGCACCGCTGGTGCAGCGCACCCTGGACCGCGCGCGCGCCGCGCTGCGCGACGCCGGCCTGGCAGTGGCCGACGTGAATGGCGTGGTGATGGTGGGGGGCGCGACACGTATGCCAGTCATACGCCGCGCGGTGGGAGAGTTGTTCGGCACCGAGCCGCTGGTGAACCTGGACCCAGACCAAGTGGTGGCGCTGGGCGCCGCCTTGCAGGCCAATTTGCTGGCGGGCAACCGCATGCCGGGTGAAGACTGGCTGCTGCTGGACGTGATTCCCCTGTCGCTGGGCCTGGAAACCATGGGCGGCCTGGTGGAGCGCATCATTCCGCGCAACAGCACCATCCCCGTGGCCCGCGCCCAGGAGTTCACCACGTTCAAGGATGGCCAGGGGGCGATGAGTGTGCACGTGGTGCAAGGCGAGCGCGACCTGGTATCCGACTGCCGGTCGCTGGCCCGCTTCGAGTTGCGCGGCATTCCTCCCATGGTGGCGGGGGCCGCGCGCATCCGCGTGACCTTCCAGGTGGATGCCGACGGCCTGCTGAGCGTGACCGCGCAAGAGCAGAGCACCGGCGTCGAGGCGGCGGTATCGGTCAAGCCTTCCTACGGGCTGTCGGATGACGAAATCACCCGCATGCTGGCCGACAGCGTGGCCCAGGCGGACAGCGACGCCCAGGCCCGCATGCTGCGCGAGCAGCAGGTCGAGGCGCGGCAACTGGTGGAGTCCGTGCGCGCCGCGCTGGTCGCCGATGGCGACCTGCTCGATGCCGACGAACGCCGCCTGGTGGACGAACGCCTGGAGGCGGCCGCCGCTGCGCAGGATGCCGCCGATGTGGAAACGGTGCGCGCCGCCGTGCAGGGGCTTTCGGAAGCCACCGAAGACTTCGCGGCCCGCCGCATGGACCGCGGCATCCGCGCGGCCCTGGCCGGCCGTAAACTGGACGAAATCGCCTGATCGACTGCCTTTGACGTATGCCGAAACTGACTGTATTGCCTCACCCGGATGTCTGCCCCGAGGGCGCCGTGATCGAAGACGCGCCCAAGGGCACGTCCATCTGCCGCGTGCTGCTCGACAACCATATCGACATCGAGCATGCCTGCGAACTGTCGTGTGCCTGCACCACCTGTCATGTCATCGTGCGGGAGGGCTTCTCGTCTCTGGAGGACGCCACCGACGATGAGGAAGACCTGCTGGACAAGGCCTGGGGCCTGAGTTCCACATCCCGGCTTTCGTGCCAGGCGCTGGTGGCCGAGGCCGACCTGACGGTGGAAATTCCCAAGTACACCATCAACCACGCCAAAGAGGACCACTGATGAAATGGGTCGATACTTACGAAATCGCCGCCGCACTGGCCGATACCCACCCCGACGTGGATCCGAATACGGTGCGGTTTACCCAATTGCGCGAGTGGGTGCTTGCCTTGCCCGGCTTCAATGACGACCCGTCCCACAGCGGCGAGAAAATCCTGGAAGCCATCCAGATGGCCTGGATCGAAGAGGCGGCATAAACGATGGCCACCCCTGCCGGTTTGCGTTTTGGCCTGGCCGCCAATCGCCTGCATCACGAAACCCCGGATGCCGCGCTGTTCGCCTGGCTGCGGGCCAGCTCTCCGGCCATCCGCGAACTGGGCGTCCAGTTGCACACGGTGGGACGCACGCACGATGCCATTGTGCGAGAGGGCATGCTGCAGGGGTATGCCGGCCTGATCCGTTACCCCTACGGCCGCGAAGGCGGCCTGATGAAGCTGGTGGCGCGAGTGACCGAAGGCCGAGACGGCGATGCGCCTTTCGACGGAGCAATCTACCTGATCGATCCGGTCGACCCGTCTTCGATTTTTCCCGAGGCCCTGGCTCTGAAACGCCAGTGCATCACGCATGGCCGGCCTTTTATTTCCACCCTGGCGGGCGCCATCGAATGGATGGAAGTCGAGCGCCTGCATGCGGGCCTGCGGCCCGATCCGTCGACGGCGCGGTTGTTCGCGTTCGGCAGCCAGACACTGGCGCTGATTTCCCACGACGCGCTCAAGGACCAGATGGTGGCATTCGCGGCCGAGCATTTCGACCTGCTGTCCGGATTTGCGCGGCGCGTGGCCACGGGCACCACGGGGGCGCGCCTGAACGAACTGGCCTGGTCGCGGGGCTGGCCCACGGATCGCCCGTGGGTGCAGCGCTACCTGAGCGGGCCGCTGGGCGGCGATGCGCAAATCGCCGAACTGGTGCTGGAGCACCAGTGCCAGCGCGTGATTTTCTTTGAAGATCCGCATGTGGCGCGCCAGCACGAGGCCGACATCCAGTTGCTGGAACGCGCGGTGCGGGTCGTGACCGAATCGGCGGTGTGTGCCACTTCGCCTTCGGTGGCCCGGCGCTGGGCGCAGGCCATGGAGCGCCGGGGCGGTTGATTGCCGCGCGGCGGCGGATTCAGCGCGGCCGCTTCATCAGCGCGGCGATCGCGCAAATAATCGACAATACCAGCAGAACAGCGGCGATGCGCAGCAGGCCCGTGCCACCCAGCACGTCGCCGCCGCCGGTGACCGTGCCGGATATGCCGCCCAGCCACAGCAGGGCGCAGAACAGCGACAGCACGAACAGCAGCAGGGCCGCGCTGGACAGCAGCATCAGCATCAACCGGCCGGCGCGCGGCGGCGCCGGCTGCCGCGCGGGGCGCTTGGGCAGCACCACGTACAGCGCCAGGACGATGAAGGCCACGATGATCAACAGCTTGACGAGCATGGCGGCCGGCCCCGGTCAGTCTTCGCGCCGCAGGTGCGGAAAAAGGATGACGTCGCGGATGCTGGGACTGTCGGTCAGCAGCATGACCAGGCGGTCGATGCCGATGCCGCAACCCCCCGTGGGCGGCATGCCGTATTCCAGCGCGCGTATGTAGTCGGCGTCGAAGAACATGGCTTCTTCATCGCCCGCGTCCTTGGCCTCGACCTGGGCGCGGAAACGTTCGGCCTGGTCTTCGGGGTCGTTCAGTTCCGAGAAGCCGTTGGCGATTTCCCGGCCGGTCATGAACAGTTCGAAGCGTTCGGTGATGCCGGGGCGAGTGTCCGAGGCGCGCGCCAGGGGCGAGACTTCGATGGGGTAGTCGATGATGTAGGTGGGGTTCCAGAGCTGCGCTTCGGCGGTTTCTTCGAACAGCGCCAGTTGCAGCGCGCCCAGCCCCGCGCGCGCCAGCGTGGGGCTGTTGACGTCGGCGCCCAGCTTCTTCAGCTCGGCCCGCAAGAAGGCGGCATCGTCGAGCTGGTCCTGGGTATATCCCGTGGTGTATTTCAGGATGGCTTCGCAGATGGTCAGGCGGTCGAAGGGGCGGGACAGGTCCAGTTCGCGCTCTTGGTAGGTGAGCACGGCGCTACCGGTGGCGGCTATGGCGGCCTGCCGCAGTACGTGCTCGGTGAAGTCCATCAGCCAGCGGTAGTTCGCATAGGCTGCGTAGAACTCCATCATGGTGAATTCGGGGTTGTGCCGCGGGCTGACGCCTTCGTTGCGGAAGTTGCGGTTGATCTCGAATACGCGGTCGAAGCCGCCCACGACCAGGCGCTTCAGGTAGAGTTCGGGCGCGATGCGCAGGAACATTTCCATGTCCAGCGCATTGTGGTGCGTGACGAAGGGCTTGGCCGCCGCGCCGCCCGGAATGGGATGCAGCATGGGCGTTTCGACTTCCAGGAAGCCGGCATCCAGCATGACTTGCCGGATGCTGCCGACCGCTTTGCTGCGCGCTTCGAAGGTGCGCCGCGTGGCGTCGGTCATGATGAGGTCGACATAGCGCTGGCGATAGCGCAGTTCGGTATCGGCCACGCCGTGGAATTTGTCGGGCAGGGGCCGCAGCGACTTCGACAGCAGGCGCGCCGTGGCAGCGTGCACCGACAATTCGCCCTTGTTGGTCTTGAAGACCGAGCCTTCGATCGCGATGATGTCGCCGATATCCCATTGCTTGAACGCGGCGTAGGCTTCTTCGCCGAGCGTGCCGCGTTCGAGGTAGATCTGGATGCGGCCGCTGCCGTCCTGCAGGGTGGCGAAACTGGCCTTGCCCATCACCCGCTTGAGCATCATGCGTCCGGCCACCTTGACTTGCTTGCCCGCGGCGGCCAGGGCTTCCTGGTCTTGGTCGCCATATTGGCGATGCAGGTCGGCGGCGTGCGCATCCGGTACGAAATCGTTGGGATACGCGATGCCGGTTTCACGCAGTTTGGCCAGCTTGGCGCGCCGTTCGGCAATCAAGCGGTTTTCATCCTGGGCGGCCGGGGTGGGCGTGTGGTCGGTCATGGTGGATCAGTGGTAATTGCGGATGTCGTCGATTTCGGTGTTGCCGAAATCGTCGCGGTCGAGATAGGCCAGGATGTTTTCGGCCACCGCGGCGGGCGCCGCCAGTTTGCCGGTGGCGTGGAATTCCTGGAACTTGGCCAGCGCCGGAAAGCTGGCCGGATCGCTGGCGCGGATGGTTTCCTGCATGTCGGTATCGACTATGCCCGGCGCCAGGGCAACGGCGCGCACGCCGTCGGGGCCTTGTTCCTGCTTCAGCACGCGGGTGTACATGTCGAGCGCGGCCTTGGTGGCGCAGTACACGCCCCAGCCGGCATTGGGATTGCGGCCGGCGCCGGACGAAATATTCAGCACCCGGCGGTCGGCCTGCAACCCCTGGACCGCATCGATGAAGCGGGCGGTCAGCAGCATGACGGCTGATACGTTCAGATTGAATGCTGCGGCGATGGCCTGGCCGTCGGCCAGTTCGCCGGCGGCGGCCACCGGCTGCACCGTGCCCGCGTTATTGATGAGCAGATAGCGCCGCGCATCGCGGGGCAGGGCGGCCGCTATGCGCTCGGCGGCTTGCGCGGCGGCATGCAAGTCGGACAGGTCGACCTGGATCTGCTCGAGTTCGGCACCCTGGGCCTGGGCATGTTGCGCCAGGGCGGGGTCGGCCCGGCGGGCCAGGGTGATCAGCCGCGTGCCGGGCTTGGCCAGGCCGCGCGCCAGCGCGGCGCCTATGCCGCGCGAGGAGCCAGTCAGGATTGCGATCGTGTCGGTCATGCGCTTGCCTCTTCAGGGTAAGGGCGCCGGGGCGCCCGCGGGATCACACGCCTTGCTTCAGGCTGGCCTGGATGAAGGTGTCCAGATCGCCGTCGAGCACCTTCTGGGTATTGGAGATTTCCACGTTGGTGCGCAGGTCTTTGATGCGGCTTTGGTCGAGCACGTAGGAACGGATTTGATGGCCCCAGCCCACGTCGGTCTTGGAATCTTCGAGCTTCTGTTGTTCGGCCATGCGGTTGCGCATTTCCAGCTCGTAGAGCTTGGACTTCAGCATTTGCATGGCTTCGGCGCGGTTGCGGTGCTGGGACCGGTCGTTCTGGCACTGCACCACGATGCCGGTGGGTATGTGCGTGAGACGCACGGCCGAGTCGGTCTTGTTGATGTGCTGGCCGCCCGCGCCGCTGGCGCGGTAGGTGTCCACCCGCAAGTCCGCCGGGTTGACCTCGATTTCGAATGAGTCGTCGACCTCGGGGTAGACGAACACGCTGGCGAACGAGGTGTGGCGGCCACCGGAAGAGTCGAACGGGCTTTTGCGCACCAGGCGGTGCACGCCGGTTTCGGTGCGCAGATAGCCGAAGGCATATTCGCCTTCGAGCTTGATGGTGGCGGATTTGATCCCGGCCACTTCGCCTTCGGATTCTTCCAGCACTTCGGCCTTGAAGCCTTTGCGCTCGGCGTACTTCAGGTACTGGCGCAGCAGCATCGACGCCCAGTCTTGCGCCTCGGTGCCGCCGGCGCCGGCCTGGATGTCCAGGAAGCAGTTGAGCGGGTCGGCCGCGTTCGAGAACATGCGGCGGAATTCCAGCCCCTCGAGCTGTTGCTGGAAATTATCGGCGTCGCCCTCGATGGATTCCAGGGTGGCGTCGTCGTCGTCGGCCGCGGCCAGTTCGTACAGTTCCTGGGAATCGGCAATGCCCGAGCGCAGCCCGCCGAGGGTTTCGACCACTTCTTCCAGGGATTTTTTTTCACGGCCCAGGTCCTGGGCGTGCTTGGGGTCGTTCCAGACGGCCGGGTCTTCGAGCTCGGCGTTGACGACCTGCAGGCGTTCGGCCTTCAGATCGTAGTCAAAGATACCCCCGTAGCGCCTGCTCGCGCTCTGCGTAGTCGGCAAGGCGGGCGGCGAGCTGGTTCTGGCGTTCGGCTTCCATGGTGCTTCCTGATGGCTATTAGTGCGAAACCCAGCATTTTAGCGTGGATTATTCCGCGTGCTCGACGACCAGCTGGGCCGACACCATGCCATTCCAGACGTTGGGTTCCAGGCGGTAAGCCACCTGGACATGTTCGGGCAGCGACTGGTCGTGCCCGAACCAGATCGCGTCGAAGCGCTGGTGGCCGCGCTCCAGGGACAGCTTCAAGTGTTTTTCGCCCACCAGCC
This sequence comes from Bordetella petrii, assembly GCF_020991325.1. GTDB lineage: Bacteria > Pseudomonadota > Gammaproteobacteria > Burkholderiales > Burkholderiaceae_B > Bordetella_A > Bordetella_A petrii_E. Next base: position 1,734 of record NZ_JAJMLX010000214.1, on the reverse strand, counting down.
GCTGATTGCGCACGGTGAATTCGTCCAGGAAAAGCGGTGCGGCGAAGCCGGCGCCCCATACCTGCTGCTGCAGCAGCGTGGCGACTTCGGCGTTGGCGTAGCCCGATTCCAGCGATCCGTCGGTTTCCAGCAGCGGTTCGAATGAATGGCGGCCGGTGAGCTCGCGCACCGCCGCATCGAACGCCGGCCCGAAGGCGGGAAAGTCGTCGCGGCCCAGTGTCAGGCCAGCCGCCATGGCATGGCCGCCGAACTTGCGGATCAGGCCCGGGTGGCGTTTGGACACCAGGTCCAGCGCATCGCGCAGGTGCACATCGGGAATCGAGCGGCCCGAGCCGCGGATCTCGTCGTCGCCGGCCGGGGCGAACGCCAGAGTGGGGCGCCAGAATTTCTCTTTCAGGCGCGATGCCACCAGGCCCACTACGCCTTGGTGCCAGCCCGGGTCGAATACGCACACGGTGGCGCCGTCGGCCGAGCCCGCGGCTTCCATGGCCGCCATTGCCTGTTCCCGCATTTCCGCCTCGATGCCGCGCCGCTCGCGATTGATCTGGTCGAGCTGGCGGGCCATCTCCAGCGCCTGCGCTTCGTCGTCGGTAGTCAGGCAGGCGATGCCCAGGCTCATGTCCGCCAGGCGTCCCGCGGCATTGATGCGCGGGCCTACTGCAAAGCCCAGGTCGAAGCCGCAGGCGCTGCGGGGTTCGCGTGCGGCCACGGCGAACAGCGCGCGCAGGCCGGCCTGCATGCGGCCCGTGCGCATGCGCTGCAGGCCCTGCGTGACCAGCAGGCGGTTATTGCCGTCCAGCTTCACCACATCGGCCACGGTGCCCAGCGCCACCAGGTCGGCCAGCGCATCCAGGCGCGGGCCGCCGTCCGGCGCGTAGGTGCCGCGCCGGCGTAATTCGGCGCGCAGCGCCAGCATGAGGTAAAAGATCACGCCCACGCCGGCCAGGTTCTTGGACGGGAAACCGCAGCCGGGCTGGTTCGGGTTGACGATGGCCAGTGCGTCGGGAAGCGTGTCGCCGGGCAAATGGTGATCGGTAACCACCACGCCTATGCCGGCCGCGTTGGCAGCGGCCACGCCGTCGACGCTGGCGATGCCGTTGTCCACGGTGATGATCAGGTCGGGTTTGCCGGCGCGATGGGCGCAGGCCAGTTCCACCACGGCGGGCGACAGGCCGTAGCCGGTCTCGAACCGGTTGGGTACCAGGAAATCGACGTTCGCGCCGAAGGCCCGCAAGGCGCGCAGGCCGACGGCGCAGGCGGTGGCGCCGTCGCAGTCGTAGTCGGCCACGATCAGCAGGCGCTTGCCCTGGGCGATGGCGTCGGCCAGGATGGCAGCCGCGTGGTCGACGTGGGTCAGGCCCACCGGGGGCAGCATGGATGCCCAGGCCAGGCGCGTCTGGTCGGGATGGGTGACGCCGCGCGCGGCCCACAGCCGGGCCAACAGGGGGTGAATACCCGCGGCCTCCAGGATGCGGCGGGCTTCGGCGGCGATGGGGCGTACTGTCAGACGGGGCGAGACCACCAGGTATTCCAGTTTTTCTTGGGCGCGGGCAGCCAGGCCAGCAGGCGGCCGCGCGGTTGCAGGGTCAGGGTGGCGCGGCGGTCGGCCCCCAGCAGGATCAGTTGCACCGGCTGTGCCGGCAGGCCTCCGGCGGGTCTGCATGGCCTGCACTACGCGCGGACGGCTGGCCACTTTCTCCGACACCGCGCAGGCATCTTCCAGATCCAGGATGA
>NZ_JAJMLX010000213.1 GCF_020991325.1 Bordetella petrii | reverse complement strand
GCCGCCGCAACGGCGCGGGTCGCGCCCGCGGGTCTGTCAGCCCATCTGGCGCCGCAGCCGGGCCGACGCCGTGCTGCCCAGCAAGATGGGCATGACGCTGTTGTTGAATGCCACTTCCGTCTGCGCGCCGGGCCGGTGCACCACGTGGGACACGTGGTCCAGGTTCAGGATAAGGGACCGCGACACGGCAAAGAAAGGGGGCGTGGGCAATTGCGGCGCCAGGCGCTTCATGGTGATGTGCATCAGTTCGTCGGCGTGCGCGGCGCTGCACAGCCGCACATAGTCGCCCTGCGCCTGCGCCAGGGTCAGGTCCTGGATCTTCACCATCCGCGTGCCCGTGCGTGCGCGGATGGAAAGGTAGTTGCTGGCGCGCGGGCGCAGCCGGCCCAGCGCCTGTTGCAGCCGTTCCGGGCTGACGGGCTTGAGCAGGTAGTCCACCGCCTCGACGTCGAAGGCCCGCGTGGCGTAGTTGTTGTGCGCCGTCACGAACACCACCGCGGGCAGTGATTCCATTCCGTTCAGGCCGTCCAGCAGGTCAAAGCCCGTACCGCTGGACAGTTCGATATCCAGGAAAACCGCGTCGGGGTTGTGGTGCTGCATCAGGCTGCGGGCCTGTTCCAGGCTGCCTGCCTCGCCTTCGACCTGGACCCCGCTATTGCTTTCCAGCAGGCGTCTCAGGTAGCGGCGTGCCGGGGCTTCGTCATCGATAATCAGCACGCGCAGCATCCGTTTCCTCCTTGTTATGCCGGCATAGGCAAGCGTGCGGTCTGGTGTCTGTGACGCAAATATAGGCTATGTTGCGTCATGTTGGGTAAGTTGTCGTCACAACTCCAGGGAATTGTCATGGTGTTTTCCACTGCCGGCCGAGGGCTTGCCTTGGGTGAGTCGGCCAAGGCATTCTGGCGCGCGCAGATCGCGGGCTGGGTGCTGTTGGCGCTGGTTGGTTTCTGCATCCGGTCGGCAGTATTCGGCAATGTGTCGGCGGGATTCTGGCTGACCCTGGTGCTGGAACCGCTGGCCTTCGCATTCACCAGCGCCGCGGCGCTGGCGCATGGCCGGCGGGCGGGCAAGGGCGACGCGCCCATTGTGGTGCTGGCCTGGGCCGTACTGCTGTGCGTGGCGGCGGCGGCCTTGCTGGCGCTCATCGCATACGGCATTCATCAGTACTTCTCGCTGGGCACCATACGCCTCATGCCAGGCAACCAGTACCGCCTGGGCTTTCTGTACTACATGGGCATTTTCTCGATCTGGACGCTGGTTTACTTCGGCGTGGCGGCCGAACTCGCCGCGCGCGGCGAGCGCATGTCGAAAATGCGCGCGGAAACCCGCGCCCTCCGGCTGGAACTGGAGCATCTGCAACGCCAGATCGAGCCCCACTTCCTGTTCAATGCACTGAACACCATCGTGGCCGAAATCGCCGAACGTCCCGCCATCGCCGAAACCATGACGCGCCGCCTGGCGGAATACCTGCGCTATTCACTGGATCGCAGCGGGCAGGGCCTGTGCCGGCTGGACGAGGAAATCGAGGCGGCCGAGAGTTATCTGCGCATCCAGGCGCTGCGCTTCGATGCGCGGTTCGAATACCGCAGCCAGGTCGACCCGGCTGCGCTGGACATCAGGATTCCTCACATGACGCTGCAAGGGCTGGTCGAGAACGCCATCAAGCATGGCCTGCGCGCCGGCACGGCGCCGTTCCAGATCAACCTGAGCACCCGTTGCGAGCAAGATGAGTTGATCATGGAGGTGGACAACCCCGGCACGCTGGATACGCCGGGCGACCTGGCCACGGGCGGCGGCGGGCTGGGCAACCTTTGCCGCCGGCTGGCGCTGCGCTACCCCAACCGCCACCACGTATCGTTGCGCCAGCAGGGCGACAGGGTGGTGGCGCAAGTGCGCCTGAGGGGAACCGCGATCTTGCTGTGAGGCCGGTGGCGCGAGCTGGCGGGCCATCCGTATGGAACCATCCGTCTCAAGGCATCATTCTTATTGATGACTTAGCTCACATCATTCTATTACCGCCCCATTCTCCTTCCCTCTTACGATGATTTCGCGCCGGCGTTAAGGCGCGCATAACAACGGAGGAGACCAGGGTGAACGTACAACTCGCGCCCCGTGGGGCGCTGCCGACATCCCGTCCGCAAGACGTGCACAGGCGGCGCCTGATGGCCGCCCTGGCTGCATTGGCCGCCGGTGCCGCCATGCCGCGGCTTGCTGGCGCCGAAACCGCCTTTCCGCAGCGCCAATTGACCTTGATGGTGCCCTTTGCGCCCGGCGGGCCGGTGGACATCGCTGCGCGTGCAGTGGCCGAACCCATGGCCCGGCGCCTGGCGCAGTCCATCGTCGTCGTCAACAAGGGGGGCGCGGGAGGCAATATAGGGGCCGATGAGGTGGCGCGCAGCCAGCCGGATGGCCATACGCTCCTGCTGGCGCTGGACTCGATCTTGACGGTGAACCCGTCCTTCTATGGCCAGGCCGCGCCGCCGCCCGCGTTATTACCCGTAGGCATGCTGGGTGAGCTGTCCAGCGTGCTGGTGGTGAATGCGAAGTCTCCGATCAAATCGGTGGCCGATTTCGTGGACTATGGAACGCGCCAAGGCATGACCGCGGGTTCTGGTGGAAGCGCCACCGCCGGCCATCTGTACGCCGAGTGGCTCAAGCGAGATTATGGCGTCAACCTGACCCCGGTGCCCTACAAGGGCTTGAGTCCGGCGGTGCAAGACCTGCTGGCGGGCAATATCGATTGCATTGTTGCCCTGATCCCCGGCGTATTGCCGCATATACGGTCCGGCGCTCTACGCGCGCTGGGGTTGACGTCCATCCGCCCGCAAATATTGCTGCCGGAGGTTCTTCCTCTGTCGGAACAAGGCCTGCCCGGCTTTACCGGCGCGTCATGGCTGGCGCTGATGGTGCCGCAAGGCGTGCCAGAGGACGCGCGCCGCCGGTTGGCGGCGGACTTGCAGTCTGTGCTGGATGACGCCGGCGTAGTTTCCCGCTTGCAGGCCGTAGGCATCGATCCGTTCTATGCGGATGCCGCTCAAGTGCAGGAAAGAATCACCCGCGAACGCAATCAATGGGCGACGCTGCTGCAGGCCATGCAGCGGGCCCCGCAAAGCTGAGACCTCCATGCCGCAGACCAATACCCCTCCCAATTTCCTTTTCCTGATGGCTGATCAGTTGACGGCTTTCGCGTTGCGCATGTACGGCAATTGGGTATGCCGTACACCCAATCTCGACCGCCTGGCACAGCGTGCCACGCGTTTTTCTAATACCTACTGCAACTTTCCCCTGTGCGCGCCATCGAGAGTGGCCATGCTGACTGGTCGTTTGCCGAGCTCGGTTGGCGTTTATGACAATGCGTCGGAATTTTCCGCTGAAGTGCCCACCTTCTTGCATCACCTTACTTTGGCCGGCTATTCCACAACGTTGTCGGGCAAGATGCATTTCGTCGGACCCGACCAGCAGCATGGTTTTCAAGAGCGGTTGACGACCGATATCTATCCGTCGGATTTCGGTTGGACGCCCGACTGGCGGCAGGACATTCCGATCGCGCCTACCGGCATGAACATGCGCAGCGTGATCGAGGCGGGCGAATGCGAGCGCAGCATGCAGCTCGATTACGACGATGAAGTCGTGTACCGGGGAATACAGAAAATCTATGACCTGGGCCGCTTGCAGCGTGAGCGCCCCTTTTTCCTGGCGGTGTCGCTGACTCACCCGCACAATCCGTATGTCTCGACGCGGGAATTCCTTGACCTGTACCGGGCAGACGAGATCGACATGCCGACGGTGCCGCCGATGCCTTTCGACCAGTTGGACCGGCACAGCCAGCGGCTGTGGTACATGTTCCGCCAGGACGAGTACGACGTGACCGATGCCCACGTGCGGGCTGCGCGCCATGCGTATTACGCCATGGTGAGCTATGTGGACGCGCAGGTCGGCCGCTTGCTGGACGCGCTGGAGACGATGCAATTGTCCGACTCCACCGTCATCGTGTTTACCGCCGACCATGGAGACATGCTAGGCGAGCGGGGCCTCTGGTACAAGTGGGTGCACTTCGAGCCCGCCGTGCGGATTCCATTGCTGATATCCGCGCCCGGTTGGCGCAAGCCTGCGGCGCGCCATGAGCTTGCGTCGCTGGTGGACATCTTTCCTACCATCCTGGACCTGGCAGGCGTTACGCTGTCCGACGCCGACCGGTCGAATCTGGCGGGGCGGTCGTTGGCGGGAAGCCTGGGGCCCGCCGCGCGCTCCGCGGCCACGGGCGTGGTGTACGGCGAAATGAACGGCGAGGGCGCGCATGCGCCGTCCCTGATGGTGCGGGAGGGCGATTGGAAGCTGATAACCGCCGACGGCGACCCGGCCCAATTGTTCGATCTGCGGCGCGATCCGCACGAACTGCGGAACCTGGCTGGCATGCCGGAAGGTGCCGAAGCGGAACAGCGCCTGGCATTCTTGGCGCGGCAGAACTGGGATGCCGCGGCCCTGCACGAACGCATCCTGCACAGCCAGGCACGCCGCCGCATTGTGCAGCAAAGCCTCTTGTCGGGTGATTTTCGCCCCTGGGATTACCAGCCCTTTACCGACGCGTCGCGGCAGTACGTGCGCGGCGGGGCGTTGTCCAGCCCATCCGTCGTCAAGGGCAAGTTGCGCTACCCGCCCGTGGAGCCCGTGGCGCCGCAACGGCCACGCGCAAGCCAATCGACGCAGCCTCGCATCCGGAGCGCATCATGAAACGGCGTACTTTGCTTAAAGGCGCCTTGATAGGCGCGGCCTGTATGGGGCGTTTGGCCCGAGCGGACGTGCTGCCGGCGGGTCCGCTGCAGTGGGTGGTGCCTTATCCGCCCGGTGGCGCCACGGACTCGGTGGCTCGGGCGATCGCCGCAGCGATGGCGCGGCAACTGGGCCAGCCGATGGTCGTGGTGAACCGCCCCGGCGGCGCCACCAATATTGGCACGCAAGCCGTGCTGAACGCGCCGGCGGATGGTGGGACGATGCTGCTGGCTGTCCCGCCGTTGGTGGTCAATCCCGCGCTTTACCCCGACCTGGCTTTTCAGCCTCTGCGTGACATGAGGGCCGTGGGCCTGATCGCGCTGAATCCCAATGTGTTGGTCGTCCCTGTCGATTCACCTTTTCGCACAACGCAGGAATTGTTCGAGCAGGCGAGGGCCAGGCCGGACACAGTGACCATTGCTTCGCCAGGCATAGGTACCGTGCCGCATCTGGTCAGCCTGCTGATCGGCCAGGAATTGAGGCTCCAGGTGGTGCCAGTGCCTTACAAAGGCAGTGCCGCATTGATGCCCGACCTGGTCAGCGGCCGTGTCTCGGCCGCCATGGACAACTTGTTCGCCCAAGTCGCTTCGATACGCAGTGGCCGGGTGCGCGCACTGGCCACGCTGGGGCAGGCGCGTTCGCCCTTGTTGCCCGACGTACCCAGTATGGCAGAGCTGGGCTTGAGCCAACTGGCTGGAATGGGATGGATAGGCATGGTGGTGCGCGCCGATGTGCCCGATATCCGTGTGTCGCGGCTGGAACAGGCGCTGCTGGCTGCCGCGCGCGAGCCCGATAATGTGGCACGCCTGCAGTCCATGGGACTGATGGTGGTGGCGCAGGACCGCGCACAATTCCAGCAACGATTGGCCGCGGAGGCCGAGCTGTGGCAGGAAACCGTGCGCCGTGCCGGGGTGACGGCGGGCTAGGGCCCGTCCATACTAAATCAGCCGCGCGCAGGTGCTAGGCGGCGGCGGTTTTCAGGCCTTGGTCCGTGCAGATGTCGTGCACCAGCATGCGCACTTGCGCGATATCGTCGTGACTGTCCTGCGGGGGGCGCATGGCAGTGACCAGTTCGCGAGTGAATGCGGGGTTGCACAGCGGGGCGGCGGACAGCAGGCCCTGGTCGAAGTCCGCCCCGTACACCATAGGGGCCAGCAGCGTGAATCCAATACCCTGGGACACCAGGTGCTTGATCTCTGCGATGGAATCCAGCGTGGCATGCAAGCTGATCGCCGTGTTGGCGCGCCGGGCCTGGGCCTTGATCAGCCGGGTGAGGCCGTGCCTGGCGTTGGGAAGAATGAGGGGATATTCCGGAAGGCGGGAAAACTCGATCGGGCACGAAGGATCCAGCAAACCCGGCGCGCCCACCAGGTCGATTCTGTCCACGACCAGCGGTTGCACGTCCAGGTGCCTGAGGGGTTGCACGGCGAACAGAACGCTGATGTCCAGCCGGCCCGATTTCAGCCATTCCAGCAAATGCCCGGACATGCCTTCGATCAGTTCGACGTCGCAGCCGTGCGCATGCTTGGCGCGAGCGATCAGTTGCGCAGCAAAGGTGCGAGTCATGCCATTGGGAATGCCCACCCGTACCACGCGGGCAGGTGGGGTGGCGGCCGCATGGCGCCGCTTCATGTCGTCAACAGCGCGCAGAATGGCCACTGCATCGCGATAGGCCAGTTCGCCGCTTTGCGTAAGGGACACGCCACGCGCCGAGCGATCGAGCAGGCGGGCGCCAAGCTCGTCTTCCAGCGCCTTGATTTGCGCAGTGAGGGCGGGCTGAACAATATGCAGGGCGGCCGCCGCCTTGGTGATGCTGCGTCGGCGGGCCGCTTCGACGAAATAACGCAGATGTCGGAGTTCCATGGCCCCTTGGCCTGGGAGAGCAAGTACGAATGCGGGAAGGGCATCGTAGCAAGTTCCCGCTGCGGAACATACCCGGTTTGTTACCGAGGCGCGGCGTAATGGCGGGGCTCGGCCAGAGAACCCGCAAACGGAAAGGGCCAGCGCACGAAATGCGCTGGCCCTTGAATTTGTGGCGGAGCGGACGGGACTCGAACCCGCGACCCCCGGCGTGACAGGCCGGTATTCTAACCAACTGAACTACCGCTCCGCAGCGGCTTACTACCTTTACTGCTGCCAGCCAAAAAAGCTGGCGTCCCCTAGGGGATTCGAACCCCTGTACTCACCGTGAAAGGGTGATGTCCTAGGCCTCTAGACGAAGGGGACTTGGACAAACTACTGTACTGCAACTTCGCTTTTGACTGGTGGAGGTAAGCGGGATCGAACCGCTGACCTCTTGCATGCCATGCAAGCGCTCTCCCAGCTGAGCTATACCCCCGTGTTCCTAAAACTTTCCTGCGATTTCCAGTGTTTTTCACACTGTTGTCGCCGGTTTTGTTTAGTGCCGTTGGCGAAGAAACGAGATTATGCACGAGTTTTTTTAGGCGTGCAAGTCGAGGCCGAAAAAATTCGGTGACGGCCTCGATTTCCGTTTCCGCTATGCGCGCGGCTTGCGCCGGCCCAGTGCCGCGGCGGCGATCAGGCCCAGGCCGGCCAGCGCCAGCAGGGGCGTATCGCCGAAGCGTGCGTAGGGGGTCAGGCCCGTCATGCCCTGCACCGACACCGGCAGGATGCCGGCCTGATGCGCCGGCAGTTGCGCGGCCACGCGGCCCTTGGCGTCGATGGCGGCGGTAATGCCGGTATTGGTGGCGGTAACCATGGGGCGCGCGGTTTCCAGCGTGCGCAGGCGGCCGATTTGCAGATGCTGGCGCAGCGCCCAGGTATTGCCGAACCACCCCAGGTTGCTGACGTTGGCCAGGATGGTGGCGCCCGGTTCGCCGTTGGGGCCGGGGTGCAGCGCGGGCAGCAGTTCCACGCCGAACAGGTCTTCGTAGCAGATGTTGAATGCCACGTGCTGGCCGCGCACCGCGAAGGGAGGCTGGCGCGGGCCGCCGCGGTCGAAGTCGCCCAGTGGAATGCTGAGCATATCGACGAACCAGCGGAAACCCGGCGGCACATATTCGCCCCAAGGCACCAGGTGGCGCTTGTCGTAGCGCATGGCCGTGGCGCCTTGGCGCAGTTGCTCGATGGGCGTGTGGGCATCGAAGCCGATCACGCTGTTGGTATAGCTGCGCTGGCCGTCGCTGCCCGTGGTGCGCAGCGGCGCGCCCATGGCGATGGTGGCTTGGTTGCGCCCGGCAACGGCGCGCCATGCCTGCCATACCTGCGGGTCGACCTGGTCCTGGAATACCGGCAGGATAGTTTCCGGCAGGATGATCAGGTCGGCATGCGGCGCGGGCAGGGCGGCCAGCTCCAGGTGCCGGCGCAGGCCCAGTTCCATCAGGGCCGGGTCGAATTTCTGCGACTGTTCTACATTGCCCTGTACCAGCCGTATCTGCAAAGGCGTGCCGCTGGGGCTAGACCACGAAACGGCGGCCAGCGGCCAGCCGGCCGCGACCAGCGCCAGGGCCAGCGCGCACG
>NZ_JAJMLX010000212.1 GCF_020991325.1 Bordetella petrii | reverse complement strand
GAATCCTCACCATCCCACCCGCCAAGACCAGCAAACCCCAAGTCTGCTACCTCAACGAAGTCGAAACAGCAGCACTCCTGGCAGCGCCGGCCACCAAAACATGGGCCGGCAGGCGCGACCCCAGTTCCGACACCAGGCGCACGGGCCGGTGCGCGTCTTCGCGGGCCAGGTAGACCACGTCGGCACCGTCCAGCGCCGCCAGCTGCATGACCTCGTTGTGCCGTTCGACGAATTCGCTGGCCGCTGCCCGGAACGCGGCCTGCAGGCCATCGTGCCGCAGGTAGGCCGTTCCCAGCGCCATGAGTTCCAGCCCGATCACATAGCCATCGCCCGCGCGGTCGATCCAGCGGCGCTGCGCCAGCGTGTCCAGCAACAGGTACAGGGAACTGCGCGGCATGGCGCAGGCGCGCGCCAGGTCGGCGGCCGTCAGCGGGCCGCGCTGGCCGGCTAGCGCGCGCAGGATGTCATGGGCGCGGCGGATGGCGGGGACTTCATAGCCGGGGTGGGGCATGGTTGTCCAATATATTGGAATGAAGATCATTATATTGGACATGACCTGGATGTCTTCCTAGACTAGGCCGTGCTGAATCGGGACGGTGTCGCGTCCCGCGCCACGGAGACATGCATGACTGCCCTGAATGACCTGCCCGAAGACCTGGACCGCGCCCTGCTGGTGGGCCGCGTGTGGTGCCCGGCCCCCATCGATGGCCCCTGCGTGGTGGCGGTGCGGCAGGGCCGGGTCATCGATCTGACCGCCCTGGCCCCCACGGTGGCCGACCTGCTGGACCACCCCGACCGCCTTGCCATTGCCCGCGACGGCGGTGGTCCGGACCTGGGTCCGGTGGCCGCTGTGGTGGCGCGCACCATGGCGGGCAACACGGCCGAAGGGCCCACGCTGCTGGCCCCCTGCGACCTGCAGCCCGTCAAGGCCGCCGGCGTTACCTTCGCCGTCAGCCTGCTGGAACGCCTGATCGAGGAACAGGCAGGCGGCGACGCCAGCAAGGCCGAGGAAGTACGGGCGCGTATCCATCGCCTGATCGGTTCCGATCTGTCCCAATTGCGGCCGGGCTCGCCCCAGGCCATGGCCCTGAAGGCCGAGCTGCAGGCGCGCGGCCAATGGTCGCAGTACCTGGAAGTGGGCATCGGCCCCGATGCCGAAGTGTTTTCCAAGGCGCCGCCCATGGCGTCCGTGGGGACGGGCGCCTGGGTGGGCTTGCTGCCCGAGTCGGAATGGAACAACCCCGAGCCCGAGATCGTGCTGGCCGTGGACAGCCGCGGCCAGGCCGTGGGCGCCACGCTGGGCAACGACGTCAATTTGCGCGACGTGGAGGGCCGTAGCGCGCTGTTGCTGACCAAGGCCAAGGACAACAACGGGTCGTGCGCCATCGGCCCCTTCGTGCGCCTGTTCGATGAGCACTACACCATCGACGACGTGCGCCAGGCCGACGTGTCGCTGCATATCGAAGGCGAAGATGGCTTTACCCTGGACGGTGTCAGCCACATGCGCGAGATCAGCCGCGACCCGCTGGACCTGGTGGGCCAGGCCTGCGGGCAACACCAGTATCCGGACGGATTCATGCTGTTCCTGGGCACCATGTTCTCGCCCACGCAAGATCGGGCGGGGCAGGGCAGCGGTTTCACGCACCGGCAGGGCGACGTGGTGCGCATCGCGTCAGCCCGCCTGGGCGCGCTGGTCAACCGGGTGGGGCTGACGGACGCCATTCCCCCCTGGACCTTCGGCGTGCGCGCGCTGTACTCCAACTTGCGCCAACGGGGCCTTTGACAGGGCGCGGGGCACCGGACCGGCAGCCCGGACCCCGTATAATTCGCCAGACCCCGGAAGGCCGGTGCGGCATGGCCGAGCCGGCATACCGACGCGCCTTGGGTCGGCACGCCTTGTAATCTGCCGGACACGTCTTGAATCTTCCTGAGCTGATCGCCCCTATTGCCGATGACATGAAGGCCGTCGACGCGGTTATCCGCGGACGCCTGGATTCGGAAGTTGTACTTATCCGGACGATTGCCGACTACATCATCGGCGCCGGCGGCAAGCGCATGCGCCCCGCCATGGTGCTGATGATGTCGCGCGCGCTGGGCTACCAGGGCGACCACCACCGCTTGCTGGCCGCCGTGGTCGAATTCATCCACACCGCCACGCTGCTGCACGACGACGTGGTGGATGAATCCGACCTGCGCCGCGGCCGCGAAACCGCCAACGCCATGTTCGGCAACGCCGCCAGCGTGCTGGTGGGCGACTACCTGTATTCGCGCTCGTTCGAAATGATGGTCGAGGCCGGGTCCATGCGCATCATGCAGATCCTGTCCGAGGCCACCACCATCATCGCCGAAGGCGAAGTGCTGCAACTGCTGAACGTGCACGACCCCGACGTGTCGCAAGACCGCTACCTGCAGGTAGTGCGCTACAAAACCGCCAAGCTGTTCGAGGCCGCCGCCCAGGTGGGCGCCGTGTTGGCGGGCGCCACGCCCCAGCAGGAAGAAGCCGCCGCCGCCTACGGCCGCCACATCGGCACCGCCTTCCAGTTGGTGGACGATGTGCTGGACTACAGCGGCGATGCCCTTGCGCTGGGTAAGAACGTGGGCGACGACCTGCGCGAAGGCAAACCCACGCTGCCGCTGATCCGCGTCATGGAAACCGGCACGCCCGCGCAGCGCGAACTCATCCGCAACGCCATCCAGACGGGCGACGCCGACTTCGCCGCCGTGGCCCAGGCCATCCAGGCCACCGACGCGCTGGAACACGCGCGCCAGGCCGCCCTGGCCGAAGCGGAAGCGGCCCGGCAGGCCCTGGCCGGGTTCCCCATTTCCGTTTATCAGAAATCCCTGTTAGAATTTTGCGCTTTCGCGGTCAATCGTGATCGTTGAGAAAAGCGGTGAAAGCCAGGCTGCCAAGCCTGGGCAAACCGGGGCGTAGCTCAGCCTGGTAGAGTACTGCGTTCGGGACGCAGGAGTCGGAGGTTCGAATCCTCTCGCCCCGACCATTCATTTGGTCGAATTCCTGGGTGGTGTACCGGCACCATTCACAAAAAAGCCAGCATGCAAATGCTGGCTTTTTTGCGTCATGCCCGCCGCGTGTCATCGCCCCGCGCCAATTCCGCGCCATGCACATGCTCCATGGCGGTTACCGTGCTGACACACAACGCTGGTCACGGAATCTCCGTCGAACCATGTGTCCCAGGATTCGCCGGTGGCGGTTTCCCGCGCGGATTCCGCGGTTTACTTCGTAAGCAGCCGGTCGACGATCGCCAGGATCTGTTCGGCGGCTTTTTCGATATGCGCTTCCAGGGCGGCCTCGGCCTGGTCGACCGCGCGCTGGCGGCATAGGTCGATCAGGGCCATATGCTCTTCGTGTGCCTGTTGCCGGATCGGGGCGTTCACCACCTGGAAACGGAAGTAGCGTTCGGATTTTTCGTGCAGGGTGCGCACGATGTTCAGCGCCGCCGGCCGCTGCGCCGGCCGGTAAAGGTGTTCATGCAACTGCCAGTTAAGGCTGCCCCAGCGTTGGGGTTCGGCCGTATCCATCTGGCGCACGATGTTTTCCGCGCTATCCAGCTCAGCTTTGCTGGCCAGGGGAATCGCCTCGCGGAAAATCCAGGGTTCCAGCCGGCGGCGGATATCGAAGAATTCCTCGACTTCGGCGCGGGAGATCATCGAGACAAACGCGCCCCGGTGCGGAATCGTGTCCACAAAGCCCTCCGCGCTCAGCAGGCGCAAGGCTTCGCGAACGGGAATCCGGCTGACCCCCAGTTCTTCGCCTAGCAGTTCCTGCCGCAAGGGGGCGCCGGGGGAAAGATCGCCGGAAAGAATGCGGTCGCGCAGCGCGTCCAGCACCAGCTCCGTCGTGGTTTTCCGCAAGATCTTGCGGGGAGAATCAGTGCCGGTGCGGGGAAGGGGCGAAGGGGATGTCATGGGCGCAACGTGGTCGTAAGCGGTGTCGCTAGGGTAAGCCCGTAGAGACGGGAAAGGTCGTCGATGCTGTAATAATTATATTGGATCCAAGATCCGACTGCCAAAGCACCTGTTCATGCGGCGTTGTAGGGAATACCAGCCTGGGCTGGATTTTTTATCAGACTCTATTTTGGATCCAATATAAAGTAGCCGATATGAGTTGCGACGGGCGTTGCACTCAGCGGCGGTTTGCCGAACCCTTCCTGACAGGAAAACGATCATGACGATTCAATGGCAAGGCGTGTTTCCCGCCGTGACCACCAAGCTCAAGCCCGATTTCACTCTGGATCTGGATGCGATCCGCGCCGGCCTGGAGCGCCTGGTTGAAAACGGCGTAGCCGGCGTGGTGATGATGGGAATGGTGGGCGAGAACGCGCAGTTGTCGGCCGACGAGAAGCTGACGGTGCTGCGCACCGCCAAAGAAACCCTCAAGGGGCGCGTGCCGCTCGTGTCTGGCCTGGGCGAAACCAGTACCGAGAAAGCCGTTGCCTACGCCAGGCAAGCCGAGGACATCGGGGTGGACGGCCTGATGGTGTTTCCAGGGCTGACCTACAAGTCGGATGCCCGCGAAACGATACGCTTCTACAAAGACGTGGCGCGGGCGTCGAAGCTGGAGATTCTGCTTTACAACAACCCGCGTGGCTACGGCGTGGACTTGACCCCGGACGTGGTGGCGGAACTGATGGACGAGCCTACCATCGTCGCCCTCAAGGAAGAGTCGTACGACACGACCCGCGTCACCGACCTGATCTCGCGCTTCGGCGACCGCCTGAATGTCGTGTGCGGGGTCGATGACCTGATCCTGGAAAGCGCCGCGCTTGGCGTGAAAGCCTGGGTGTCCGGCATGGCCAACGCCCTGCCCAGGGAATCGGTGGCCTTGCTGGACCTGGCCGTCAAGGGCGACTTCGTCCGGGCACGCGAACTGTACGCCGCACTGACGCCGCTGTTCCACCTGGACACCGTGGTGAAACTGGTGCAGCACATCAAGCTGGCCGAACACATCATCACGGGGTCGGCCGAGACGGTGAAACCGCCGCGCCTGAACCTGGAAGGCCCGGAACGCGAGCAGACCATCGCCATTACCAAGAAGACCCTTGCCGACCTCAAGGCGCTGGGAGCCTGATCCGTCGACAGGGCCGAGGCATGGCCGCGGCCCTGTCATGAATGCCTATGCAGCATATTGACCGAAGGGGAATCCGACATGAAGATCGTAAATACAGTAGTGGTGAGCGCCGCCTTGGCGGTGTTGTCCGGCGCCTGCCTTGCCGACGCCTACCCGACCCGGCCCATCGAGATGGTGGTGGCCTATCAGCCCGGCGGCGGCAGCGACAACACGGCCCGCGCGATCGCCGAGAATGCCAAGGCATACTTTCCGCAATCCATCATGGTGATCAACAAGCCCGGCGCCAGCGGTTCCATCGGCTGGTCGTACGTGGCGGCCGGCCAGCCGGACGGCTATAAAGTCCTGCTGATGAACCCGGAGATGCTGGTCGTGCCGCTGATGGGCATCGGCAAGACCACGATCGGCGATTTCCAGCCGATCGCCCGTTTCACCGACGACCCCAGCGCCATCACCGTGCGTGCCGACGCTCCCTGGAAAACCATCGAGGAATTCATTGCCGATGCGAAGGCGCACCCCGAAAAAGTCACCATCAGCAATGCCGGCAACGGCACGATTCCCCATATGGCCGCCGCGGCGCTGGGCGAGAGCGTAGGGGCATCATTCACGCACGTTCCGTATCAGGGGTCGGCGCCCGCCATCATGGGCTTGCTGGCGGGCGACGTACAGGCGACCACCGTGGCGTACGCCGAGTTGAAGCAGCACGTCGAAAGCGGCAAGCTGCGCACTTTGGCGGTGATGTCGGCCGCGCGCATCGACACCCTGCCCGAGGTTCCCACCTTCAAGGAACGCGGCCACGATCTGCAGTTCAGCGTGTGGCGCGGAATCGGCATGCCCAAGGGAGCGCCCAAGGAAGCGCTGGACAAATGGCGCGAGGCCGCCAGGAAAGTATATGCATCCGAGGTTTTCCAGACGACCGTCGTGAAGCAGAACTTGACCCTGGCCTGGGCGGATACGCCGGAGTTCGCGGCGGACATCGCGCGGCAGGACGCGGCGTTCAAGGAACTGGTTCCCAAGCTGAACCTGAGGCAGTAGGGCGGCCGGTTCCTGCCGGTGCGCGTCCGCTATGCCACGACCGGCTGGGCATCGACATCGTAGGTGAACAGCCACTCATAGCGTTCGCGCACCCGGGCCTCGCTCCATTCCTTTTCGACATACGCCGCCGCGCCGGCGGCGTGCGCCAGCTCCGGATTATGAAAGCGCCTGGCGTTCTCGGCCGAGCCGCGTACCACGCGGGCGGTGCGTTCGGTGCGCAGGCCCTGGTAGCGCAGTAGCGCCTGGCCCGGGTCGCCGGAAAGTTCGTGCAGGCAGCGCGCCAGGATGTAGCCGTCTTCGATGGCCATGGCCGCGCCCGAGGCCAGCATGGGCAGGGTGGGATGGCAGGCATCGCCCAGCAGGGTAATGCGCCCGCGCGTCCATTGCGACAAGGGCTCGCGCAGCATCAGCGCCCACTTGAAGGGCATATCCAGCGCGTGGATCAAGGTTTGCACGTCGTCGTGCCAGCCGGCGAAATCGCTGGCGCATTCCTCGATGGAGCCTTGCTGCGTCCAGGATTCCACCTGCCAGTCGTCGCGTTCCAGAATGCCCACGAAGTTCACCAGTTCGCCGTGGCGCAAGGGGTAATGGATAACGTGGGAGCCGGGCCCTACCCAGTTCACGGCATACGGCTCGCGCAAATGCGCAGGCAGGCGGTCGGCGGGGATAACGCCGCGCCATGCCAGCGCGCCCGAGAAACTGGGTTGGTCCTGGCCGTGCAGTTCGGCGCGCACGCGCGAATGCACGCCGTCTGCGCCCACCAGTATTTCTGCGTGGCGTGTGCTGCCGTCGGCCAGCGTGGCCGTGACGCCCGTGGCATCCTGCGATACCGCCTCTACGCGCGCGTTCAGCTCGATGGCGTCCGGGTCGCGTGCCTGCACCGCGTCGACCAGCACGCGGTGCAGGTCGGCTCGGTAAATGGTCAGGTACGGGTAGCCATAGCGCTCGACCGACTGCGCGCCCAGGTCGAACAGCGGCCAGGTCTGGCCGCTGTTCCACAGGCGGATCCGCTTGCCCGCGGCCGGGCTGGCGACGCGCTCCAGCGCCTGGCCCAGGCCCAGCCGAAAAAGCGCGCGGTTGGCATTGGCGCTGAGCTGGATACCCGCGCCCAGTTCCCGCAATTGCGCCGCCTGTTCCAGCACGCGCACGCGGTAGCCGCGCGCTTGCAGGGCCAGGGCGGCAGTCAGGCCGCCCAGGCCGGCGCCGGCGATCAGGACCTGAGGGGAAGAAACGTTGGGCATCGTAGAGTGTCCTTCTTGATGATGGGGCCGGAGGCCGTTACTGGGGCTTGACGCCGGCGCTGCGAACCACGTCCGTCCATTTGTCCAGGTCGTTGCGTATGGCCTGGGCGTAGGCTTGGGGCGTGCCGCCCACAGGTTCCAGGCCTTGCGCCTGCAACTGCTCGATCACGCCGGGATCCCTGGCGGCGGCGGCCAGGGCATCGGTAAGCGCCTGCACCGCCGGGGCCGGCGTGCCGGCAGGCGCCAGCAGGCCGAACCACGAATAGGCCTCGAAGGGCTTGCCCAGCACTTCCGACACGGTGGGCACGTCCGGCAGGCCGCCATAGCGCTGGCTGCCGGTTACGGCGTAGGCGCGCAGTTTGCCCGCGCGGATCTGCGGGGTCAGCAGGGTGACGGTGTCGAACAGCAGGTCGACCTGGCCGCTCATGACATCGGTAAGGGCGGGCGCACCGCCGCGGTAGGGCACGTGCAGCATCGGCATGCCCGACTCGCTCTTGAACAGCTCGGCGGTCAGGTGGCCGATGGAGCCAGTGCCGGCCGACGCCACGGTCAGGTCGTGGTTCTCGGCATAGGCCTGCAGTTCGCCCAGGTTCTTGGGCGGCAGTTCCTCGCGGCTGACCAATATCAGCGGCCCGCGCACCGCCATGCCGATGGGGGTGAAGGATTCCACCGGGTCATACTGCAGGTTGTTGTACAGGGCCGGCGCCACCACGATGCTGCTGGTGCCGCCCCACAGCAACGTGTAGCCGTCGGGCTTCTCGCGCGTGACCGCCGCGGTGCCGACGCTGCCGCCGGCCCCGGCGCGGTTCTCGACGATGAGCGGCTGGCCCAGGGCCTGGGCCATGGCCTTGCTGAACAGGCGTGCGCTGGTGTCGGTGGGCCCGCCTGGCGGAAAGGGCACGACCAGGGT
>NZ_JAJMLX010000211.1 GCF_020991325.1 Bordetella petrii | reverse complement strand
GCGGCGCCCAGCGCCAGCAACAGGAACGCGGCCGAGACCAGCAGCAGCGCGGGCGTGCCCAGCGGCCGGGCCAGCAGCGAAGCCAGCCACGGCCCGAAGACAGCGCCGAGCGTGCCGCCCACGGAAATCAGCGCAAAGAAACGCTTGCTTTGCTCCAGTGAAAAGCGGTCGACCATCAAGGCCCAGAACAGCATGGTGGCAAACAAGTTGAAAACGCTGAACCACACGTAGAACACCTGCCCGCTGGTCATGCCGACCGCATCCGGCGCCAGCACCAGCAACAAGTGGAATGCCACCAGACTCGACGCAAAGAAGACGTACGTGGCCGCGATGAATTGAAGCCGGCGAAACCGGCTGACCAGCCATCCGAACAACGGGTTGGCCAACAATGTGACGACAGCGGTACCGACGAACAGCCAGCGCACTGCCTCTATGCCGCGCTGCATACCCAGCGCATCGCGTGCGGGACGCAGCACCATCAGGGCCGTCAGGACGCAAAAGAAGAACAGCCCCGCTAGCAGCACCGGCACGACTTCATCGCGGCGGACATTGAATAGCGATGCAAGGCGATTCTGCGGCGCAGAACGTGTCGTCATGGCGTCCCCATGCAGTGCGATCCGATCGACCCGTCAAGGCCGGCAAGCCGGCCCGACGGAACGTAGTTGCAACGCGGAATACGGATATGGGCTCCGTGAACGATTGTAGTGTCCGTGGGCGGGACAACCGGTGCGCCGGGAATGCTGCTCTGGAGGCTTTGCCGTTCGACCCATAAAAATACCAATTAGTATCTTTACCAAGAACATCCGATGCGCATAAAAACATACTTATATAAAGTATTTATTCCTGCATTGAAATTGATTCTGTATCTTCATTGGCGATTCAACATACCTTATGGTATGTTTGATTCAACATGCCGGTTCGGGTCGGAGGAGACGCCTGACGATGGCCGCGCATGCTTCCTGTCCCACCACATTAGGAAGCCATCGACATGGATGCTCCCCGTTGGAAGCAACGTCCAGACGGATCGAATTGGGGCGATTTCGGCCCCGACGACCAGATCGGGCGCCTGAACTTGCTGAATGCGCAGACCAGGCTGCGCGCCATCCGCGAAGTGGAAGAAGGCACGACGTTCTGCCTGAGCCTGCCGCTGGACTATCCCGGCGGCAATACGCTTTTCCAGCATCGCAAGGCCCCCAGTTTTTTTTACGACAAGCGCGGCGAAGGCCACAACTACAACTACCGCCTGTCCAGCGTGTGCGACTGTTTCAGCGACGTGATTTCCGACGACGCCGTGATGATGTTCACGCAGTACTCCACGCAGTGGGACGGCCTGGGACACGTCGGCCAGATGTTCGACGCCGATGGCGACGGGGTGCCGGAAAAGGTGTATTACAACGGCTACCGCGGCGGCGTGGATGTGGTGGGGCCGGATGATGCCGACAGCAACCTGGGCGCCCGGGCCATCGGCATCGAAAACCTGGCCACGGCCGGCGTGCAGGGGCGCGGCGTGCTGGTAGACCTGGAACGCCTGCATGGGCGCGAGCGCGCCGTGGTCGGCTACGACGGGCTGATGGCGGCGCTGGATGCGCAGCAGGCCTCGGTAGAGCCGGGCGACTTCCTTTGCTTGTACACCGGCTTCGCCGACCTGATCCTGGAAATGAACAAGCACCCCGATGGCGAGGTGCTGGCCAGGTCGTGCGCGGTGCTGGACGGGCGCGATGCGAAGCTGCTGCAGTGGATCACGGATTCGGGCATCGTGGCCATCTGCGCCGACAATTTCGCGGTTGAAGCCTACCCGGCCGGCCCCGGCGACGGCGACCACTACCCCGCGCTGCCCCTGCATGCGCATTGCATTTTCAAGCTGGGCCTGAACCTGGGCGAACTCTGGTACTTCGCCGAACTGGCGCAATGGCTGCGCGCGCACCGGCGTTCCAGTTTCCTGCTGACCGCGCCGCCGCTGCGCCTGCCTGGCGCGGTTGGCTCGCCCGTGACGCCGATCGCCACTGTTTAAGCGCCGCCCCGCGGCATCTGACGCTTATGGCACTACCTTGAGCTGCCGCGGCGAGTTCTCGCGGGCACTACCAGGTGCCTGGCTCCCGTCAGAGTGCCGGACACCGTCCAACCGAGACTATCGCGGCACATAACGGTGTCCGGCACCTGCGGAGCCGGACACCCGGCCATACTCCGCAAAGTGCTCTCGTTCACCTTAAGGTACCGCCATGAGTGCCAGACATCTGGCAGTGCCCGCGAAAACTCACACGCCCGCTCCCCCATCTAGGAGACTCACCATGCACCACGTTGTGAAGGGTTTGATGTTGTCCGCCCTGCTTGCCCTGCCCCCTGTTCATTCGCTGGCGGCCCCCAGCGCCAATGGCGATGCCGCGGCGTATCCGGACAAGCCGGTTACCTTGGTCGTTCCGTTTCCGCCGGGCGGCACCAGCGATGTGGTGGGCCGCCAGCTGGCCCAGCAATTGAGCGAAGTGCTGGACGGTTCGTTCGTGGTGAACAACCGGGCCGGGGCGGCCACCCTGATCGGCGCCACCTATGTGGCACGCGCGCCGAAAGACGGCTATACCCTGCTGCTGTCGTCGGGCAGCACATTCACCACCACGCCGCACCTGATGACCCAGATGCCGTATACCCTGGACGACTTCGAGCCGGTGGCGACCATTGCCACCGTGCCGTTCGCCTTTGTCGTGAAGAAAGACCTGCCGGCGCGCACGCTGGATGAATACGTGGCCTATGCCAAGGCCCATCCCAGGAAAATCAACAATGCCACCAACGGACCCGGCAGCATGGTGCACTTGCTGGGCGAGGTGGTCGCCTCGGGCCTGGAGGTGCAAGTAACCCAGGTGCACTACAAAGGCGCCGCCCCAGCCACCATGGACATGATAGGCGGGGTGGTGGATTCCAACGTCGAAGCCCTGACCAGCGCCCTGCCGAATCTCCAGGCGGACAAATACCGGGCCCTGGCCGTGCTCAGCGCCGAGCGCCAGCCGCTGCTGCCCGACGTGCCCACGTTCCGCGAACTGGGCTATCCGTCCATCGTGGGCGAGACCTGGTACGGCGTCTTCGCGCCGGCGGGCACGCCCGAACCCATTATCCAGAAACTGAACGCGGCCTTGCGCGAGGTGACGGCCTCGCAGCGCTTCGCGGATGCCATGCAGAAAACCGGCAATCAGCCCCGGCCCAGCACGCCCGCCGAACTGAAAGAGGTCACGCTGCGGGAAAGCCAGCGCTGGGGCGAACTGATCAAGCAACTGGGCATCAAGCCGGTGCAGTGATGCCGGCGGCCGGCCCGCGCCCTACCCGGTCGGCAAGTACCCCAGTTGCTGCATGCGCCGCAGATACTCGACGATGCACTGCTCGGAATCGATGCAATCGGCGAAGCCTGCCTGGCGCAGCTTGATGGTGGATACCAGCGGCGGCACCGGCAGCGGGTGGCGCGCGGCCCAGGTTGCATCGGCATATTGCCACGACAAGCCGACCAGGGCATTCATATCGGCCGCGCGCAGGTGATGACGCGCGGCCAGGCTTCGCCATGCGTCGGCTTGCGCGGGCATGATGTCGCGCATGCGGTGCGCCACCGGCTCGCCCAGCGGCATGCCGAAAAAGCGGGCCAGTGTTTCGAACACATGCGCCCACACCACGACATCGCCATTCGCGATATTGAATGCCTGCCCATGGGCACGGGGTTCCTGCCATGCCCATTCGATAGCCCGTGCGATCAGGCGCGCGTCGGTGCATTCGGCAAGCAGTTGCGGATGCCCCGGGTAGGCCAGCGGCAGGCCGGCTTCGCGCAGCAGTGCCGCGTACACGCCCAGGCTGGCGATGGGATTCATGGCGCTGCCCAGGGCCACGCCCAGCACGATCTGCGGCCTGAAGACCGTCCAGTTGAACCCCGCGCGCGCGGCGCGTTCGGCCACCAGGTCTTGTTGGTTGAAATAGAAATTGGCGTGGTCGCGCACCGCATCGTCTTCCCGCGCCGGCACCCGCATGGGCCTGCCAGTGTGCACGCCGTAGGCCTTGGTGCCTTGCAGCAGGGTTACATGCCGCAAGGGCGCGCCCGCCAGGCCGTCCAGGGTATGGCGCAGCATCTGCGTGTTCAGGTCGACGTTTGCGCCGTCGCGCCATCCCTTGAGCAGGTCTGCCTGTTCATTCAGGGCGGCGTAGACCACATGCGTGGTATCGCAGTGCGCGGCCAGCGCCTGCCGCGTGGCGGCCGCATCGCGCAGGTCCACCGACAGCCAGGTAGCCTGCGGCGCGAAATCGGGCGCGCGGCGCGACACCCCTACCCGGTCCAGGCCGGCGAAATGCTCCATCGCGGCCCGCCCCACCACGCCCAATGCCCCCACCACCAGAACCTTGCCCACCGCCGCTGTGCTCATCGATGACTCCGTGAAAATGCGCCGCGCTCAGGCCTCGACTTCAAAATGGCCGTGGTCGATGACCACGGCCTGGCGCGACGGCACGCTGGCGCGGAATGCATACCTGCCCGGCCCGGTGCGCCAGATGTCCAGGCCCAGCGTTTCTCCCGGGAACACCGGCGCCGAGAACCGCCCGCCCATGCTCCGCACCGGGGCGGGTTCTCCACCGCAGCATGCCTTCAGCAAGGCATGGCCCACCGCGCCGAAGCTGGCCAGCCCGTGCAGGACCGGGCGGGCATAGCCGGCCTGGCGCGCCACGGCCGGATCGGCATGCAAGGGGTTCAAATCGCCCGACAGCCGGTAGATCAGGGCAGATTGCGGCGACGTGTCCAGCAGGACGCTTTGATCGGCCTGCCTGTCCGGCACCGGTGGCGGCGCGGGCCGGGGAATGTCGGTGCCGCCGAATCCGCCATCGCCCCGGCAGAATACGGTTTGATAGACCGTGGCCAGCAACGCCCCGTCGGCCAGGTCCTGGATATCGCGTTCCACGTAGATCAACGCGCCGCGCCCGGCGCCCTTGTCGGCCAGGCCCACGATGCGCGTCACGCCCCGCACCGACGCGGCGCCCGCCAGCGGCCGGTGGATACGCAGCGCCTGTTCGCCATGCACCGTGCGTACCCAATCCAGGCCCAGCGGCATATCGCGCATCCAGAAGCCGGGGTCGCCCAGCACATTCACCATCGTGGGCTCGACCTTCAGCCGTGTTTCATCCACGAAGGCCAGGTCGGACTCATCCATGGGGTCCAGCCCGACGCCTATGCCCAGCGCGTACAGCACGCAGTCGCGCCAATGGTATTGCTGATCCGTGCTGGGAATGCGGGCCGCCAGCAGTTGGTCGGGGTCGATAGGCATGGGTGTTCTACAACGTGGCGGCCGAGCCCAGGATGACGGTGGCCTGGCTGGACAGGACGCCGCCGTTGGCATGGGCCAGCGAGACATCCACGTGTTCCACCTGGCGCTGCCCGGCATCGCCGCGCAGCTGCGCCACCGATTCCACTACGGTGAACAAGCCGTACATGCCTGGGTGGTTGCACGATAGCCCGCCGCCATTCGTATTGACGGGCAGACTGCCCCCGGGCGCGATGGCGCCGCTGGCCACCAGCCCGCCGGCTTCGCCCTTGGCGCAGAACCCCAGGTCTTCCAGGAACAGCAGCGTGTTGATGGTGAACGCGTCGTACAGCATGACGTGATCGACATCGCCGGCCTGCAGCCCCGCCATGTCGTACGCACGCCGGCCGGACTCCACCGCGCAGGTAGTGCAGAGATCCGGCATGGCGGAAATCTGCCGGTGCCCCACTGCCGTGCCTATGCCCAGCACGTAGGCCGGCACTCGGGGAAGATCCCGGGCGCGGTCGGCGCGCGTCACCACCAACGCGGCGCCGCCATCGGTCACCAGGCAGCTGTCGGCCTTGGTCAGCGGGTCGCTGATCATGCGCGAGGCCAGCACCTGGTCGCGGCTTAGCGGGTCGCGCATATAGGCGTCTGGATTCAACATGGCCCATTGGCGCGCGCTGACGGCGACATCGGCCAATTGCTCGCGCGTCGTGCCGTACTGGTGCATGTGCCGCGACGCAGCCAGGGCATAGCTGGACATCGGATAGCGCGGCCGGAACGGCGCTTCGTAGACCTGCGGATCGGGCATGGATGCCAGTTTGCCGCCCGCGGTCAGCTGGTTAGACCCATAGCAAATCAGCGCCACATTGCACAGGCCGGCTTCCAGCGCGGCCATGGCCGACTGCAAGTGGAACAGGAACGAAGCGCCGCCCACCATGGTGCCGTCGGCATGGCGCGGCCGTATGCCCAGGCGTTCGGCCACATTCAGCACGGGCAGGCCGGACGTGGACATGGCGCAGAACAGGCCGTCGACCTGGTTCATGCCCAGGCCGCAGTCTTCCAGCGCCAGCACCGCGGCTTCCTGCAATTGATCGAAGGCGCTGCGCCCAGGCGCATGCCAGCGCCGCGTATTGCCTATGCCGACAATGGCCGCGCGGCCCCGCAGTGCATGGCTCATGCCTGGACCTCCGCGGGTTCGAACAGCACGTAAGGTTCATCGCCCGGCACGATGCGCGCCCGCACCGCCTGGCCGATGCGCACGGTATCCGGCTCGATACCTTCTACGCGGCTCATCATGCGCGCTCCGCCCTCGAGCTCGACCAGGCACACGTTGTACGCGCCGGCCCTGTCACGCACCGTGGTCGTGGCATAGATGGTGCCCCGCCCCGGCGATTCGCGCCAGGCCAGCCGCGGGCTGCCGCAAGCGCGGCACACCAATGCCGGCGGAAACCGCAAGGCCTGGCAGGCCTCGCAATGCTGCAGGCACAGCCGGCCCTGGTTCAGGGCGCTGGCGTATTGCTGGTCGGGGCCCGGTCCGTCGAATCTGCTGTCGGCGGCCATGGCGCTACTTCCCTTGCCATACGGGCTTGCGTTTTTCGGCGAAGGCCGCCGAGCCTTCCCGGGCGTCGGCCGACGTGAAGACGTGGTCGGTCAGGGCCGCCTGGCGGGCCCACAACTCGTCCGCCGGCCAATCCGGGGATTCCATGATCACCCGCTTACTGGCGGCCACCGACAAGGGACCATTGGCCGAGATGCTGTGCGCAAGCTGGCGCGCCTGGTCCAGCGCCTGGCCCGCGGGCACCAGGCGGTTGATCAGGCCGTATTCGTAGGCCCGCCGCGCGGGGAACATATCGCCGGTAAGCGCCAGTTCCAGCGCGATACGGTACGGCAGCTGGCGCGGCAGTCGCACCAGGCCGCCGGCCGTGGCGGCCAGGCCGCGCTTGACTTCGGGTATGCCGAACTGGGCGTTGTCGGCCGCCACCACCAGGTCGCAGGCCAGCACCAGTTCAAACCCGCCGGCCAGCGCGTAGCCTTCGACCGCGGCAATCAAGGGCTTGCGCGGCGGCTTCATGGTCAGGCCGCCGAACCCCCGGCCCTCGACGGTGGGCCGTTCGCCGCGCAAAAAACCTTTCAGGTCCATGCCCGAGCAAAAAGTGCCCCCGGCGCCGGTCAGTATGCCTATGTGCAGGTCGTCGCGGCTGTCCAGGTCGTCCAGCGCCGCGGCAATGCCGCGCGCTACGGTCAGCGTGGCCGCGTTGCGCGCTTGCGGGCGGTTGATGGTAATGACCTGGATGCCCGCTTCCACGGCCACCAGGACTTCGGGGGCATCGGCGTTCGGGGTCGTCATGTGCGTCTCCTGTTGGAATGGCCGGGTCAGCGCGGCGCCATGCGCAACGCGCCATCCAGCCGGATGGTTTCGCCATTCAGCATGGCATTGCCAAGAATATGCATGGCCAGTTGCGCGTATTCGTCCGGATCGCCCAGCCGCGCGGGATACGGCACGGAAGCCCCCAGCGTCTTGCGCGCCTCGGCCGGGACGCGCGCCAGCATGGGGGTGTCGAAGATACCGGGCGCGATGGTGCATACCCGGATGCCCTTGCTGGCCAGGTCGCGCGCGGCAACGATGGTCATGCCGGCCACGCCCGCCTTGGAAGAGGCATAGCCTATCTGGCCGATCTGTCCTTCGTAGGCCGCCACCGAAGCCGTCAACACGCAAGCGCCGCGCTCGCCTTCCGGCGTGGGGGTATTGCGCGCCATGCGGGCCGCCACGAGCCGCAGCGTGTTGAAGGTGCCGATGAGATTGACGCGCACGATATCGGTGTACGTGTCCAGCGAACCAGGGTTGCCTTCCTTGTCCACCAGGCGCACCGGGCCGCCGCGCCCCGCGCAGTGCACCAGCACGCGCAGCGGGCCCAGCGACTCGGCCAGGTCGCACGCCGCATTGACATCTAGTTCGCAGGTGACGTCCGCAGGGGCGAACCGAACCCGCTCGCCCAGGCCGGCCGCGGCCT
>NZ_JAJMLX010000210.1 GCF_020991325.1 Bordetella petrii | reverse complement strand
AGGTACTGGGCCTGAGTAGCCGTTAGAACACTCGATGGAAGGCCCTGCTCGGCTCACCGGTCAGAACGCTGAGTGTCGGAGCAGGAACGATGGCAACTACGACTGCTGAAGGAGGCGGACAATTTCAACGCCGCGGGGTACAGACCAACCCGTGCGGCGCGGCGTCGGGCTGCGCGGGCGTGGCGGGGGGGGATTTTTTCTTGAAGAAACGGAACATGGACGGAAGTATATTCCGATACCCGCGCCTGGGCCGCCCGCCCCCTCGCCCGGCTACTATTCGGGCAGGAGGTCCGTTTTCTTGAAGAAACCCAGCACCGGCAGCAAGCCTATCCGCATCGTCGCCGGCCAGTACCGGCGCACCCCCATCGCCGTGCCCGACGTGCCGGGCCTGCGCCCCACGCCCGACCGCGTGCGCGAAACCCTGTTCAACTGGCTAAGCCACTTATGGGCGGGCGAATACGCCGGCAAGCGCGTGCTGGACCTGTTCGCCGGCAGCGGCGCGCTGGGCTTCGAGGCCGCATCGCGCGGCGCCACCCAGGTGCAGATGGTGGAACACGACCGCGCCGCCATCGCCGCGCTGCGCATCCTGCGCGACAAGCTGGACGCCCGGGCGGTGCGCATTCATGCCGGCGAAGCCATGCAGGTTGTCCAGCGCATGGACGCTTCGCGTTTTGATCTGATTTTGCTCGACCCGCCTTTTGGCCAAGGCTGGCTGGCCCGCCTGTGGCCGCTATTGCCGGGTATTCTGGACGAGCACGGCCTGGTGTACGCTGAGTCCGAAGCGCCCCTGGAACCTCCCGCCGGCTTCGAGCTGCTGCGCCAGGACCGCGCCGGTGCCGTGCACTACGGTTTGCTCCAATTTGCTGCAATGCGGAAATAAGTCAATAATCCGTAATTCGGAGGAAGGTTACGCCAGTTACAAAGAAACGGAGCCCGCATGATTACCGCCGTCTATCCCGGTACGTTCGACCCGCTAACCCGCGGCCATGAAGATCTGGTGCGCCGCGCCGCCGCCTTGTTCGACAAAGTGGTGGTGGGCATTGCGCATAGCCGCAACAAGAAGCCCTTCTTCAGCATCGAAGAACGCGTCGATATCGCCCGCGAGGTACTGGGCCACTACCCCAACGTCGAAGTCAAAAGCTTCGCCGGCCTGCTGAAGGATTTCGTGCGCGAGCAGAATGGGCGTGTCATCGTGCGGGGCCTGCGCGCCGTGTCCGACTTCGAATACGAGTTCCAGATGGCCGGCATGAACCGCCACCTGCTGCCCGAAGTGGAAACCATGTTCATGACCCCTTCGGACCAATACCAATTCATTTCGGGCACCATCGTGCGCGAAATCGCCCAGCTGGGCGGCGATGTCAGCAAGTTCGTGTTCCCCTCGGTAGAACGCTGGCTGCAGGCCAAGGCCAAGGAACACCGCGAGCAGTCCTGGCCGGCCTCCAGCTGATACCCGGACGGCGGCGCTACAATGGTGCCCAATCGCCGTCCCGCTTTCCGCCATGGCTCTGAAGATCACCGAAGAATGCATCAATTGCGACGTCTGTGAGCCGCAATGCCCCAACGAGGCCATCTCGATGGGGCCCGACTACTACGTCATCGACCCCGACCGCTGCACCGAATGCGTGGGCCATCACGACGAACCCCAGTGCAAGGTGGTATGTCCGGTCGAATGCATCGAACTGCACCCCCAGTGGCATGAAGGCCAGGAAGCCCTCATGGCCAAGTACCGCCGCCTGACGGGCAATCCGTGAATCCCCCCGACGCCAGTCTTGCCGCGCCGGCGCGGCAGCCCGCGGCGCGCGACATGTCCGTCTCTGCCGTGGTGGCGGGGCTGGTGGCTGTACTGGTCAGCTTCGGCGGCACGGCCGTGCTCATGGTGCAGGCGGGCCACGCCGCCGGCCTGGACGCCGCTCATATCGGATCCTGGCTGGGTTCCATCTGCCTGGTGCTGGGCCTGGGAGGCCTGGTCATCAGCCTGCGCAGCCGCATCCCCGTGGTGCTGGCCTGGTCCACGCCTGGCGCCGCCCTGCTGGTTACCGCGCTGGTGGGGGTACCTTTCGACCAGGCCGTGGGCGCCTTCGTGCTGGCCTCGCTGCTGACGCTGGCCTGCGGCCTGTTCGGCTGGATCGACCCCATCATGCGCCGCGTGCCGCCCGAAATCGCCAGCGCCATGCTGGCCGGCGTATTGCTGGATTTCGGGCTGGGCATTTTCACGCGCATCGGCGAACAACCCGTGCTGGTGCTGGCCATGTGCGCGGTATATCTGGTGGGCAGCCGCTGGGCGCCCCGCTATGCCGTGCTGGCCGTCATGGTGGCGGGCCTGGGCATCGCGGGCCTGGCGGGCCAGCTACGGCTGGACACCGTCGATTGGCAACTGACCGAATTCGTCTGGACCACCCCGGTGTTTACCTGGCAGGCCATCATCAGCGTGGGCATACCGATTTTCGTGGTGGCGCTGGCTTCCCAGAACTTGCCGGGCCTGGCCATTCTGCAGGCCGCCGGCTACCGCCCCGCCGCATCGCGCCTGGTGGCGGCCACGGGCCTGCTGGGGCTGCTGGCCGCGCCCTTCGGGGCGCACAGCGTGACGCTGGGCGCCATCACCGCGGCCATCTGCACCGGGCCGGAGGCCCACCCCGATCCGGCACGGCGCTATATCGCCGCGGCCACCTATGGGCTGGCTTATGTGCTGCTGGCCGTGGTGGCGGGGGCGGTCGCGGTGTTTTTCCAGGCGCTGCCGCCGGCGCTGATAGCCGCCCTGGCGGGCCTGGCCTTGCTGGGCGCGATCATGGGCGGGCTGGCGGGCGCCATGGCCCAGCCACGGCATCGCCAGGCCGCATTGGTCACCTTGCTGGCCACGGCGTCAGGCTTCAGCGCCTGGGGCATCGGGTCGGCCTTCTGGGGCCTGGCCGCGGGCCTGGCGGCCCACGCCGTACTGGAATTCAAGCGGGGCTGAAAGCCCCACCCCCGCAGCGCTGCGCGTTTCGTGCCGGCGTATCTATGGGACAGCACACTAGCTCCATCCGTTTCGTCCAGGTCAAGCGGGCCAGCGCACGGCTTCCATGTCGGGATGCACTTTCAGCAGCCGGCAGGGTAGCTGCACGAAATTCGACAGCCAGGCGGCCGCCAGGTCGCCTTCGTCGACCACATCGACGGTTTGCTCGCCTATCAGGATCTGGTAGCGCACGCTGTCGTCGTCTTCGATGACGTCCAGTGGGATATCCATGCGCAGCATGCCGGGAGCCTTGATGACCAGGTAGCCCAGGCGCAGTTCGGTGGATACCTCGGCCAGCCGCGGGCAAAGCGCGCGGGTCAGCCAGGTGCCGGCATCATTGGCCACCAGCCAGCGCCGGTGATAAGCCTGTGCCTGCTGCTGGGACGTTTCGCCGCATTCGGCCACAGGCTGGAAAGCGATCGCGCTCATTTGCCCAGTATTCCTTTCAGTGCTTTGTCGAGTTGCTCGGGGACCTTAACGTCGCCGGTCTTGCCGCTGGCGGCGTCTTTGAGTTTCTTTTCGAGCATGCGCTTGAGCGCGTCGCCGGCCACGGCGCGCCATTGAACCGTGTAAGTGGGCTTGTCGAACGGGCCGCCCACCAGCACCGGAATGGTGATGCCCTTGAGTTCTTCAAGGTCTTTGCCGTCCTGGCCGGTGGATGTATTGACCACGCGCACCTTGGCCACGAAGTTCAGCGCCTTCTGCACGAAATCGATGGTGGCCGGATCGCCCTGCGACACACGCAGCAAGGGCGACTGCATGTCCAGCCGCTTGGCTGTGGCCACGCCCTTGGCAAACACCAGGTCGGCTTCGAACGAGGTGAAGTCTGTCTGGCGCGCCTGGTCGGCCGGCAGGGTGGGATCCTGGGCTTCGCCGGTAAAGGCGGCCTTCAGCTCGCGCAGGGTCTGGGCGATGTTGATGCCCCGCACCGCACCATCGCGCAGGCGCAGCTGCATGCTGCCATTCAGGCCGGTGGTCAGGGCATACGAATTGGAGCCCGCGGTTTTCAGGTCGAGCGCCAGGCTGCCGGTACCCGTGATGGCGCTTTGCTTGACCAGGTCGGACAGCAGCGGGCCGATGGAAATGCCGGCCAGCGTCATCTTGGTGGCTACCTGGTTGCCGTCGGCAGCGTTGATGGACATGGTGCCGCCCAGCTTGCCGTCGTACAGCGCTGCCGCCAGCGTGGAGATGTCGAGCTTGCCCTTCTCCAGCTTGATCTTGGCGCTGAGTTCGCTGGCCTTCAGGCCGCGCACCACCAGTTGCCCGACTTTGATCGTGCCGTTGGCTGTGGGCCCCACCAGGGCCGAGAGATCGATGGCGCTTTCGACGGGGGGGTTGGCGGCAGGCTGTTCGGCCGCCGGCTTGTCGGCCTGGTCTTTCTTGCCATCGCCGGCGGGCGGCTTGGGCGGGATGACGGGCACGGGGGGCGCCAGCTTGTCCAGGTCCAGGGTGTCCACCGCCAGGGCGAAGGTGATATCCGGCACATCGGACAATTTCTTTACGTCGGCCGTCAGGTCGAACTTGCCGCCTTCCAGCACCGCGTTGATCTTGGCGCCGGCCTGGTCTTTTTGCAGGTTGGCATTCATGCTGCCGATGACCGGGATTTGCAGGCTGCCCTTGGGCAACCCCGGGTCGGTGATGCTGACGTCGCCCTTCATGGCCGACAGGCCGATGGCCCGCTGCCACAGATTGAACGTGGCAGGCGAGGTGAACATGGCCTTGACCACGCGTTCGCCCTGCGTCAGGGTGCTGTCCAGCTTGATTTCTTTGATGTCCAGCTCGCCGGCGTTGCCGCTGATGCCGTTCAAGCCGAAGCTGGCATCCAGCCCTTGCAGGCGGATGCGCCCCGTCAGGGCTTGGCCGGTAGCCGACGATGGCGAAATATTCAGCCCCGGCGCGTCGGCCGCCAGTTCGAAGGGGCCGCCCGGTAGCGTGCCCTTGGCGCGCACGGCCAGTTTTTCCAGCTGCAGCTGCAGCTTGTGCGGATCCAGCGCCAGTTTCGGCACCGCCACGCTGGCCTCGACATTCTGCATGGGCGTGGCCGGGTCCGGCACATTGCCCTGGAACAGCAGTTCCAGGCTGCTGACATCCAGCGACGAGGTGCGGCCATTGAAAGCCAGGTTGCCGCGCGCGGCCAATGTCTTGGCTTCGGCGCCCAGCACGTTGCCGTCCATGCGCACGTCCAGGCGCTGCGCCGCGAAACGCTGGGCCAGCGGATCCAGCGTCAGCAGGCCCTGGCCGGTAAGGTTGGCGTCTACCCGCGGATTACCGCCTTCCACGCGCGCCGACAGGGTGACGTCGAAGGGTTGGTTGTACGTGACGCGGCCGGTATTGGCCGTAAGGCCGGTTACCGCCACCGCCATGCCGGAGATTTCGTCCTGCAGCTGCAGTTCGCCGGATTGCAGGTCGAGTCCGGCGATGTCGATCTGCATGGTGGCCGGCGCCGACGCGCCCCCCGTGGCAATGGCCTGGGCCGCGCCCGCCATGGCCCCGACCGCGGCGCTGGCCGGGCCGGCGGGCTTCACGGCGTTGGACATGCCGCCGCCCATCAGGTCTTCGAAATTAAGATGGCCGTTTTTGTCGCGCACGATGCGCGCCTTGAAGCCGTTGATGGCGACGTGGTCGACCACCAGGTTGCTGGACAGCAAGGGCCACACGGCCACCGCCAGGCGCATGCTTTCGATGGAAGCGAAGGCGTCGGTGCTATTCACTTCGGACAGCGACACGTTCTGCACGGAAAGCCCGATGCGCGGGAACAGGGACAGTTCGATCTCGCCATCGATCACCAGGGTGCGCTGGTAGCGTTCCTGGACGAGCTCTTCGAGTTTGTACTTGTAGGCGTTGGGATCGAACGTGAGCAAAAAGATGGCCAGGCCGACAACAGCCACGACAACCAATACCACCAGGCCTATCAATATGCGCTTGAACCACGTTTTCATTGGCGCCCCGCGGGTACCTCGTATGGAAAATATAGGAATTACCGTTCGCCTTCCGGTAAGGTATGGGGACGATCGGCGCCGCTCGCGAGTCGGCGACGTGGCAATATGGTAACAAACCGGGGGCAAAAGGCCTGTTCACATATGGACATTCTTTGGGGTTTCTTGCTTCGTACCGGATTCGTATAACTGCCTGATTGTGTTCCGGGATTCTGTTCTGGGCCCGTCCCGGGGCGTCCGCGGCAGGCGGAGCGGCGCACGTGCGTCGGGCTCGGGCGCATCCAGGCGCCCTCGGTCTGCTTCGCAGACTGCCCCGCCGCCCAACGCGCCGCCCCGCCTGCCACGGACGCCCCGGGACTACATCAGAGTGAATTCGCAGCCGCGCGCACTTCGGTGTCTGGCACCCTGGCGGGAGCCAGACACCCGTGAACATCTGCAAACGCTCGCCACAACGGCTTAAGGTAGTGCCAGAGATGCCTGACACCGCTGAGATTCCGCCAGCCTTGGCGTTCCTGGCATGGGGCCGGGCGAGTTGACCGGCGGGGCAGCCTGCGCAGCAGGCCGAGGGTGCCTGGATGCACCCGAGCCCGACGGGCTTCGCCCGGCCCCATGCCAGGAACGCCAAGGCGACTCAAGAACTCAAAAAACTAAAGACCCAAAGAAAACCCAATCCACCGACCGCCAAAAAATCAGACCACCCCTCACCCCGCACCGATACCCTTGCCCCCATGGACACCCTCAAGACCTTCCCCCGGCAGAAGCTCCCCGCCCTGCTCCAGGCCCTGCCCAAGGCCGAACTGCATGTACACATCGAAGGCACCCTGGAACCGGAACTGATCTTCACGCTGGCCCAGCGCAACAACGTAGCCCTGCCGTATCCCGACGTCGAGGCACTGCGCGCGGCCTATGCCTTCACCGACCTGCAAAGCTTCCTGGACATCTATTACGCGGGCGCGGGCGTGTTATTGCATGAACAGGACTTCTTCGACATGGCCATGGCGTACTTCCACCGCGCCGCGGCCG
This sequence comes from Bordetella petrii, assembly GCF_020991325.1. GTDB lineage: Bacteria > Pseudomonadota > Gammaproteobacteria > Burkholderiales > Burkholderiaceae_B > Bordetella_A > Bordetella_A petrii_E. The sequence continues at coordinate 1,329 of NZ_JAJMLX010000210.1, read as the reverse complement.
ATGGCATCGTGCATGCCGAATTGTTCTTCGACCCGCAAACCCACACAGCACGCGGCGTGCCCATGGCAACGGTCATCCTCGGCCTGGCGCGGGCCTGTGACACCGCGCGCGCCGAACTGGGCGTCAGCAGCGCATTGATCCTGTGCTTCCTTCGGCACCTGAGCGAGGCCGAGGCATTCCAGACACTGGAAAACGCCCTGCCCTACCGCCAGCATTTCATCGGCATCGGCCTGGACAGCGGCGAACGCGGCAATCCGCCGGAAAAATTCGCGCGCGTATTCGCCCGCTGCCGCGAACTGGGATTGCGCATCGTGGCCCATGCCGGCGAAGAAGGCCCGGCCCAGTACATCAGCGATGCCCTGGACCTGCTGGGCGCCGAGCGCATCGACCACGGCGTGCGCTGCGTGGAAGACCCGCAATTGGTGCAGCGACTGGCGCGCGACCGCATCCCGCTGACGGTATGCCCGCTGTCCAACGTGAAACTGCGCGTGTTCGACACCATGGCTGCTCACAACCTGGCCGTCTTGCTGGACGCTGGCCTGTGCGTCACCATCAATTCCGACGATCCGGCGTACTTCGGCGGCTACCTGAACCAGAACCTGCTGGAAGCCTTCCAGGCGCTGCCGCAGCTGGACGCGCGCCATGCCGTGCAACTGGCCCGCAACAGCATCGACGCCAGCTTTACCTCCGATGCCGACAAGGCGCGCTGGCACAACCAGCTGGCGCGCGCCGTCGAACAGACCTGGCTCGATTAACCCCCGGGCCGCGTATGCCGCGCCGTTCCTGGCACAATGGCCCCAGCGCGGCGGCGTTCCACGCCGCTTGTTGAAACCGCCTCGTCGGAGACCGAGTCTTGCCCAAAGAACAACAAGGCCTGCAGATCATCCAGCACCTTGGCCAGACATACCGTGTCATGCAGGCTGCATTCAGCAGCCGGGTAGGCCACGCCCTGCCACGATGGCGCATTCTGCTGACCCTGCACGAATGCGGCCAGTGCTCGCAGAAACTGCTGGCCGAACGCTGCCGCCTGGACCCGGCATCGCTGACCCGCCTGCTGCAAGCCATGCAGCAACAGGGCTGGATCACGCGCAGCGCCGACCCGAACGACAACCGCGTCACCAACGCTACCCTGACCGCGGCCGGCCAGGCCGTGGTGAACGAAGCGCTGCCGCGCCGCGCGGCATTTTTCGAAGAGTCGCTGCAAGGCCTGTCCAACGAGGAAATCCAGGCATTGACCCATGCCCTGGATGTGCTGGAACGCAATTTCGCGCAGGCCGCCGTGCCGCGCGCCGAATCCGGCGGCTGATGCGCGGCGCGCGCGCCTTCCGG
>NZ_JAJMLX010000021.1 GCF_020991325.1 Bordetella petrii | reverse complement strand
GCCTGGCATTGGCGTGCCTGGCGCCGCGCCGCGCGGTCGGGTGGGGCATCGCTGCGAGAGTTCTACCAATGGTTGCGGCTGGCCGCCAACGCGGGCGAACTTCGGTCGGCGGTGGCGCAACTGGGCGAACCCGACCGAGTCCTCGCCGAACAAGTACTGCTAGAAGCCTACGCCCGCCGGCGCGATGCTGCGGCCTGGCCAGCCACCCTGGCACAGGCCTCGCGGCGTTGGCGGCGGGCGTGGCGCGCGCGGCGGCTCTCGCCAGACACGCATGCCTTGCCGGCGGCATTGAATTCGTGCCAGGCCCGCGGCCTGGCGGCGTGGCCATCCAGACCCGAAAAAGGAGCACGATGATGGACCGGATCATGAAGGTGCATGCAAGACGCTGGGCAGCCTGGCTGAGCGTCGCCGTGCTTGCGGTACTGCTGTCGGCGTGCGCGGGGCCGCAGGGCGACTCCCGGCACCCCGATTTGCCATCGTGGAATGACGGGCCTTCGCGCCAGGCGATCGTGCAGTTCGTGCAGGCCGTTACCGAGCCCGGCAGCGCCGAATTCGTCGCGGTGGACAAGCGCATTGCCGTGTTCGACAACGACGGTACGCTATGGAGCGAGCAGCCGATGTATTTCCAGCTGCTGTTCGCCATGGACCGCATCAAGGTCATGGCGCCGGATCACCCTGAGTGGGCGCGGCGCCAACCCTACAAGGCCGCCATCGCGGGCAACCAGGCGGCCTTGGCCAAATACGGCCAGTCCGGCTTGCTGAAAATCGTGGGCGTGACCCATACCGGCATGAGTGTCGACGACTTCACGCAAAGCGTCGCGCAATGGGCCAGTACGGCGCGCCACCCGCGCTTCAACCAGCGCTATCCCGACATGACCTACGCGCCCATGCGCGAGCTGCTCGATTATCTGCGCGAGCACGGTTTCAAGACGTACATCGTCTCCGGCGGCGAAGTCGAATTCATGCGCGCCTGGGCGCCCGCGGTGTATGGCATACCGCCGGAACAGATCATCGGCACCACGTTCGTCACTACTTTCGACATGCGCAAGGGCGAGCCCGTGCTATGGCGCCAGGGCAAGCTGGAGTTCAACGACGATGGGCCGGGCAAGCCGGTAGCCATCCAGCGCCACATCGGCCAGCGTCCCATCATGGCGTTCGGTAATTCGGATGGCGACCTGGAAATGCTGCAGTGGACGGCCGCCGGGGAAGGGCGGCGCTTCGCCGGCCTGGTCCATCACACGGACGCGCAGCGTGAATGGGCTTATGACCGGGATTCCAAGGTTGGCCGCCTGGACAAGGCGCTGGACGAGGCCTCGCGCCAGGGATGGACGGTGGTGGACATGAAGACGGAATGGAACAGAGTCTATTCATTCGAGGATGGGCAATAGAGTTTAGTGCGGGACGTGACGCCCCTAGTGGCAAGGAGAGCTGTTATGAAAGCAAGGCGATGGTTGAGCGCGGCGTTGGTGGCCGCGAGCGGGCTCGCGGTCATGGGAGGCGCGCAGGCGCAGTCCCAGAACGCCCAGTCCAAGCCGGCGGCCCAGGCCGACGGCAAGAAACCCAATATCCTGGTGATCTTTGGCGACGATATCGGGCAGACCAATATCAGTGCGTACGGGAAAGGCGTGGTCGGCTACAACACGCCCAATATCGACCGTATTGCCAAGGAAGGCATCATGTTCACGGACTACTATGCCGAGAACAGTTGCACGGCAGGGCGGTCGACCTTCATTACCGGGCAGGTGCCGCGCCGCACGGGCCTGTCCAAGGTGGGCATGCCCGGAGCCCCGGTGGGTCTGCAGGATCGCGACATCACCATTGCGCAGGCGCTGAAATCGCACGGCTACAACACCGCGCAATTCGGCAAGAACCACCTGGGCGACCGGGATGAGTACCTGCCCACCAATCACGGGTTCGACGTGTTTTTCGGCAACCTTTACCACTTGAACGCCGAGGAAGAACCCGAGCGCCCATACTGGCCCAAGGACTCGAAGGACCAGATCATCGCCGCCTACAAGCCGCGCGGCGTCATCAAGGCCACTGCCGACGGAAAAATCGAGGATACCGGCGCGCTGACCAGCAAGCGCATGGAAACCATCGACGATGAAACCGTGGGCGCGGCGCTGGATTATCTGGACAAGCACGGCAAGGGCGACAAGCCGTTCTTTGTATGGATGAATACGACGCGCATGCACGTGTACACCCATATCCGGCCCGAGCACAAAGGCAAGAGCGGCATGCCCGGCAACGATTATGCCGACGGCATGTGGGAACATGACCAGGACGTGGGCAAGCTGCTGAAAAAGCTCGACGACCTGGGCATTGCCGACAATACCATCGTCATTTACACCACCGACAACGGGCCCAACCAGTTCAGTTGGCCCGACGCGGCCACCACGCCCTTCCGCAACGAGAAAAACTCGAACTGGGAAGGCGCCTATCGCGTGCCGGCCATGGTTCGCTGGCCGGGCCACATCCCGGAAGGCGAAGTCAAGACGGGCATGATGTCGGGCCTGGACTGGTTTCCCACCTTGCTGGCCGCGGTTGGCGACACGGATGTAAAAGAACGGCTGTTGAAGGGCTGGACACCCAACGGCGCCAAGCGCGACTACAAGGTGCACCTGGACGGGTACAACCAGCTGGCATACCTGACCGGCAAGCAGGATGACAGCGCCCGCCAGGACTTCTACTACTTCAACGACGATGGCCTGCTGGTAGCCATGCGCTACAACAACTGGAAGGCTGTATTCTGCGAGCAGCGGGCGCCAGGCGGCTTCGACGTATGGAAGGATCCCTTCGTGTGCCTGCGGGTGCCCAAGCTGTTCAACTTGCGCATGGATCCGTACGAGCGCGCCGATACCGTATCCAACCAGTACTACGACTGGCTCGTGAAGAACGACTACCTGCCGCTCATGGCGTCGATGAAGGCCGCGGAATTCCTGCAAACCTTTGTCGAATGGCCGCCCAGCCAGCGTCCCGCGTCTTTCAGCGTGGACCAGGTGCAGGCCGAAGTCGACCGCAAGGTCGATGAGTACTTCGAAGAACAGTCGAAGAAGCAGGGCAAGTAAGCAGGGCAGGGAAGCAGCGCCCGGGTGCGGTGTATGCCGCGCCCGGGCCTGCGATGCATAGCGGCAAGTCTGATGAGTACGACACTATGAGTTTTTCCAGAAGCGCATCGCCCGCGGTTCTTGCGGGCGGTACGCAGTTGCCGGCGGCGGGCCTGGCCGCGCCGTCGGTATTGCTGGCGCTGTCCGGAATGGCGGCGCTGGTTTTCCAGATTCTATGGATCAAGCAGCTGTCGCTGATCGTGGGCGTTGAAGTGCACGCCATCGCAACGGCGATCAGTGCTTTTTTTCTGGGGCTGGCGGCCGGCAGCTGGTGGCTGGGCCGCCGCGCCGACCGCGCCGATCGTCCGTTCCGCTTGTATGCGGCGATCGAGGTCGGCATCGCGGTGGTGGCCATTGCCGTGACGCAAGCCTTGGCGCATGGCGCGGGAGCTTTTGCGCGAGGCGAGCAGTTCAATGCCTTGCTGGCTTGGCTGGCCGTTTTCATCGTCATAGGCGCCGCGCCGTTCTTGATGGGAGGCACACTGCCCGTACTGCTGCGCGCCACCGGCGCCGGCCGGGTAGGGCGGGCAGGGGCGGCGCTGTACGCCGCCAATACCGGCGGGGCCATCGTGGGCGCGTTATTGCCGGCGTTCGTCTTGATTCCTTCTCTTGGCGTGCAGGGCGCCGCCCTGGCTGCTGCGGGCTTCAACGTGCTTGCCGCCCTGGGCGCCTGGGCGCTGGACCGGCAAGCGGCATCCGTGGCCGCCAGCCCGCCGGCCATTGAGCGTGCGCGGACGCCGCGTCCCTTGCCGCGCGACTCTCGGCTGGCCATCGGCCTGTATGCCATAGCGGGAGCCGTTGCCCTTGGGTACGAAGTGCTCTGGTCGCAGATGATCGTGCCCTTCATGAGCACGCGGGCCTTTGCCTTTTCTATTGTGCTGGCCGTGTATCTGGCCGGCCTGGCGCTCGGTTCGGCGCTGTATGCCCGTTTTGAGCAACGGCTGGGCGACCCTTGGCGCGTGTTCGGCGTGTTGGTGGCATGCGCCGGGGTGTTCGCCTTGCTGGAGGCGGCGCTGCTGGGACGCTGGCTGGTAGATGCGCAGAGCCTGGCGGAAGCGGCCATGCGCAACTGGGTGGACAGCGAGCTGGCAGGGATGAGTTCGCGGTTCGTGGTCGCCGCGGCCGTGATCGTATTCCTGCCCACGTTGTTGCTGGGCGCCGCCTTTCCCGCCGTCCTGCGCATCGCCGCACCCGCCGAACAGCGCGGGCAGGGCGCCGGCGCGGTACTGGCGGGCAACACCTTTGGAGGCATAGCGGGCACCGCCCTGACGGCCTTTGTCTTGTTGCCCCAATTGGGAACCATGGGCAGCCTGGCGGTGCTGGCCACGGCGGCTTGCTGCGTGGGCTTCGTTGCCGTTTGGCAGGCGCGGCCAGCCGCGGCCATGGCGCGGGCAATCACGGCGGCGCTGGCGGTGGCGGTGTTGATAGTGGGCTGGGCGCTGCCATCCGATCATCTGGCGCGCTGGTTGCCGGGCGCGCAGGGCAAAGATCTGGTGTTCTATGAAGAAAGCCACGGCGGCACTGTGGCGGTGGTGGAAAGCGGCAGCGGTGTCAACCGGTTCCGGCGCCTGTACATCCAGGGGGTCTCTAATTCCGGCGACGCGATGCCGTCGCTGCGCTACATGCGGCTGCAGGCCTTGCTGCCGTTGATCGTGCATGCCGGCGAGCCGCGTTCCGCCCTGGTCATAGGCTACGGCACCGGCATTACCGCAGGAGCCTTGTCACGCTATCCAGGCCTGCAACGCCGGGTCGTGGCCGAATTGCTGCCGGGGGTGCTGCACGCGGCGCCGCTGTTCCGGGGCACGTACGATGCTTACCAGGATCCCGGCCTGGAAGTGCGGCTGCGCGATGGGCGGCGGGAATTGCTGGCCAGCGCGGATACCTATGACCTGATCACGCTTGAACCGCCGCCGCCATCCGCCGCGGGCGTGGTGAATCTGTACTCGCGGGATTTCTACGCTTTGGCGGCATCGCGCTTGAACCCGCAGGGCATGGTGGCCCAGTGGTTGCCTCTGCCCACCCAGAATATCGAGGACACGCGTTCACTGGTGGCCAGCTTCATCGACGTATTCCCCCATGCTTCCTTGTGGACAACCGAGTTGCACGAGATGTTGCTGGTGGGGTCGATGCAGCCCATGCCGCTGGACGCCGCGCGCATCGCCCAGCGCTATGCCGACCCCAAGGTGCAGCGGGCCCTGGCCGATGTGGGGGTAGGGTCACCGGCGGCATTGCTGGCCACCTGGGTTACCGACCGCGAAGGGCTGGCCCGGTTTGCTGGCGACGCCGTATTGGTTACCGATGACTTTCCCGCCATCGAATATGCCCCCTGGGTGCGGCCGCGGGAAGTGGTGCGTACCTTGCCAGCCTTGATGGAACAGCGCACCGATCCGCCCATCGAGGCGGGACAAAGCCTTTTGGCCGAGCAGATCGCGCGCGAACGCACCGGGCTCGATTTGTTTTATCGCAGCGCGCTGGCCGCCTATCGCGGCGACCGCGGCGGCTGGGCCGCCGACGCGGCCGCGCTGGCCGAAATGGCGCAGGGCAATCCGTATCTGCGTTGGTTCATGGGGGAGTAAGCGGGCGGCCCACAGGCTCATGTCCAGCCCGCGGCCAGGAGTCAAGACAAAAGCGCAGCCGGCACGGCCGGCCATCTTCATTGCCAAAAAGGCCGCACAATGGCGACGCCGTTCAAGCCCATCCATTCTTCCAGTTCCGGGCACGCCAGTACTTCGAACTCGGCCGCCCGCTGAGCCGCGGAGCCCGGGCCGGGCAGAGCGGGATGGCATAGAACAAGATCGCCATCGCGAGCGTTGCACAGCCATGCCTGTAAAAGCGCCGCGTATTGGCGTTGACCGCCGTGCAGCCCATATACGCCCAGCAAACGCCGGTTGGTGCGCCATGGGCCCTGGCCGGCGGCCCGCAAGACGGCGCCGGATCCCAGCACGCCTATCAACCGCGCCTTGGCCGACGCTCCCCATGGCACACCCTCCTGCATTCCGGGCGCGGTGTAGCGGATCCAGGGTTGCCGCATGCCATAACGGGCGCGCAAAGCGCGCAGCAAGGCAGGCAGCACGTGCGGCAGTTGATGCACGTGCTGATGTCCATCGGCATAGTCGGGCGGGCGGCCGAAGACATGCTCGAAGCTGTCCAGCTGCCTCGCGATGTGGGCATCCAGCCACCTATGATCCAGGCTCCCGGCATAGGCCTGCGCGATCAGCAACGGCAGCGGCATCACGCGTTCCGGACTGGCGGGCAGGAACGCCTCGGTCAGGTTCAAATGCAGGCCCACGTCGACATTGGCATCTGCCAGCCCGGGTGCGTCAATGCGGAACGATGGGCCTTGCGCCAGGCAGCTGATCGCGCTGACCCGCCCCATGCGCGCCAAACGCAGCATGCCCGCATCAACGCCGCGATTCATGCCAAAATCGTCCGCGCACATCACAATACGCTTCCAGCAAGAATTCCGGTTGACGTCACCGGATGCACGCTTCAGGTTCTCATGAACGCCTTGGTCAAACAGATTGGCTACTTCGTCGCCGTGGGCGGCGCGGCTGCCGCCACGCACTGGGTGGTCGCCGTTGCCAGTGTGGAATGGCTGCGCGTGCCCCCCCTGGCCGCTAACGCGCTCGGATGGGCAGTGGCGTTCGTCGTGTCGTTCTCGGGTCATTATCGGCTGACTTTTCGGCATTTGGCGTCGCGCTGGACAGTCGCGGCACGGCGCTTCTTTTTCGTGTCCGCTTGCGGGTTCCTGCTCAACGAAGCGGTATATGCGTGGTTGCTGCATAGCACCGCGCTGTCTTATGAACTGGCGTTGGCGCTGGTGCTGGCCGGCCTGGCTGTTGCTACTTTCCTGGCAAGCCGGTTCTGGGCATTTCGGCGCAAAATCGGCGCGTGAATGCCGTATCGACGTCCAGGCGCCACACTTGGTAATGGGTGTCAGCGAAGGCGGGGACTGCCGCCTGCAATACCGGAAAGCGCTGTCCATCATCCAGGCCGCCCCAGATCCAGTAGCGGCGGCCAGGCGGGGTGCACAGGCGGGCCAAAAGATCCTGCCGAGGCATCAGCAGGCGCGCACCCGTTTCAGGCTCAAAACGCGCGGCATCGGCCAATTCCTTGCGCCAGTTGTCGCGCAATGGAATCCCGGGGTCATCCCAATCGTCCACGACCCAGGCTGGTTGTGTCGCCCCGACATAGAACGCCAGGTCAAAGGGATAGGCGTGCAAGGTGACCAAGGTGTCGCCAGGCTGTTGCTCGGCCGCGATGCGGCGGGCCAGTGGCTCGGCGCTGCGGCGCGGGTTGGCCGCAAAGATGCCCACCAGGACCAGGCAGGTGGCGGCCGCTCCCCACAGGCATGCCTGGATCAGGCGGCGGGTACGCAGGCCATCGCCCCGGTTCGCCGCCAGCCGCACCACGTCGGCCAGTAGCACCGCCACTGGCGGCAAGGCGGGCAGCACATAGCCGATCAGCTTGGAGCTGGGGATGGAGAAGAATCCGATGATCACTGCCGCCCACACGGCCATCAGACGGCGTACGCCCGCGGGATCGGCGGACGCCCAGAAGCTTTTACGCAATACGCCACCGCCCCATAGCGACCAGGGCAGGGTCAGGCCGACGATGACCGGCAAGTAGAACCAGAATGGCTGCACATTGTTGAAGCCTGACTGCGCGAAGCGTTCGAAATGTTGATAAACAAAAAAGTAGTGGAAAAATCCAGGATAGCGCTGCTGCATGGCCCAGAACCAGGGCACGGCTACCAGGGCGAATAACCCCAGCGCGGGCGGCCAGAGCAGGACGGCAAACCCGCGCCAGCGGCGTGTGACGGCTAGCCAGCAGCACAGGATGGTGCCGGGCAGAACCAGGCCGATCAGGCCTTTGGCCAATACTGCCAGCGCGGCCAACGCGGCCGCCGCCAGCGACATCAGGCGGAAGGGCCGGCCCGCGCCGGCGCGCAGCACGGCGTCTGCGCCGGCCAACACGCACAGGGACAGCAATCCCGCCACCAGCATGTCGGTGTTGGCGAACTGGGCGCCGCCATAGTAGAACGGCAGCGTGGCAAGAATAGCGGTCGCGAGGGTCGCGGTTGCGGCATCCCGGTGCCCGCGCAGGAACGCATACAGGCCCGCCAGCGCGCTCCACGCAGCCAGCCAGGACGGCAGGCGCGCGGCCCATTCGTTAAGACCGAAAAGCTGGAAGCCCAGCTCGGCCAGCCAGTAGTACAACGGCGGCTTATGGAAATAAGGCATGCCGTCAAGCCGGGGCACCGCGTGCGAGCTGCTGCGCAGCATTTCCCAGGCCACGCCCGCATAGCGCCCCTCGTCGGGAAGGGTCAGCACCCGGGCCCAGGCCAGGCACGCCAGCCAGGCTCCCAGGGCCAGTAGCCACCATCCCGCGCGGGGCACCCACGCCGGCGTTCCGATCTGCGTGCGGCCGCTCATCGTCGCACCCGCGCGGTACTACCGGCACGGCGGGCCCGGCCTTGCCGCTGCCGGGCCAGAAATAGCGGCCGCCCCTTCACCTCATCGAAAATGCGGGCTACGTACTCTCCCACTACGCCCAGCGAAATCAGGTTGACGCCGGCGAAGAAAAGCAGCGCGGTGACAATGGTGGTCCAGCCAGACACCTGGTTTCCCCCGATCAAGTAGGCCAAGACCAGGTATGTCCCATAACCGAACGAGACCAGGGCGAAGGCCCCACCGACCAGGCTGACCAGGCGCAACGGCCAGGTGGTGAAGGCGGTCAGGCCGTCCAGCGCCAGCTTCAGCAGGCGCCACGTACCGTAGCGGCTCGCCCCGTGGGCGCGCGCCTGCGGCGAGTAGGGCAGGGGCTCGGCCCGGAACCCGACCCAGGCGTACAACCCCTTCATGAAGCGCGTGCGCTCAGGCAGTTCCAGCAGGGCGTCGACCACGCGCCGGTCCATCAGCCGAAAATCGCCGGCATGCGCGGGCACCTGTACACCGTGGGCGCCGCTCAGCAGACGATAGAACCAACGCGCCCCGGCGCGCCTTGCCCAGGTCTCGCCAATGCGCTGGCTGCGCACCGCATAGACCATATCGATACCGGCGCGCCAGCGCTCGAGCATGGCCTGGATCAAGGCTGGCGGATGCTGCAAATCGGCATCCAGGCAGATCACGGCATCGCCGTCGGCGGCTTCCAGGCCGGCCGACAAGGCCGCCTCTTTGCCGAAATTTCGCGACAACTGCACGTAGCGCAGCCCGTCTATCGCGGTCCACTCGACCATCAAGTCGCAGGTACCGTCGGTGCTGCCGTCGTCCACGACGATGATTTCCCAGTTCGTGGACAATGATTCCAGCAGGCCGCGCAACGTGGGCAGCAGCAGGCGCAGGTTGTCGCATTCGTTCAAGCAGGGGATGACGCAGCTTAGCAGCGCGTCGACTGAAGGCGGCGCCGATGCCGGCAGCGCACGCAGCGGCGCGAGAGAGGGGGGCACGGCGTGGGCGGAGGCCTGTGAGCGGAACTCGATGGGCATGAAAGCAGGAACTTGCAGTACAAGAGCCCGCAGTATGCAAAATGCCCCGTCAAATTTTCGTCGAACCGGATGCTAGGCAATTCGCAGGCTGAAACAGGTGCCCGTGGCAGGACCGCCGTGCCGCGACTGGACGTCCAACTTCCAACCCTGCATGTCACAGACACTTTTGGCGATGGCCAGGCCCAGTCCATGAGCGAAATCGTCGCCGGCCGGCGTATCCTGGGCTACCGTGTCGCCCAGCCGGCCGCTGTAGTAGCGCTGGAATACGAACGGCAGTTCGTGGGATGCAATGCCTTTGCCCGTGTCGCACAGCTCAATCGCGCCGTCGGGAGTCAGCCGGGCCGTCAAGGTGGCGGGCGTCGCGTGCTCAATGGCATTGCGGATCAGGTTGCGCATGACGGTCAGCAGCGCGTACTTGTCCAGGGTGCGCGTCGTTCCGGCCGGGATCTGATTATCGAACACCAGTCTTGACGCTTCGGCCATGGCCTCCAGGCCCCGCCACGCTTCGCCCACGCACACGGCCAGGTCGACCGGCTCGGCCGGCCGCCGCTGCTCGCGCGCGACTGAACGGGCGCTTTCGAACGACGCCACGATGTGATCCACGTTGGTGAGAATGCGCGACAAGCGCTGCCTGGGGTCGGCGGGCAGGGCAGTGTCCAGCAGCATGATTTCGCTGTCCGAGCGTATCGCCGCCAGCGGCGTGCGCATCTCGTGGCTGATGTTCGCGGCGAATTCGCGCTCGCGCGCGATCGAACGGTCAACCTGGTTCTGTACCCGGTTGAACGCTTCGATCAGGCGCCCGGCTTCGTCATCCCGGGTCACGGCCATGTCGGGCGATCCGGGCGCCCAATCGGCAAGGCGGCGGGTCAGGTCCAGCAGCGGGCCCACGGCGATGGCCGCCACGCGGCGCGCAAGGGCGTATGCCGCGATAATGCACAACGCGCCCATGCCCAGCACGACCAAGCCGAAATCGCGTACCCGCGACTCATGGTCGGAGGCGTCGTACAACACGTACAGGCGCCCACGCTCGGTATCCATGACCAGCACGTGCCAGGTTTCGATGCCCGGCTGCAGCTCATGCAGGCCCGGTGCCAGGCCTTGCAATTGCTCGGGCATGTCGGCAGGCACCGCGGTGTCGCGCAGCCAGGCGCGCATCGAGCCGCCCAGTTCCTTGAGGCCGCGCGTATCCAGGAAATCAGGGTCGGTGGCTACATGCTGGGCCACGCGCTGGGCTTCCGTCGTGAGAATCTGGTTCACCAGCCCGTCTTCCATCTGATCGAACGTCAGATACGCCAGCAGCGCAAGCGCCGCCACGAACACGGCCACGGCGCCAGTCAGCGCCCACACGACGCGCTGAGTGACACTGCCTTGCTTCACGGCCCGGCTCCCGCCATGGCCAGGCGCCAGCCCACGCCGTGCACGGTCTCGATACCATCGAATCCGGCATCCGCCAACGCCCGCCGGAGCAGATGAATCTGGCTGCGCAAGGCGTCGCCGGAAGGGGGGTCGCCGTCCCAGAGTACGGATTCAAGTTCTTCGCGGGTGACTGTGCGGCCCGCGTCGCGCAGCAGTGTCTCGACGATCAGGGCGGATTTGCGGGGCAACCGCAATTTTTGCCCCGCTACCGAGACCTCGCGAGTGCGTCCGTCAAATTGCAGCGGCCCGAAAGATTGAATGACATCCACCACGGCGCCCTTGGCGCGATGAATCAAGGCCAGCAGGCGCGCGCGGACTTCGGCCAGGGCAAAGGGCTTGGTCAGGTAATCGTCGGCGCCAAGATCGAAGCCAGTGAGTTTATCGGCGAGGGTGTCCCGGGCGGTGAGAATCAGCACAGGAATGGCCTGGCGCCGCTCACTGCGCAGGGTTTGCAGAACCTGATAACCGTCTCGGCCCGGCAGACCCACGTCCAGCACCAGGGCATCGAAATGCTGGTTTTGCAGGCGCTGCAAGGCGCTCAGGCCGTCATAGGCCACGTCGGGCACGAGGCCGCCCATTTCCAGGAACTGGTACAGGTTGCCGGCAATGGTCAGATCGTCTTCCACGATCAGTACCCGGTAATGCGTATTGCCCAAGTCGGGTTTCATGAATGTCTCGGTCTGAGCCTTGTTCTTTGCGGCTATTGTGCATCGGATGACGACGAGGCGGGAAACCGGACGGCGGCCAGGCGCTGCAGGGCCAGGCCGGCCGCGCCGCACACAGCCGCGGTGACGGCCGAGGCCACCACGTCCAGCGGCCAATGCACGCCCACGAATACACGGGCCCACGCCACGGCGCCACCCAGAACTGCTAGGACGGCGGTCAGGCGGCGGTTGTTCCAGCGCGTGCTGACCACGGCCAGCAGCCAGACAAACGCCACATGGCTGCTGGGCAGGGAATTATTCGCGGCATGCGCCGTCAGCGGCGGACCGAAGCCTGCGGCGAAAGGCCGAGCATGGTATGCGTACGCCGCGGCCAGTATTTCGAGAAGTCTGGCCGCCAGGCATGCCACCGACAGCGGCAGGAGCATCATCCAGTCTTTGCGGCGGGCCATTGCCCAGAGCAGGATGGCGCACGCCACATAAACCGGCAGCTCGGCGAGCCAGGTAGCCGCCAGGATGGCGGCGGCTGGCGAGCCGGGAGTGCCGCGTAGCAGCTGGAACATGACGATGTTCCAGGTTTCCAGGAACTGCAAGGGGTACATGAGCGCAGCGCAATGCCAAAGGCAAAGGCCGCAGTATCACTGCGGGACCGTCGAATTTCCGTCGAATCCGGGGCGAGGGTCGCGTGCCGGGTCTGCGAAGCCAGGGGGCTTGCTCTGGGGTCAATCCATTACTTTACATAATATACATTATGCGTATTTCGGGCAGGATAACCAGGGCCCCTCAACGCCCATATTCATTGGTCTTGTGGCCGCCCGAACCGGCTTTTCCACCCGGCAGCTTATCCGGACGATCGGCCGACGATCCCTTGACGGTTCCCTGGCCACGGGTCGGCTGGCTTTCGGGCTTGCCTGGAGCCGCCTGCGGCACTGTGGGCGGCGGCGCGGACGGATCCGCCTTCGCCGGCCCTTGTTGCGATTTGCTGTCCGGCACTGGATCTGTTGTGGCGTCGCCCTTGTCCGTCCGGGCTGGCGCTGCAGGCGTTTCCGCCGCCGGACTGGCCGGCACGTACAGCGCCGCGCAGGCCAATGCCATGGCCAGCAGCACGGCGACGCGGGGATTGTTGCTGTTGCAGTTACGGTGGCTCATGTTTCGTCTCCTGCCGAATGGCCCCGAGGCTGCGGGCCCTGACATTCATTCGGACAGCAATTGCCATACCTGCGCGGCCCAGGCCTGCCCGCCATGGGCATGCGGCTTGCGTGCGCGTCCGCATGGACAAACTGGCCGAAATTTTCGCGCTCCAGACGGGGTTCACGGAGATGTTCATCCGTGGCACCACCATGTACTGGGTGCTGTATGCCTTGCTGCGCATCAGCGGCCGGCGCGACCTCGGATCGTTGGGCATGGCCGACATGCTGGTGCTTGTACTGGTGGCGGACGCTGCGGGCAACGCCATGTCCGGCGATTCATACTCCATGGGCGACGGGATCATTGTCGTCGCCACCATCGTCGGCTGGAGCTTCGTGCTGGACCGCATCGGCTATTACTTTCCGGTGCTGCGGCGCTGGCTGGAACCCGAGCGCGTGTGCCTGGTGCGCGACGGCCGCGTCCTGGTACACGGGCTGCGGCGCGAACACGTGTCGCGCAGCGAGCTGATGGAGCAACTGCGGCTCAAGGGCATCGACAACCTGCAGATGGTGCGGCGGGCCTATCTGGAATCCACCGGGGAATTCAGCGTGATCCGCGCCCCCGGCGATCCGCAGGATGGCCAGTCGACGCTGCAGGAAGACGAGGTTGTTGACCGGCAATCCCGCTGACGCACGGGCATGTTGTTTGCTGGCGGCCAGGCATTGCTGCAACCACCCTCTTCCCATGAATGCCATTGAACACGTCGCACGTTTCATGCATGAAAACGCTTTGAGCCTGGTCACCGCGGAATCGTGCACGGCGGGGTTGATCGCGGCTACGCTGGCCGACATTCCCGGCGCGGGCCCGTTGCTGGATTGCGCCTTCGTCGTGTACACGCCCGATGCCAAGCGCCGGTGCCTGGGCGTGTCGCCGCGGACACTGGCGCGGCACAACTTGACCAGCGTGGCGGTGGCCGCGGAAATGGCCCAGGGCGCCGCGCGGAAAAGCCCCGCGCGGGTGGCCATTGCGAATACCGGCATTACCGACGCCAGCGACGACAAAATTCCGCCCGGCACCCAGTGTTTCGCCTGGTTGTTCAAGGCGGGGCCGGCCGATGCGGTGCCCTCTGTGTTTACGGAGACGCGGAGGTTCGACGGAGCCCGCAATGCCATCCGGCAGGCCAGCGCCGAATATGCGCTGGTCCGCCTGCCCGACTACTTTGCCGAATGGCGGACGGCGCATCGCTGATGCGCCCTACTCTTTGAATCCCAGTAGTGCACTGATCGTCTTTGCCTCGGTGCGCAGCGCGGCAGCGATCGGGCCATCGACATCGGCATTGAAACCACCCGTCGCGCCCAATGCCGTCAGCACGGCGCAGATGCGGCCGGTGTAGTCGAAGACGGGCGCGGCCACGGCGCTGATGCCTTTCAGGTTAGTGTCGCGCACGGCCGCGCAACCGCTGGCCAGCACTTGCCGGCGCAGTTCGGCGATGGGGTCGGCGCGGCCCAGCGCGGCTTGCTGCTCGGGCGTGGCGGCGGCCCATTCCGAGCGGGCCTGGGCCTGGACGGCGGCCTCGTCCAGCTGCGCCAGGAATACCCGGCCAGTAGCCGACCACAACAGGGGCATGACCGAGCCCACGCGCACATTCACCGTGACTGGCAGGCCTGGCTCTTCGAAGCGCACGATGGTGGGCCCTTTGTTGCCCATGACAGCAATGAAGCAGGTGACCTCCAGGGATTCGCGCAGGCGCACCAGGGCGGGCTCGGCCAGCCTGATAGGGTCGGCCTGCCGCATGGCGGCCACGCCCAGCAGCAGCGTCTGCAGGCCCAGGTGGTACTGGCCGGTGGCGGCATCCTGCTGCACCAGTTCCTCTTCGATCAGGCTGGCCAGATAGCGGTGCACCTTGGCCGGGCTTTCGTCGATGTGCGCGGCCAGGCCGGTCAGGGTGGCGCGCCCGCCCAGGCGTGCCAGCCCCTTCAGCACGGCCATGCCGGTTTCCGCGGCCTGCACGCGCTGGCGGCGCTGCCGCGCTGGCGCAACGGCGGCCCGGGAATCGGCTTTAGAAGATGGCGTTTTCGTCATGCGCGGTTTCCGTGGCGGACCCGGGTTTAGGGAAAGTACTGGGCCCAGTCGGGTTCAAATATTTACGCATAGCGTATATGATTTACGCAAAATACAAAACAACAACGCGGGATCACCGCCTTATTTAACTCTGGAGAGAGACCATGCCCTTGCTGAAGTCCCTGTTTGCGCTCGGCCTGGCGGCCCTGCCCTTGCTGGCGCCCGCCGCCGCCCATGCTGAAGACTACCCTTCCAAGCCGCTGCGCTGGATCGTGCCCTACGCCGCGGGCGGAGGTTCCGACTTCCTGGCCCGCACCATCGGCCAGGGGCTTTCCGAACGTATCGGGCAGACCGTCATCGTAGACAACAAACCTGGCGGCAACACCGCCATTGGCGCCTCGGAAACCGCCCGTGCCGCGCCGGACGGCTACACCATGTTGTCGGCCGACAATGGCACGCTGGTGTTCAACCCGGTGCTGTACCAGCAATTGTCGTACGACCCCGCCAAAGACCTGGCACCCGTATCGCTGATGGGCAAGTTCCCCATGATCCTGATCGTGGGGCCGGGCTCCAAGGCCACCAACGTGAAGGAATTCATTGCCGAAGCCAAGGCGCGTTCGGCCGGGCTGGACTTCGCCTCGGCCGGCGCCGGCAGCCCGCATCACCTGGCCATGGAATTGTTCAAGGTCGAGACCGGCCTGAAGATGGTGCACGTGCCCTATCGTGGCGCGGCCCCTGCCCTGTCGGACGTGGCCGCGGGCCAGGTGCCGGCCATGATGGTGGACCTGGCCGCCGGCGCGGGTTTCATCAAGTCCGGCAAGGTACGCGCGCTGGCCGTGGCCAACCCCACCCGCCTGCCGCAATTGCCCGACGTGCCCACCTTTGCCGAGATTGGCTACAAGAACGTCGAGGCCGCCGCCCTGGTGGGGCTGGTGGTGCCCGCCAAGACGCCGGCCGCCACCATTACCGCCCTGAACAAGCAGTTGGTCGCCACCATCAACGAGCCGGCCATCAACAAGCGCCTGGTGGATTTCGGCATCGAGCCCGTGGGCAACACGCCCGAGCAGTTCAATGCCTTGCTGCAAACCGAACGCACCCGCTGGCACAAGCTGATCAAAGACCTGAACATCAAGCTGGACTAAGGCCCGCGCCGCCCCGCGCCGTTTCTGTGGCGCGCGCGGGGCGGCACGGCCTAGCTGGAGTACGCCATGACCGATACCGCCGCCGCAAGCCGCCCAGGCTGCCCCGTAGACCATGCCGCCCTGGCGTCCAATGGCTGTCCGGTCAGCCGCCGGGCCGCGGAATTCGATCCCTTTGGCGATGGCTACCAGCAGGACCCGCCCGAATACGTGCGCTGGGCGCGCGAACAGGAACCCGTTTTCTACAGTCCCAAGCTGGGTTATTGGGTAGTGACGCGCTATGACGATATCAAGGCTATTTTCCGCGACAACCTGACGTTCAGCCCGTCGATCGCCCTGGAAAAAATCACGCCCACCGGGCCCGAGGCCAACGCCGTGCTGGAGTCATACGGCTATGGCATGAGCCGCACCCTGGTCAACGAAGACGAACCCGCGCACATGCCGCGCCGCCGCGTGTTGATGGACCCTTTCACTCCCGCGGAACTGAAGCACCACGAACCCATGGTGCGCCGCCTGACGCGCGAATACGTAGACCGCTTCATCGACGATGGCCGCGCCGACCTGGTGGACCAGATGCTGTGGGAAGTGCCGCTGACGGTGGCCCTGCATTTCCTGGGCGTGCCCGAAGAAGACATGGACTTGCTGCGCCAATATTCCATTGCGCACACCGTCAACACCTGGGGTCGTCCCAAGCCCGAGGAGCAGGTTGCCGTGGCCCACGCGGTGGGCAACTTCTGGCAACTGGCGGGCAAGATCCTGGACAAGATGCGCCAGGACCCATCGGGCCCCGGCTGGATGCAGTACGGCATCCGCAAACAGAAAGAACATCCCGACATCGTCACCGATTCGTACCTGCATTCCATGATGATGGCGGGCATTGTGGCCGCGCACGAAACCACCGCCAATGCGTCGGCCAACGCCATGAAGCTGCTGCTGCAGCACCCCGATGCCTGGCGCGATATCTGCGAAGACCCAGCCCTGATTCCCAACGCCGTCGAGGAATGCCTGCGCCACAATGGCTCGGTGGCGGCCTGGCGGCGCCTGGCCACCCAGGATGTGGAAATCGCCGGCGTGCGCATTCCGGCCGGGGCCAAGCTACTGATTGTGTCCTCATCCGCCAACCACGACGACCGGCATTTTGCCGATGCCGACCTGTTCGATATCCGCCGCGAAAACGCCAGCGACCAGCTCACTTTTGGCTATGGTTCGCACCAGTGCATGGGCAAGAACCTGGCCCGCATGGAAATGCAGGTATTCCTGGAAGAGTTCACGCGCCGGCTGCCGCACATGCGCCTGAGCCAGCAGGCGTTTACCTATGTGCCCAACACCTCGTTCCGCGGCCCGGAGCACTTGTGGGTGGAATGGGATCCCAGCCTGAACCCGGAACGGCAGCGCCCGGCGCTGCTGCAGGCGCGGCAACCGGTGCGCATCGGCGAACCCACCACCCACGCCATCGCGCGTACCGTGGTGGTTGAACAGGCCGCGCCGGCGGGTGCCGGTATCGTGCGCCTGCGCCTGGCCAGCCCCGACGGCAAGGCACTGCCGCGCTGGGCGCCCGGCGCGCATATCGACGTGGAATGCGGCGACACCGGCATGTCGCGCCAGTATTCCCTGTGCGGCGACCCGGCGGAAGCCTCGGTGTTCGAGATCGCGGTACTGAACGAGCCGCAAGGGCGCGGCGGCTCCGCGTGGATCCACGGCAGCGTCCGGGCCGGGGACAGGCTGCGCATACGCGGGCCGCGCAATCATTTCCGGCTGGACCCGGACGCGGCCCAGGCCATATTCGTGGCCGGCGGCATCGGCATTACGCCGATCAGCGCCATGGCGCGCGCGGCCCGGGCATGCGGCATGGATTACGAACTGCACTATAGCGGCCGGCGCCGCGACGGCATGGCCATGCTGGACGAACTGGCCGCGCTGCACGGCGAACGCCTGCACGTGCACGTGTCCGAGGAAAGCCGCCGCAATGATTTCGATGCCCTGCTGGCCCGCCCTGCCCCAGGCGCCCAGGTCTATGCCTGCGGGCCGCAGCGCATGCTGGACGCACTGGCGGCGGCCTGCGCCCGCCATGGTTGGCCGGAAGATGCGTTGCGCGTCGAACACTTCCATTCCGCCGCCAGCGCGCTGGATCCGTCCAAAGAGCATGCGTTCGAAGTGGAGTTGAAGGATTCCGGCCTGACCTTGACGGTGGGGCCGGGCCAGACCTTGCTGTCCGCCCTGCGCGCGGCCAATGTCGACGTGCAAAGCGATTGCGAAGAAGGCCTTTGCGGTTCTTGCGAAGTGCGCGTGCTGGCCGGCCAGGTGGACCATCGCGACGTGGTGCTGACGCGCGCCGAGCGCGAGGCCAACGACAGAATGATGTCGTGCTGCTCGCGCGCGGTGGGCGGCAAGGTTGTGCTGGAGCTGTAAAGTAGCGGCATTTTTCTGTCATGTGTGCGAGTACATGGTCTTGCCGCCTACCGGCAGCCTGGCTGTGAATACACAGCCGCTGCGCGACTCGATCATGTACAGGGTGCGGCCGTCGGGCCCGCCGTACGCGCAGTTGGTCGTGTACAGCCCTTCGGGACATTCAATGCGATATCGCGGCTCGCCGCGCGGGCTGAATATCCAGACCGCCCCGAAGCCCACGTGGCAGACCGCCAGGCCGCCCTCTGCATCCAGCGCAATGCCGTCAGGCCCTCCCCCGCCAGACATCTGGACATATACGCCGACTTTGGTGGCGGAGCCATCGGCCATCAGAGGCACGCGCCAGATGGCATTGTCGCGCGTCACCGCCAGATACAAGGCGGTTTCATCCAGGTTCATGGCCAGGCCGTTGGGGCTGGGAATGCCTTGCAGCACAATGTCCAATTGGCCGGATGCGCGCAGGCGATACAGGCGGCCGCTGGCATCGTGCAGCCCCGACTGGCCCTGGTCAGTGAAATACAGGTCGCCATTGGCGCCGAAGAACAGATCGTTGCAACCCTTGAAGCGCTCCAGCCGGGCCCGATCCAGGTAAGGTTCGACGCGCCCGGTGCGCGGATCCAGCACCATGATTCCGTGCTTGTAGTCGGCGATGAAAGCGCGGCCATCGGGATGGAACTTCAGGCCATTGGGCTCCCCATCGTACTCGGCCGCCAGATCCACGCCGCCCTTGGGATCGATACGGAAGATGCGGCCCCACGGAATATCCACCACCCACAGATTGCCGTCGCGATCGAACGACGGGCCTTCCAGGAACACCGGCGCCGGCGCGCCGTGCAATTGCGTGCGCGCCCAGTCGCTGGCGCGGTCGCGTACCAGATAGCGTTCGGGAACGCGCGCGAATATCTCGGCGCGCAATTTTTCAGGGGCGGCGAACATGATGGCTCCTTGGTAGGCTCAGTTTCCCGAGATATGGTTCGGCAGCCACAGGGCCAGCTCGGGCCAGACCGCCAGCATCAGCAACAGCACGAACATCAACAAATGGAAGGGAATGGTGCCCATCACGACGTCCGACAGATTGCCGCGCGAAATGCTCTGGATGACGAACAGGTTGATGCCTATGGGCGGCGTGATCTGGCCCATTTCGATGAACAGCACCACGACGATGCCGAACCACACCGGGTCGATGCCATACGTGGCCAGCAGCGGGTACAGCAAGGGCACCGTAATGACGATCATGCCCAGGCTTTCGACCAGCGCGCCCAGCGCCGTGAAAAGAATCAGCAAGGCAATGAAGAATCCCGTCTTGCTCAGGTTCATGTCGACGATGAACTCGGTGATGGCTTCGCCTACGCCCGCATAGCTCATGGCATAGGAGAACACGAAGGCGGCATAGGTGATGAACAGGATGTTGCTGACCATCAGGGTGGAACGCTTCAGGCAGGCCGCCAGGCCGCTCCAGCTCAGGTTGCCGAACACGGCGGCGATCGCCAGGGCAAAGACGCAGCCGGCCGCCGCGGCTTCGGTGGGGGTGGCCACGCCGGTATAGATGGCGCCCATGACACTCACGATCAGGAGCAGCACCGGCAAGATGTCCACCAATGAGCGCAGTACCATCTGGCCTGTCATCGTGCCGCGCTCGGCGGGAGCAATCTCGGGGTGCAACAGCGCCTTCGCTGCCACGTACAACATGAACAGCACGGTCAGCACCAAGCCTGGCACTACGCCCGCCATGAAGAGCTTGGCCACCGAGGTCTCGGTAAACGTGGCATAGACGATCATGGCGATCGAGGGCGGCAGCAGGATGCCCAGCGTTCCCCCGGCGGCCAGCGACCCGGTGGCCAGGCGCGGATCGTAATTGCGTGCTTTCAGTTCAGGCAGCGCCACTTGGCCGATGGAGGCGGCGGTGGCAATGCTGGATCCGCTGACGGCGGCGAATACGGCGCAACCGGCGATATTGGTCTGCAGCAGCCCGCCAGGAATGCGGCGCACCAGCCGAGACAAACCGCCATACATGCGCATGCCCACACCGCTGCTCTGCAAGAGTTCGGCCATCAGCACAAATAGCGGAATGGCGGTCAGTGTGTAGGCGTCCATGCTGCCCCAGGTGGTGATGCCCAGCCCATGCAGGGCGCCTACCCCTCCTTCCAGGTACAGGTACAGAACACCGGGCAGCAAAATGGCATATGGCACCGCCATGCCCGCGGCCAGCAGGCCGATGAATATTCCAAAAACCACAATGATCAGGTATTCGCCACCCATGGCGTTCTCCGGAGGATATGAGCGGATGCGTGCTCAGCGTGAAACGGCACGCAGGCGCCGCACGTCGGCGGCAACGATGCGCAGGAGCGCCCACGCCAGGACCAGCACCCCCAGCGGCATGGCCAGCCTGGGCAGCCACAGCGGCGTCATCAGCGTCGTTGCCGCAACGTCACCAGACTTCCAGCTCAACCATTCGAAGCGAGCCAGTTCCACCAGCAGCACCAGAGTCACGGCGGTCGCCAGTAGATCGAACAGCAGCTTCAGGCGGGCCTGCCCTCTGGGCCCCAGCCGGTTCTCCAGAAAATGCACGCTGTGGTACGCATGCAGCAATTGGCCCGAGGCCAGCGAAAGGAAGGTGATGGCCACCAGTGCGTAGCCGCCCAGCTCATTGCTGAACTGGATCGACCAGCCGAACACCGAACGCACCAACATTTCCACGCCCATCATGAGCACCAGCCCGATCACCAGGGCTTGCGATGCCCAGCGTCCCCAGCGCGCCGCCCTGCCCTCGGGCGGGCTGTAGGCATCGCCATCGGCTTCGCCCGAAATGGAATCCGGCACGGGTTGTAACGTTGGCGGCGCATCCGCGCGGATGCGCGTGTCTATATACATGGCTTGATTTCCTGGCATGGCCGATCAACGCCCGACAGCTTGGCGAACTTCCTGCAATGCGGCCTTTACCGCCGGCCGCTCATCGCCCCACTGCGTCCAGTATGGCGTGATGCGCTTCTCGGCCTCGGCCAGGTCGGCTGCGCTGGGCTCGGTAATGACCATGCCGCCGGCCGCGAGCTTGCGGGTCAGTTCCTGGTCTTCGGCCGCCATGGCGGCGGTGATGCGGCGGGTATGTTCATCGACCAGCGCCTGCACCTTGGCTTGGGTGCCGGGGCTCAGGGCCTTCCATGCGTCGGTGTTCACCAGGATCAATGAATCGATATAGCTGACATTCAAGCGATAGCTATAGGACAGCAAGTCGCGCCACACATACCCGTAGCCCGAACTGGCCGTCAGTACGCCGTCGACCACGCCGCGGTCGAGCGCGGCGGCCACTTCGGAGGTGCCCAGGGTGACCGGGATGCCCCCCAGCCGCTTGATGAACTCGGCCTGCTCCGGCGAGATTACGCGGATCTTCTGGCCGGCAATGTCGGCCAGCGAGGTCATCTTGTTCTTCGACCAGAAGACGTTTTCCGGGAAGATATAGCGCCCCAGCAGCGTGATGTTCTTCCTGGCATATTCGGCCCGCAGGTATTCCTCTTCGATATCCCAGGCTTGTTCGAATTCGGCGCGGGTGCGCAGGAAGAGCGGCAGCCGCACGACACCCCCCACCGGCACGCTGCCCAGGAAAAACGTGTCATCGCCCATCTGCACGATGTTGTCGGCCACGGCCTGGGTGATGTTGGTAGCGGAAATCGGGATGGTCCCGCCCAGGTTCAATCTGATTGACAACTCGCCATCGGTATCTTCCTGGATCGCATCCAGCAGGGCCTTCAGGCCCTTGGCCGCGGTAACGGTGGACACGGCGTTGTAGGTATAGGCGCGCCAGCGCTCTTTGGCGATAGACGGATGTGCGACAGTGGCCGTCGCTATCAGGCAGACCACGCCCATGCGTCGCAGGGATGCTCCCAGTCGAACCATGCCTCTCTCCTCTGTTGTTATCGGCTTCGCCGCGCACCGGGCGGTTGCGGGTTGCTGGTACGTTAGGCTCGATAAACAGTCAGCGAAAGAGGCGGCTCCACATAGGTTTCATATGATGAACTTTAAGCGGCGGCTTGCCTGTGCGGCACCGCCCCGGGCGGACAGCGCGGTCGGTCCGCGTCAGGAAAATTATTTCCGCAGATATATTAATTATTAAATATCAATAACTTATATATCAATTCGAAAGTAATACATTATATTGATGCGGGCCAGGATCGCGCCGCCGGGCCGTCACCTGGCTTGGCCCAATCTAATGCGGGCATTTGGCTCTAGCGTTATGGCGGCATCCAGGCACACTTGATCGCGGGCCGCAACGCAGCAGTCCAGTCGTAACGGGGCGCGGCTTGTTCTCTTACAGGAGATAACCATGCAAGCATTGAATCGCCTCATCCGTCGTTCCGCCCTGGGCGGAATTCTTGCCCTGGCGGCGGTCTTGCCGGCGCAGGCGCAGACCAAGCTGGTGGTCGGCTATCAGTTGATCGTCGGGCCGTTCCTGTCCGCCATTGCCGATGGCAGCTTCGACAAGGCCTTGGCGCAGGCCGGCTACGAAGTCGACTGGCGCCAGTTCAGTTCGGCCGGCGACATTTCCACCGCCCTGGCCTCGGGCAAGGTGCCGATCGGGGTGTTGGGCTCTACCGGCATCACCGCCGCGGCCACGCGCGGCGTCGACATGGAACTGTTCTGGATTCTCGACAACATCGGTAAATCGGAAGCGCTGGTGGCTCGCGAAGGCTCGGGCATCAACGGTCCCCAGGACCTGAAGGGCAAGCGCGTGGCCACCCCGTTTGTGTCCACCTCGCATTTCCACCTGCTGGTGGGACTGGAGAAGGTCTGGAAGATCAATCCGCGCGAACTGCGCATCCTGAACATGCAGCCGCCGCAGATCGTGGCCGCCTGGCAGCGCGGCGACATCGACGCGGCCTACGTCTGGCCCCCTGCCCTGGCCGAAATCCAGAAGTCCGGCAAGACCATTGCCGATTCCGAGGAGATCGGCAAGGCCAGCGTGCCGACCTTCGATGGCCTGGTGGCCGACAAGGCCTGGGCGCAGAAGCATCCCAAGTTCATGGCCGCCTTCACTCAAGTGCTGACCCAGGCGTATGCTGATTATCGTGCCGACGGCGCGAACTGGACCGCCGATTCGCCACAAGTGCAAGGCATGGTGAAGCTGATCGGCGGCAAACCCGATGACGTGGCCGGTGCGCTGAAACTGCTGGTGTTTCCCACCGTGCAAGAACAGGCCTCGCCCGCATGGCTCGGCGGCGGCAAAGAATCGGGAGCCGCGCAGGCCTTCGCCGCCAGCGCGCAGTTCCTGCAGGCCCAGAAACAGATCGACAAGGCGCTGCAGGACTACAGCCCTCACGTGAACGGCGCCTACGCCGCGCAGGCCGCCAGGCAATAAAGCGGCCGAACTGCTTCGCCGCCAGGACGGCGGCCGCACATGGCGCGGCCCGTCCATTTTCCGGGAGACAAACGCATGACTGTGCAGCCGCTCGAAGCGCAGACTTTGAAAGCCGAGAACGTCGGCGTCACTTACCCCGGCCTGCATGATGATGAACCTGTCGTGGCGTTGCACGGCGTCGACCTGACCATCGAGCCGGGCGAGTTCATCGTGGCGCTGGGCGCCTCGGGTTGCGGCAAGACCACGCTGCTCAGCCTGCTGGCGGGCTTCCTGTCGCCCACCGAAGGGCGCATCACGTTGGCGGGCGCGCCGATCGTGGGGCCGGGCGCGGACCGCGGCGTGGTGTTCCAGAAGCATGCCTTGCTGCCCTGGCTGAATGTGCTGGACAACACCGAGTTCGGCCTGAAGCTGCAGGGAGTGGCGCGCCCGCAGCGCCGCGCCCGCGCCGAACAGAACCTCGAGCTGGTGGGATTGCAGGATTTCCATCGGCACATGATCTACCAATTGTCGGGTGGCATGCAGCAGCGCGTCGGCATTGCGCGCGCCCTGACCTGCGACCCGGCCATGCTGCTGATGGACGAGCCCATGGCCGCCCTGGACGCCCTGACGCGCGAGACCATCCAGGAACTGCTGCTGCACATATGGCAGCGCACCGGCAAGATGTTCTTCTTCATCACCCACAGCGTCGAAGAAGCCTTGTTTCTGGGATCGCGGCTGATCGTCATGTCACCGCGCCCGGGACGCATCACCCACACATTCGCGCTGGACTTCAACCGGCGCTATCTGGAGGAAGGCGATGGCCGCCGCATCAAATCCAGTCCGGAATTCATCGCCATGCGAGAACGCGTCCTGGGCATCATCTACGGCGATGAACGGGCCGCGGGTTCGGACGGACCGGCGCATGCGTAGGCGGACATCGGCCTTCGGCGCCCGGCCCGCCGCGCCGGGCAAAGTCTATGGCGCGCCCGGCGCGGGCCACAGCGGCCACATCAGCCTGATCACCAGCGCCGCATTGTTCGGGCTATGGCTCCTGGTGACCTCGATGGATTGGGTGAAACCGTTGTTCCTGCCATCGCCGCAGGCGGTCTATGCCAAGCTCATCGCCGCCATGACCGACGGCGTGGCCGGTTCCACACTGGCCGAACACCCCATCGCCAGCCTGTCGCGAGTGTTCGGCGCCTTCTTCCTGGCCTGCGCCACGGCGATACCCGTGGGCATACTGATGGGCGTGAACCGCTACGCGCGCGGCATCTTCGATCCGCCCATCGAGTTCTACCGACCTTTGCCGCCGCTGGCATACCTGCCATTGGTGATCATCTGGTTCGGCATCGGCGAGTTTCCCAAGATTTTCCTGATCTACCTGGCGATTTTCGCGCCCATGGCGATCGCCGCGCGCGCCGGGGTGCGCGCGGTATCGATCGAGCAAATCCACGCCGCCTATGCGATGGGCGGCACGCCCACCCAGGTCATCCTGCATGTCATCTTGAAGGCGGCCCTGCCCGAAATCTTCACCGGCATGCGTATCGGCATCGGCGTGGGCTGGACGACCCTGGTGGCGGCCGAAATGGTGGCGGCCGACCGCGGACTGGGCTTCATGGTGCTGAATGCCGCCCAGTTCCTGGCCAGCGATACCGTGATCATGGGCATCGTGGTGATCGGCGTATTTGCGTTCGCCTTCGACCTGCTCGTGCGCTATCTGGAACGCCTGGCGATCCCCTGGAAAGGACGGATATAGCGCGCGGCCGGGTGGGCAATCCCCCATGGTTCGGCGCGTTCATATCTTCTATGCTGAAGCGCAGGGAGCGCCTCGGTGCGTTCCTTTCCAGGAGGCTTCATGTTCCAGGCCGCGATGCTCAAGCCCGTGTTGTGGGAAAGCCTGTTCCAGCGCGAAAGCGCCACCCATCTCAGCCTGCAGGGCCGGCTGCGGCAAATGCTGGTGTCGGCGATCCTCAGCGGCCACTTGCCGCCCGGCGCGCCGGTGCCGTCCAGCCGCTATCTGGCCGACCAGCTCGGGATCGCCCGCAACACCGTGGTGTTCGCCTACCAGCAACTGGTCAGCGAAGGCTACCTGGTTTCGCGCGAGCGCAGCGGCCATTTTGTCAGCGACGACGTGCTCAGCGGCCGGCTCGGGCACGCACCCGCCAACCCCGGCATGCCGCCGCGCACGGCCGTCCGCTGGGACGAACGGCTGAAATTCCGTCCCACCCGCCAACGCAACATCGTCAAGCCGCACGATTGGCAGACGGCACTATACCCCTTCGTGTACGGCCAATTCGACCAGGAACTGTTTCCCACCGCGGAATGGCGCGAATGCTGCATCAAGGCGCTGTCGGTGCTGGACATCCGCAGCTGGGCGCCCGATCTCATCACCCACGACGATCCGGCGCTGATCGAACAGATCCGCACGCAGGTGCTGCCGCGCCGCGGCGTATGGGCCGATGCCGAAGAGATCGTCATCACGGTGGGTGCCCAGCATGCGCTGTACCTGCTGGCCGACCTGCTGGTCAATGCCGATACCGTAGTCGGTATTGAAGACCCCGGCTACCCGGACGCGCGCAACATTTTCGCCAGCCGCACGCGCAATCTGGTGTCCTTGCCCATCGATGCCGACGGCATGTGCCTGGGCACCCGGCTGCTCGACTGCGAGTACGTCTTCGTCACGCCCAGTCACCAGTGTCCTACCACCGCCACGATGCCCCTGGAGCGCCGCGAACAATTGCTGCGCCTGGCCGCCCAGGCCGACTGCATGCTGATCGAGGACGACTTCGAAAGCGAGAATCGCTACGGCGAAACACCTATCGCGGCGCTCAAGAGCCTGGACCAGGACGGCCGCGTGATTTACGTGGGCAGCCTGGCCAAGGCTTTCGCGCCGGGCCTGCGCATCGGCTATATCGTCGCGGCGCGCGAACTGGCCGCCGAGCTGCGCGCGCTGCGGCGCCTGATGCTGCGCCATCCGTCAGCCTATATCCAGCGGGCCTTCTCGCTGTTCATCTCGCTTGGCCATCACCATGCGCTGCTACGCAAGCAATCGCACGCCTACCAATTGCGGGCAACTGAACTGGCCAATGCGCTGGCGGCTCATTTGCCGGACTGGCGGGCCACGCCCCTGACGGGAGGTTCGTCATGCTGGCTGCATGGCCCATCCTGGCTGGATACTGGCCGCCTGGCCCAGGCCGCGCTGGAGGACGGTATCGTCATCGAACCGGGCGGCGTGTTCTACTTGAACGAAGCCAGCGCGCCGCGCAATACGCTGCGATTGGGTTATACCTCGATCAGCGCGGAACGCATCGAGCCCGGCGTTGTCCGCCTGGCGCAGCTTGCCCGGCGCCTGCAATGGCGCGGTGCGGCCTGATATTTCCTAGAATATCTCGTCACGCAGGTAGTACCATCGATACAGCAGCGACTGTCCCAGCCGCCGCCAGGGTGCGAAGGTATGCCCCGGCAGCGGGGTATCGTAAACGGGCAGATCCCAGCGCACCCGGTCCTTGCCCACGATGCGCTGGGCCAGGCGCCGGCCGGCCTGGGCCGAGAACGATACCCCGTTGCCGCCATATCCCAATGCGTAGTACACCCTCTGGCCCGGGTCAGGTTGCGTGACGCGGGGCATCATGTCGTGGCTGACGTCCACCCACCCCCACCAGGAATAATCGACCTGTACATCGCGCAGCGCCGGAAACTTGCGCGCCAAGCCATGCCGCAACAATTCCAGATGACGCGGTTGAGCAGCATCGGCCCCATGAATCGCGCTGCGGCTGCCGATCTGCATCCGGCCGTCCGGCAAAAGGCGGTAATAAAAACGCAGAATGCGTGTATCCGTGATGAATACTGTGCTGTGCAGTCCCGCCTCGCGCCGCTCGGCCTCGCTGAGCGGCCGGGTCACCATGGAATTGGACAAGATGGGCATGATGCGGTTGTCCAGCAGGCGGTTTACGCCCTGTGCCGTGTAGCCTCCGGTGGCGAAGGCCACGCGTCGCGCACGCACGGTTCCCCCTGGCGTGTGCAGACGGTAGACGCCTGCGTCGCTGTCCCAGCCCAGCACCGGGCTGGAAGGATGCACTCGCACGCCCAGCGCGCGCGCCTGGCGCAAATAGCCGAACGCCAGTTTCAGCGGATGCACGCCGATGCCGTCGGGTTCGAGCAAGGCGCCGGCCGCCTCGCGGTCGTCGGCGTAGCGCTCGCGCAGTTCCTCGCGGCTGAGCATGCGGGTGTCGTAGCCGAAGACCTCGCGCATGATGCGCGCTTCGTTTTGCAGGAACGCCAGTTTCTTGGGGCGGTGGGCCGTGTACAAGTGCCCGCCGGGCTGCGCGTCGCAATCGATCTGGGCGACCAGGCTTTTCCAGTACTCGAATCCGTCACGGATCTCGGCATCCAGGCGCCGGGCAACGTCCACGCCCCATCGCTGGATCCACTGCGAGCGGTACAGGCGTCCCGATGCATTCTGCCCCTGCCCGCCGTTGCGGCTGGTGCAGCCCCATACCGCGCGGTTGGCTTCGAGCACGGTGGCACGGATGCCAAAATCGCGCGCCAGGGCCAGTGCGATAGACAGGCCGGTGAAGCCGGATCCGACGATCACCACGTCGGCGCCCACGTCGCCGCGGATCGGGCCGTCATCGGGCGGAGGTTCGCCCGCCGTGGCCACCCAATAGGTCGGCGCATAATTCTGGCCCTGGCCCGGCGGTTTGACCAGGGGATCGTATAGCGGGTCATATGGTGCCGCGGCGCGGTCCGCGGCATGGGCCGTGCGTGCCCCGCCATTCAGGAAAGTCACTTGAGCGTCCATGGCGATCCGGCGAAAAGGCGTGAGTCGGCTGACAGGAATTACCGGAGATCGCCCGCCGGCAGAGGCGGACGTTGTTTGCGAAAGGCGTTCTTCACGAGGATCTTGCCGTCGCGGAACGTGAAGAGGTCGACCATGTCCGCCTCGACGCGCGAACCGTCGGCGGCGGTACCCGTGAAGGTCGATTCCGAGACGCCCCGCTCTCCCGCCACCCAGTGGCGGCCGTTGCGCCATTGGGCGTCGGGGAAATTTTGCCAGGCCGCTGCGAACGCCTTGCGCACCGCTTCCATGCCGACGTGGCGCGCGCCGTGCTGTTCAGGGCCGGCCACGGTCTCGAAGACACAATCGTCGGTCATGAAATTCATCAGCGCGTCGATGTCGTGGCGGTTCCAGGCGGCCGCGAACTCGGCCAGCATCTGCGGGGTTACTGTGTCAGGCATGGTGACATGGGCTCCATCGTGAACTCTTGGCCTTAAGCCAGCCAAGAGGGATGAAGCCAAGTTACGCGGCGCCAGCAAGCGGGTCTAGAACCAGACCCGGGCATTCGCTTGCACCAGAGGCGCCACGCAGACATTGCTCGATGGCCGCGCGGTCGATACCGCGTGCGCCAATGAGCACCAGGCCTGCTGGCAGCGCGGCGCTGGGCTGGATGCGCGCGTAGCGCACGCGACCGCCGGCAACTTGCACCAGCACCTGCCCATGGCGGTCGGTGACGACCCACCCCTTGGCCCGTACCACGCTGCGCGGCAGGCGCTTGAGCGCCTGTGTCAAGGCCTCGGCATGCAACACGCCGCTGGCGGGCCAGAACCAGCTTTCGAAGGGGTGTTCTACCGCGTGGCGATGATAATCGTGATCATGCGCATAGCCTGGCGACGGGCCATGGCCGGCCAGGCCCGCGCGCAGGGGAACGGCGTGCAGTGCCTCCAGGCTGGCATCGGCGGCCACGATGGGCACATCCGCGGCGCGGGCG
>NZ_JAJMLX010000209.1 GCF_020991325.1 Bordetella petrii | reverse complement strand
CCGCCGCGCCGGCAACGGCGGTGGCCACGGGCGCGGCGGGGTCTTCGGCCTTGAGGGTGTAGGGGCCGATGCTCAGTTCGTCGCCCGGCTGCAGGGGCACTTCCTGGTCGCGCGTGAGGACGCGCCCGTTGATGCTGACGCTGCCCATGCTGCTGAGGTTGACCAGGTAGCACGCATCGTCGCTGATGCGCAGGGCGGCCTGGACGCGGCAGATGCCGCGTTCGCTGTCGGGCAGGGCGAGATGGTTTTCGGCCGAGCGCCCCAGCGTGCCGCCGGGGGCCTGGAACACGGCCGACAGCGGGGTGGCCGCGGGGTCGGCGTGGCGGGAAAACGCGGTGAGTCTCATGCGGGAAGTCTCCGTGGCATCGCGCGCTGGAATTGCGGGTGCGGACACTCCGATGATAGCCACCGAGTCTGACCGAAATGATGTCGGGGAGTTAGGAAACTATGACCAAGCGCCAATTCTCCCTGAGGTTCCGTAACAGTAGTAACTATTTCTGTATTTACACGACAGTTGCTTATTTTTCCCTTGTCATACACGCTTTCTCCATAATCCCAGGGGGCGTTCCGCGAATTATGGTGTTTCGCAAGACTGCTGTTTCCTCCATGAAAGGGCTTTTCGCAAGCCTGGTTGTGCTGGCCTTGCTGGCGGGCTGTTCCTCTACGGCCCGGCGCGTACCCGTGCCCTACGCCATCGAGCTGCGGGCCGACGAAAAGGTCAATCCCGATACCCACGGGCGTCCCTCGCCCATTCAGGTCACCATCTACGAACTCAGTTCGGCCAGCGCCTTCGAGTCGCGCGATTTCTTCTCGCTGCAGTCCGATCCGCAGGCGGCGCTGGGCAAGGAAGTGCTCAACACCGACCAGGTCATCCTGCGTCCCGGGGAAACCAAGACACTGCAGTACACCGGCAGCGCCGACGCGCGCATGGTGGGTGTCGTGGCCGCCTACCGCGACCTGGAGAAAAGCCACTGGCGGCTGGTCGTGCCGCTGCCCGAGGCGCAGAACACCAATATTTACAAGGTATGGCAGTTCTCGCCCAACGAAGAAACGATCAAAGTGTCCGTCAAGGACAACGGATTGGCAGTCACCGACCGCGAGAGCTCCTGGTGGCCGTTCTAGGGCCTGCACGGACTGAAGGCGCCCCGCTCGCGGGCGCCGAGGCAGGCTTTTCGCGCCAACCCGCAACTTCACCGCAAACATAGCCATGGCAGAGAAGAACAAGGTCATATGGTCAGAGGGGATGTTCCTGCGTCCCCAGCATTTCCAGCAGTTCGAGCGTTATGTGGAAGGGGTGCTGCAGCAACGCGCCGCATCCCTGCACGGGTTTTTCTGGGGCTTCAGCCACCTGGCGCTGGATCGCGATGCGCTGGCGGTGGGCAAGCTGGTCCTGACGGAGGCGCGCGGCGTGCTTCCCGACGGCACCCCCTTCGATTTTTCGCACCCCGACGATGCGCCCGCGGCGCTGGACGTGCCCGAACAGGCACAGGATGTGCGCGTGATGCTGGCGCTGCCGCGCGTGCGCCCGGGCGCTACCGATGTGCAGTATGAAGACGAGGCCGACTCGCTGGCGCGCTATCTGGTGCAAGAGGCCGAGGTCGAGGACTCCGGCTCCATGGGGCTGGAACCCGCCTTGCTGCAACTGGGCCGCCTGCGCCTGCGCCTGATGCTGGAAACCGACCTGGGCGACGAATGGCTGGGCCTGGGCGTGGTCCGCGTCATCGAGCGCCGCGCCGACAACCGCGTGGTGCTCGACGACCGCTATATTCCGCCCTGGCTGTCGACCGGCGCGCATCCGCAACTGCTGGGTTTCGTGCAGGAACTGTACGGCCTGCTGAATGCGCGCAGCGAGGCGCTGGCCATGCGGCTGTCGCAGCCGGGCCGCGGCGGCGTAGCCGAAGTGTCGGACTTCATGCTGCTGGAAACCGTCAACCGCTATGTCGGCGCGCTGTGGCACAGCCGCCAGGCGGATTGGCTGCACCCCGAGCGCTTGTTCCACGACTGGCTGATGCTGGCCTGCGACCTGGCCACCTACACCGCCGCGTCGCGCCGGCCCGAAGTCTTGCCCGACTACGAACACGACGATCTGCAAACCAGTTTCGGCACCCTGATGAATGAACTGCGCCGCTCGCTGTCGGCGGTGCTGGAGCAGCATGCCCTGCAGATACCGCTGCAGGATCGCGGGCAGGGTGTGCGGGTGGCGCAGATTCCCGACCTGGAATTGCTGCGCACCGCGGGCTTCGTGCTGGCCGTGCACGCCGACATGCCGACGGATACGGTGCGGTCGCGCTTCCCGGCGCAGGTCAAGATCGGTCCCGTCGAGCGGATCCGCGACCTGGTGCACCTGCAACTGCCGGGCGTGACGGTGCGCGCGCTGCCGGTGGCGCCGCGGCAAATTCCGTACAGCGCCGGCCACGTGTACTTTGAACTGGACAAGGGCGGCGACTTCTGGAAACAGCTGGAACGCACCGGGGCGCTGGCGCTGCATCTGGCTGGCGAGTTCCCCGGGTTGTCGATGGAATTCTGGGCCCTGCGCGACTAGGCCCTGGAGCGGAGAAACCATGCAAGCTTCCGATACCGCTCTGCCAGGCCCGTTCGGCTCCGGCATGCCCGATGGGCCGGGAATGGGTTCAGGCCGGCTGCGGCCGCACGAGTATGTGATCAGCGGGTCGAACCCGCTGGTGGCCGCCGCCAACCCGCTGCTGGACCTGATTCCGCAGATCCGCGCTACCACCTCGCATCCGTCGCCGGCCATGCTGCGCGAACACCTGCTGGACGAGATCCGGCAATTCGAGTTGCGCGCGCAGCAGGCGGGCATTCCCAACGAAACCATCCTGGGGGCGCGCTACTGTCTGTGCACCGCGCTGGACGAGGCGGCCGCGCTGACCCCATGGGGCGGCAACGGTGTATGGTCGGCCCACAGCCTGCTGGTGACATTCCACAACGAAACCTGGGGCGGCGAGAAATTCTTCCAGCTGCTGGCCAAGCTGTCGCAGAATCCCAGCCAGCACCTGGACCTGCTGGAACTGCTGTATTACTGCCTGGCCCTGGGCTTCGAGGGACGCTATCGCGTGGCCGATAACGGCCGGTCGCAGCTCGAGACCCTGCGCCAGCGGCTGCTGCGCATCCTCCGCACCGCGCGGGGGGAATACCCGCGCGCGCTGTCGCCGCACTGGCAGGACGTGCCCGCCCAGACCCAGTTGCGGCGCCTGCCGATTCCCCTGTGGGTGTTCGGGGCACTGGCCGCGGTGCTGGCGCTGGCCATCTACTGGGCGCTGGCCTGGAGCCTGGGCCGCCAATCCGATGATGTGTTCACGGCCATCAGTGCCCTGAAACCGCCCACGGTGCAGATTGCGCCGCAGCGGCGCCCCGCGCCCTCGCCGCGCCTGGCCGTATTCCTGGCCCCCGAGATCCGCGACGAGCTGGTCACCGTGCGCGACGAGGTCGACCGCAGCGTGGTGGTGCTGCGCGGCGACGGACTGTTCGAATCCGGGCAGGCATCGGTGCGTGAACAGTACCTGCCGGTGCTGTCGCGCGTGGCCGATGCCCTGCGCGAAACCGAGGGCAACATCCTGGTGCGCGGCTACACCGACAATATCCCCATGCGCGGCGCGCGGTATCCGTCGAACTGGCATTTGTCGCAGGCGCGGGCCGATGCGGTCAAGGAATTGCTGGAAACCCGCCTGGATAATCCGCAGCGCGTGCGGGCCGAGGGCCGTGGCGACGCCGATCCGGTGGCGCCGAATGACACGGCGGCGGGGCGTTCGCGCAACCGCCGCGTCGAGATCACGTTGATGGTGCCGCCGGTGCCTCGGGAAGAAACGGTCGAGGGTACGCGGCAATGATTCATAACGTATTCGGTTTTCTGTTCAGCCGCGGCTTGTGGAACTTCCTGGGCCTGGTCGCGCTGGCGCTGCTGATCTGGATAGCGGGGCCGCTGCTGGCCATAGGCACCACCCGCCCCCTGGAAAGCGAGACCACGCGCATCATCGTCATTGCGGTGCTGTTCGGTATCTGGCTGCTGCGCATCCTGTGGCGCAAGTGGCGCGAAGGCCGCCTGAATGCGCAATTGCTGGGCCAGTTGCGCAAGCCCGCCACCAAGAAAAAGGTGGAGCCCGAGCCGGGCAACCCCGAGATCCGCCAGCTCGAGGAGCGTTTCAACGAAGCCGTCGAACTGTTGCGCAAGACGCGCTTCGACGGCAATACGCGGCGCCTGTCGCTGGACCGCTTCTCTAAACAGTATCTGTACCAGTTGCCTTGGTATGTGATCATCGGCGCGCCTGGCGCGGGCAAGACCACCGCGCTGGTGAATTCGGGCTTGAATTTCCCGCTGGCCGACCGCTTTGGCAAGGTGGCGTTGCGCGGGGTGGGCGGCACCCGCAACTGCGACTGGTGGTTCACCGACGATGCAGTGCTGCTGGATACCGCTGGCCGCTACACCACCCACGAAAGCGACGCCACCGGCGACGAGGAAGAGTGGAAGGGCTTCCTGGGCCTGCTGTCGAAGTACCGCGGCCGGCAGCCCATCAACGGCGCCATGCTGACTGTCAGCGTGGAAGACCTGTTGTCCGCGTCCGACGCCGAGCGCGTGCAGCACGCCGCCGTGCTGCGCCGCCGCCTGCAGGAACTGCGCGAACAATTGGGGATCCAGTTCCCCGTGTATGTGCTGGTGACCAAGGCCGACCTGCTGTCGGGCTTCGAGGAATACTTCGCCTCGTTCAGCCGCGAAGACTTGTCCCAGGTATGGGGTTTCACGCTGCCGTATACGCGCACGCAGGAGGCCGACTTCGACCTGTTCGAGGCTTTCCATGCCGAATACAGCCTGCTGCAGCGCCGCCTGGACGATGCGCTGCCCGAGGTGCTGGCGGCCGAGACCGATCCGGCCCGCCGCGCGCTGGCGTATATGCTTCCGCAGCAATTCGCCGGCCTGCAGGCCATCCTGGGGCACTTCCTGAGCGATGTGTTCGCCACCTCCAAGTACGAGGCGCGCCTGGTGCCGCGCGGGGTGTATTTCACCAGCGGCACGCAGGGCGGCGAGACCTTCGACCAGGTCACCGGGCATTTGAAACGCTATCTGCGCATCGACGGCGGCGGCGCGCCGGCGGCGAATCTGCAGGGCGAGGGCGACGGGCGCAGCTACTTCCTGAAAGGCCTGCTGCAGGACGTGATTTTCCGCGAGGCCGGGCTGGCGGGCCGCAACCTGCGCTGGGAACGCCGCTACCGCCGCCTGCACTGGGCGGGCTACGGCCTGATCGCCGCCTTGCTGGTGGCCTTGGTCGTGGGCTGGGTGGTCAGCTACCGCAACAACAAGACCTACGTGGCCGAGGTGGAACGCCGCGTGCCCACGGTGGAAAAACTGGGCCGGGAAATCAAGATCACCCGGGCCGGCGACGTGCTGGGCCTGATGCCTTTCCTGGACAGCCTGTGGTACTTGCCGCGGCACGCCACGTTCGAACTGGATACGCCGCCGCTCAGCTACCAGTTCGGCCTGTACCAAGGCCAGAAAATGTTGTCGGCTTCGCAGGGCGTGTACCGCGACACGCTGGAGCAGGTGCTGCTGCCTCAGGTGGCGCGACGCATCGAGACGGCGCTGCGCACGGCGGCGCCCAACGACCTGGAGTTCACCTACGAGGCGCTGCGCGCCTACCTGATGCTGTACGAGGCCGACCATTACGACGCCGAGTTCATGCACGCGTGGCTGCTGTCGGACATGCAGAAAACGCTGCCCGAAGGTTATACGCGCCGCGAGTACGACATGATGTCGCTGCATTTGCGCAATCTGGTGCAGGGCCGCGTGCTGGCCTCGCCGTTCCCGCGCGACGACGAACTGGTCACCCAGGTGCGCGAGCAGCTGGCGCGCTACACCCTGGCGCAAAGATCGTACAGCCGCATGCGCCGCATGCTGGCCAGCAGTGATATCGGCCCGGAACAGACCGCTATCACGCTGGGCGGGGCGCAGGCCAGCGCGGTGTTCGTGCGCAAGAGCGGCAAGCCGCTGACGCAGGGCATCCCGGCGCTGTACAGCTACAACGGCTACTGGAATGTGTTCAACCAGCGTGTCACGCGCGTGGCCGACCTGCTGCGCCAGGACGATGCGTGGGTGCTGAATATCGAAGCGCCCGGCATACTGGACCAGCGCGCCCAGCAGCAGCTGATCATCGATATCAAGCGGCTGTACATGAACGACTACGTCGAGCAGTGGGACGCCTACCTGAACGACCTGCAGCTGGCGCCCACCACTTCGCTGTTGCAGAACATCCAGATGGCCCGCACGCTCTCGGCGCCGGAATCGCCGCTGGTGAAGCTGGTGCAGGGCGTGGCGCGCGAAACCAGCCTGCTGCGCGACACCGATGACGGGCGTTCGCTGATGGACCAGGCGCGCGACCGGGTCAGCAGCACGCGCGAGGCGCTGGAGCAGATGTTCGGCCCCACCGGCCCCAGTGCGGCGGTGCGCGCCGATGCTTCCGACGAAAAACTGGAACGCATCGTCGACCTGCATTTCGAGCCCTACCGGCGCCTGGCGCAAAGCGAAGCCCAGGGCAGTCCGCCCGCCATCATGGCCACCACGGGCCTGATCAACGAGCTGTACACGTACCTGACCGCCGCCGACGCCGCGCTGCGCAGCGCCAGCCCGGCACCCGGGTCGGACGTGGTCACCAAGCTGCGCGCCGAGGCGGGCCGCCTGCCCGAGCCCCTGCGCGACCTGCTCAATACCCTGTCGGTGAAGGCGTCGGGCGAAATCTCCGAGGCCACGCGCGAGCACCTGGGCGAGACAGTATCGGCCACCATCGGCATGTTCTGCAGGCAGTCGATCGCGGGCCGCTACCCCTTCGCGGGCGGTGGGTCGCGCGATGTGGCGCCCAACGACCTGGCCCGGCTGTTCGGCCCCAACGGCATGATGGACGATTTCTTCCAGAAGAACCTGGCCACGCAGATCGATGTGTCAGGCTCGCGCTGGCGGTTCAAGCCGGGCATAGACGGCAAGCAGGGCGACAGCGCGGCATTCCTGGAATCGTTCCGCCGGGCCGCGGTGATACGCGATGTGTATTTCACCGCGGGCAGCCCGCTGCCGTCGTACCGCGTGGCGATACGGCCGCTGGAAATGGACGCGCAGATCACCCAGTTTGTCATGGATGTGGACGGCCAGACCGTGCGCTACGCGCATGGCCCGCAGGTGGCCACCAATGTGCAGTGGCCGGGGCCGCGCGGCACCAACCAGGCGCGCATCGAACTGACACCGCAGGTGGGGCCGGCCGGCATATCCGCATCGGGGCCGTGGGCCTTGAACCGGCTGCTGGACAAGGCACAATTGCGGCGTGGGTCATCGCCCGAGGTCACCATTGCCACCTTCGATATCAATGGCCGCAAAGTGGTGCTGGAGATCACGGCAAGCAGTGTCAAGAGCCCCTTCCATCTTCCCGAGATGCAGGGTTTCTCGTGCCCCCGATAGCTTCCAAGGACAGGCCATGAACGATGCAAGGGGACAACTAGGGTGGTACGGCAAAATTCCTGCCTCGGGCGATTTCGTCCACCGGCGCCTGCCGCGTGAACTGATTGCCTGGTGGGACCGCTGGCTGCAGTATGGCCTGGCCGCGTTGAAACAGGCGCCCGACGACAGCGCGGCACGCAGCTTCGCCACCGCGCCCATCTGGAATTTCGCCATCCCCTCGGGGCCCAGCGGCAACGGCGCCCAGCTGGGCTGCATCGCGCCCAGCCGCGACCGCGTCGGGCGCGGCTACCCGCTATGCGTGGTGCTGGCGGTGCCTGAAGACAGCTACCACAGCAGCATGCTGGACGGTGCCAGCGACTACTACCGGCAGATCGGTTCCAGCATGTTGTCCGCCGTGCGGCACGGCTGCGCCGCCGAACAGTTCGACCGCGAACTGCAGGAAATACGCGCCCCTGGCGCCATTGCGCCGGCCGAGCGGTCCGGCGGCAGCGACATCATGGATATTCTCAACGCCGGCCTGGACGACAGCGCCGCGCCGCTGGCGGCCCGCAGCCTGGCGGCATGGCCCGATTTGCCGTTCTGCTTCAATCCCAGTTCGCATACCAGCTACTGGTGGACCAACCAGGTCGACGGCGCTGCGCTGCAAACCTATGTGCACGGCGGGGCCTTGAACGCCGCGCTGTTCACCCGATTGTTCGCCTCGCTGCCCGCCTGGCGCTAAGCGACTTTTCACGTGTCCGGAGTTCCCAGAATGACCGCACCTTCCGCCAACTCGCCGAACCGCGATGCGCCCGTCGAACCGGGGCCAGGCCATCGGCCGCTGAGCGCGATCGCGGCCGCCGCCGGCGG
>NZ_JAJMLX010000208.1 GCF_020991325.1 Bordetella petrii | reverse complement strand
CGGGCCGCGTGCTGCGGCCCGCCGATATCGGCCTGCTGGCCTCGCTGGGCCAGGCCGAAGTCCCGGTGCTGCGGCGCCTGCGCGTGGCGTTCTTCTCTACCGGCGACGAACTGCGCTCCATCGGCGAAACGCTGGACGAAGGCTGCGTGTACGACAGCAACCGCTACACCCTGCACAGCATGCTGCAGCGCCTGGGCATGGACATCCTCGATCTGGGCGTGGTGCGCGACGATCCGCGCGCCCTGGCCGATGCCTTCAGCGCCGCGGCAGCCAGCGCCGATGCGGTCATCACGTCGGGGGGCGTCAGCGTGGGCGAAGCCGACCACACCAAGACCGTCATGGCGGAACTGGGCGACGTGCTGTTCTGGCGCATCGCCATGCGGCCGGGCCGTCCCATGGCCATCGGCCGCATCCGCGCCGAACATGGCGATGCCATCCTGTTCGGGCTGCCCGGCAATCCGGTGGCGGTCATGGTCACCTTCTATGCACTGGTGCGCGACGCCCTGCTGGCCATGGCGGGCGCCACCCCGCAGCCCATGCCTTTGCTGCGTTGCAGCGCGGCCAGCGCCATCCGCAAAAAGCCGGGCCGCACCGAATACCAGCGCGCCATCGTCACCCCCGCGCCTGACGGCGGCTGGCAAGCCCAGGTCACCGGCTCGCAGGGGTCGGGAATCCTGCGCAGCATGAGCGAAGCCAACGGCCTGATAGTGCTGCACCACGACCAGGGCAGCGTCCAGGCCGGGCAGCTGGTTGACGTGCTGCCCTTCGAAGGCCTGGTCTAGGGCCGGCCCAAACCCAACACCCCGTGGCGAACCTGGAATGACAAGAATCATCGGCTTTGCCGGCTGGAGCGGCGCGGGCAAGACCTCGCTGCTGACCAAGCTGATCCCCTGCCTGACGGCGCGGGGCTACAGCGTGTCCACCCTGAAACACGCCCATCATGCCTTCGATATCGACACGCCGGGCAAAGATTCCTACCGGCATCGCGAGTCCGGCGCCACCGAGGTGCTGGTGGCCTCGTCGGCCCGCTGGGCGCTGATGCATGAACTGCGCGGCGGCCCCGAGCCCGAACTGGGCGAACTGCTGGGCGCCATGAGCCCGGTGGATTTCATCCTGGTCGAAGGCTTCAAGCGCAACGCCCACATCAAGATAGAAGTGCACCGGCAGGCCAATGGCAAGCCCTGGCTGTATCCCGACGACTCCAGCATCGGCGCCATCGCCAGCGACGTCTGCCCCGAACACGCGCCGCTGCCGCGCGTGGATATCAACGACAGCCACGCCGTGGCCGACCTGGTGGAAGTTCTGGCCTGGCCGCTGGACGTGGCCGTGGCCCGGCTGCGCGCGCCAGGCGGCGCCGCATGACGCGGCCCACGGCGCGCGGCCCCATTATCAGCATTAAATTGCCGGAACGGCAGTAAAGTAGCGGCTGCAATGCTTTCAGCCACTAACGACACTGCGTGAAGGAAGCACCTTGAACTTCATTTTCCGAGGCAATGAACTGCTGGTGCAAGAAACCGGGCTGGACCTGCCCGATGCCGGCGCCTGCGCCCTGCTGGGCCTGCAGGCCGAAGCCCTGCTGCAGGTCTGGCTGCACGACCCGCTGATCCGCACGGCCCACGTGCCGCTGTCGGCCGAGGCCCCCCCAGGCTATGCCTTTCGCAAGCTGCGCGCCCTGCTGGGCGACCTGGGCGAACACGCGGGGTTGGCCGGACGCGCCTTCCAGATCGCCGAATGGGCGCGCACCCACCGCTATTGCGGGGTCTGCGCCACGCCCATGGAAGCGCTGGGCCATGAATTCTGCATGCGTTGCCCCGCCTGCGGCATGTCGGCCTACCCGCGCATTTCCCCCGCCATGATGGTGCTGGTGCGCCGCGGCAGCCAGTTGCTGCTGGCGCGCCATGCCACCTACGCCACTGCCCGGCACACCGCCCTGGCGGGTTTTGTCGAACCGGGCGAAAGCATCGAAGACGCCATCCACCGCGAAGTCATGGAGGAAGTCGGCCTGCAGGTGGAAAACCTGCGTTACTTCGGCAGCCAGTCCTGGCCGTTCCCCCATTCCCTGATGATAGCCTTCACCGCCGAATACGCGGGCGGCGACATCCGCATACAGCCCGACGAAATCGCCGAAGCGCGCTGGTTCGGGCCCGACGACATCATGCCCGACATCCCCATGCGCGAATCCATCGCCGGCCGCCTGATACGCGCTCACCTGCCCGGCTCCTGTTCCTGACAACCCTGCCCCCCGGCCATCCGGCGCCAGGCACCGGATGGCGGCTTTCTTATGCGACATTCCACGTTACTGTTCATTATTGCGGCGTACCTGCTGCTGACCGGCAGCCGCCTGGCGCTGGCCGCCTGGCAATGGCGGCGCGTCAAGCAAGCGGGCGGCCTGCGGCCCCTGCTGCTGGGCGGCCTGCGCATCGACACGCACCAGATCGCGGTGCTGGCGGCGTTGCCCGCGGTGCTGTCCCCGTGGCTGGGGCACCTGCCCAGCGCCGCCGTGGCCACCGGTATCTGGCTGCAGGTGTGCTGGATTCTGCTGGGTTTTCTCGAGGTGGCCACGCCTGCCTTCATCATCGAATACGACACCCGGCCCAACCGGCTTTTCGTTGAATACCTGAAGCATCCGCGCGAAGTGTCGGGCATGCTGTGGCGCGGCTACAAGGCCGAACTGGCCGGCGCGCTGGTGGCGGTGGTGGTTCTGCTGGCCATCGGCCATGCCCTGTTCCACAACCCGGTTCCCGGGGCGCGCTGGGCATGGTGGCAAATGGCCCTGGGCAGCCTGGGCATCCTGGCGGCGGTGATCCTGGCCATACGCGGCACGCTGGGGCACCGCCCCATCAACCCGTCCACCGTGGCCTACAGCAACGACGGCATGCTGAATACGCTGCCGCTGAACTCGCTATACAACGTGTTCTACGCGGTGTACAGCATGAAGCACGAAAAGTCCGCGGCCGCGGTCTATGGCCGCATGCCCGGCGCGCGCATGCACGAACTGGTGCTGACCCAGGCCGGGCTGCCCTATCCCCCCGCCCTGGAAACCCATCCCAGCGTGCACCACCAGCCGGCGACGCGCACGCGGCGGCGTCCGGCCAATATCGTCATCATCCTGGAAGAAAGCCTGGGCGCGCAGTACAGCGCCGCCCTGGGCGGCGCCAACCTCACTCCCCAACTGGATGCGCTGGCCCAGCAGGGCTGGGCCTTCACGCGCGCCTACGCCACCGGCACGCGCTCGGTGCGCGGCCTGGAGGCCGTGACGGCGGGCTTCCTGCCCACGCCCGCGCAGGCCGTGCTGAAACTGCCCGCCGCGCAGCGCGGCTTTTTCACGCTGGCCGATGTGTTGGGCCGCCACGGCTACCACTCGCGCTTCATCTACGGCGGCGAGTCGCATTTCGACAATATGAAAGCCTTCTTCCTGGGCAACGGTTTCGACGAGATCATCGACCGCCCGGATTTCACCAACCCGGCGTTCGTGGGCACCTGGGGCGCCTCAGACGAAGACATGTTCACCCAGCTGGACGCACGACTGCGCGCCGACGGCGACCAGCCCTCCTTCACCCTGGCCTTCAGCGTGTCGAACCATTCACCCTGGGAATACCCGGCAGGCCGCATCACGGTGGACGGCAACCCCGCCACGGTGGAAAACACCGTGCGCTATGCCGATTGGGCGCTGGGGCAATTTTTTGAACGCGCGCGCCAGGCGCCCTATTGGGACGATACGGTGTTCCTGGTGGTGGCCGACCACGATTCGCGCGTATTCGGCGACACGCTGGTGCCGGTGCGGCACTTCCATATTCCCGCGGTCATACTGGGCGGTGGCATCGAGGCCCGGCGCGACGAGGGCATCATCAGCCAGATCGACCTGCCGCCCACCCTGCTGTCGCTGGCGGGCGTGGCCTGCACCCATCCCATGGTGGGCCGCGACCTGACGCGCGAAAACCCCAACCGCGCCATCATGCAATACGAAAACCACTATGGCTACCTGAAGGGCGACGACCTGCTGGTGCTGCTGCCGGGCAAGGCCCCGGTACAGTTCCGCTACGCCGCGCCCGGCACATACAGCCCGGCCGACTGCGACCCCGCCCTGGCCGAAGAAGCCCTGGCCCACGCGCTATGGCCCAGCTGGGCGTATCGGGAAGAACGCTATTGCGTGCCGCGTGAAGCAGAGCCCGATCAGCCCTCGTAGCGCCGCCCCAGTTCCAGCAACTCGGGCGTGCCTACCAGGCGGTTCAGTGCATTGAAGTCGTTCATCTCTTCCCACAGCGGCTGGGTGGTGCCGTGCGCCTTCAGGCTGGCCATGTAGCGCTGCAGCTGCTTCGACACGAAGCGCGCCGTGCCGCCGGGGTAGATCACGATCCGGTAGCCGCGCGCGGACAACTCATCCACGCTGCCCACCGGCGTCTTGCCGCCTTCCACCATATTGGCCAGCAGCGGCACGCGCTTGCCATACTTGCCGCAAACGCGGTCCATGTCGGCGGCCGACACCACCGCCTCGATGAACAGGGCGTCCACGCCGCAGGCCAGATACGCGTCGGCGCGCTCCAGCGCGGCGTCCAGGCCCTCGACCGCCACCGCATCGGTGCGCGCCAGGATCAGCGTATCCGGCGAATGGCGCGCGTCCAGCGCGGCGCGCAGCTTGCCGCACATCTCCTGCGTGGATACCAGCGTCTTGTTCTCCAGGTGGCCGCAACGCTTGGGAAACGTCTGGTCTTCCAGCTGGATCATGGCCGCGCCGGCGCGCTCGAACTCGCGCACCGTACGCTGCGTGTTCAGCGCATTGCCGTAGCCGGTATCGCCGTCGACAATCACCGGCAGGCTTACCCTGTCGGTAATGCGCGCCAGCACGTTCGCGGTTTCGGTGGCCGTGGTCAGGCCCACATCCGACCGCCCCAGTTGCGTGTAGGCCACCGCCCCGCCCGACAGGTACAGCGCGTCAAACCCCGCCTGCTCGGCGATCAGCGCCGTCAGGGCATCGTAGACGCCCGGCGCCAGCACCGCCGGGCCGCTTTGAAGGCGCTCGCGCAGCGACGCGCGGCTCATGCCGGGCTCCCGGCGATGATGGCTTCCATGTCTTCTTTGCGCACCTTGGGCTG
The DNA here is from genome assembly GCF_020991325.1 of Bordetella petrii. Classification (GTDB taxonomy): domain Bacteria; phylum Pseudomonadota; class Gammaproteobacteria; order Burkholderiales; family Burkholderiaceae_B; genus Bordetella_A; species Bordetella_A petrii_E. The sequence continues at coordinate 3,223 of NZ_JAJMLX010000208.1, read as the reverse complement.
CCAGGTTTCGAAGGGCATGCCCATGGCGGCGGCCTGGCGTTTCTCGTAGGCCAGGAACTCTTCGGTAATCGAACTGCCCCGTACCCCACCACGCACCGCCCCGGCACGCGCATCGCCGTAGTACTCGTCCCAATCGTCCGGCAGCGGCTGCGACGACGGAATCGCCAGCCACAGGCGCAGCAGGTGGCGCTTGCGGTCGGGCTCTTCATAGTCTTCGAACGGCGTGCGCGAATGCAGCGTCACGTAATTGTTCAGCAACTGCATGTCACCGCGCTCCAGTTCCATCGAATAGCAGAACTCGTCGCTGGGCATCAGTTCATCCAGCAGGTCCAGCGCCTCGGCCTGCGCCTGGGTCAGGCGCGGCACTTCCGGAAAGTCGCGCTGCGCCGCCACCGTGTTCTTGCGGTTGGTGCGGGCCGCGAAGTATTCCGGATGCGTACCGAAGATCGACAGCCGGTAGTACGGCGGCTGGCTGGGGTCTTGCGTGCTCTGGTAGCTGTGATAGAACTTGCCCTGCAGCACCGGAATCAGGTCCGGGCGGCGCTGCTGAATGGCGTCGCGCAGCGCAATCGAGCTGACCACCTTGCTGGTGCCGCCCGACTTGGCGGTGCGCCGGCACAGCAGCGCCACCACATCGCAGGAATCCTGGTGGAAATCCAGGCCGGCGTTGGTGTTGTAGCCACGCCCGCCCTTCACCTTGTATTCGCCGCCCGCGTCGCGCACGTCGTTCATTACCTGGCTGGCGCGGTTCTGGGTACGGCCCACGCCCATGTACAGCGACATGCCCCAGTACGCCAGGCGCGTGTCGTCTTCGCTCCACAGGTCTACTGGAAACCCCTTCAACAAGCACATGCCCCAGCGCCCCTGGGTTTTATCGATGGCGCGCTGCAAGGCTGCCTGCGACACCGCAGGCAGCGGAAAATCGGCTTGCTCCATGGCCAGCAGCGGCTTGTCCACGCCCTTGGCATGGGCCAGCGCGGCTTGCACGCCTGCCACCTCTTCGGCGTTCAGGCGCAGGATCCAGGAATGGTCTTGCCGCACTTGCTCGGCCGTCCAGGCCAAGGGGCGTTCTGCGGTGGCGGTTGCCGGCATCGGTGTCTCCGTTCAGGTTAGATGCCGCCAGTGTAAGGACGCCCGTTCATTTAGAATAGCGATGTTATTTGACGATTTTGATAAGAATATTTGATGAAGCTTGAAACCTTTGCCACCCTGGAAGCCGTACTGCAAACCGGCACCTTCGTCGGCGGCGCCAGGCTGATGAACATCACGCCCAGCGCGGTCAGCATGCAAATGAAGCAGCTGGAAACCTACCTGGGCAAGCCGCTGTTCGACAGGTCCAGCCTGCAGGTGCGGCCCACCCAGCTGGCGCATGAAGTCGCCGGCACCATGCGCGACGCGCTGCGCGGGCTGGAATCGCTGCGCACCGGCACCGTGCTGGCCATCGAGGGCGTGGTGCGGGTGGGCATCATCGAATCCATGCAGCCCGCGGTGCTGCCCGGCATCATGCGGTTCATCCGGGCCCGCCACCCCAAGCTGGAAGTGGTGCCGGTGCGCGGGCGCTCCAGCAGCCTGGCCGCCGCCCTGAAGGCCGGCGACATCGATGCCGCCCTGGTGGCCCAGCCCCCGGCGGGCGGCAACGCGCGCCTGTGCTGGACCCCGATGCTGCGCCGCGAACTGGTGCTGATCGCCCCGCCGGCCACGCCCGACACACCCATTCCCACCCTGTTCCGGCAACTGGAATGGATACGCTACGACCGCAAGACCGTCTCGGGCACCATGGCCGCGCAATACGTCAGCACCCACATCGGCGACGTGCGCAGCTCGCTGGAATTCGACAACGCTCCCGCCATCGTGGCCATGGTGCATTCGGGCCTGGGGATTTCCGTCGTCCAGAGGCCCGACCCCGCCACCCTGCAAAGCTACCCGGTGCGCATATTCCGGCTGGGCAAGGGCGGCCCGGTACTACAGCTTTCCATGGTGAACCGCAAGGCCGACGAAGACAGCCGCCCGCTGGCGGTGGTGCGGGAAGCCATGGCGCAGGCTTGCATGGAGTATCAGCGCTTGTTGATGAAGTAGCGCTACTTTCCCAGCCCTTCGATCAAGTGCTGCACGAACTGTTCGGTGGCCGCGGGCAGGACGATGCGGCTCGCGGTTTGCACTTGCAGCGTGCGCTGTGCGAAAGCGGGCTGGTCCAGGCTTACCGCCACCAGCGTGCCGCGCCGCAACGGCTCGGCCAGCGTGATCTCGCCCGCCAGGGTGACCGCATGGCCGGCTTCGACGATGGCGCGGATAACCGACGATGAGTTGCTCGAATACGCGACGTCGAACGGCGGGCCTTCGCCATTGGACGCCGTGTCGTCGAACAGCAGCCGCACCGTCGTGCCGGAATCCGTCAATGCCACCGGGTGGCCGCGCAGGTCGTCCAGCGACAGGCTGGCGCGCCCCGCCAGGGGATGGCCGGGCGCCATGATGGCCCGCACCGGCGAACTGATTTCGTGCCGCACCTCGATACCGCCGCCGGGCTTCAGGCTGAACGCCAATCCGACGTCGATCGTGCCGTCGCGCAGGCGCTGGGTCACCACGCCGGGCGAGGCCACGTGTACCTGGAAGGCCACGTCCGGACGTTCGGCACGGTAGGCGCCCAGTAGCACCGGCAGCATATTGCGCGCCACCGCTTCGTTCGAGCCGATGCGCACGGTGGTCAGGTCGGTCCGCCGCAGGCCGCGAATGCCGCGCAACACATGCTCGGCCTCCATGGCGACACGCCGCGCATGGTCGGCCAGCATTTCGCCGGCGCGCGTCATCACCATGCCATGCGGGCGACGCTCGAACAGCAAGGCGCCGCAGCTTTCCTCCAGCTTGGCGATCTGCCGGCTGACCGCCGAAGGCGCCACGTGCAGGAATGCGGCCGCATCCTTGATGCTGCCGGTGCGCACGACTTCCAGGAAATAGCGATGGGCGGTGCTGAGCACTTCGATTCCAATAATGGCAATTTGATTGCGAATTATTGAACTTGATTGCCTAAACCGCAATTCCTAGAATGGATTTGCCCGACGGCGGCCAGGAAGACACACAGCGGGCGCGCGACCACGGCCGCCACCCATTCAAAATCAAGGGGATATTTGCATGACCATCCATGCCTGCCTATCGAGACTGGTCCAGCGGCGTGCCGGCACACGCGGCATCATGGCCCGCGCCGCCGCGGCGCTGGCGCTGTCGGCCG
>NZ_JAJMLX010000207.1 GCF_020991325.1 Bordetella petrii | reverse complement strand
GCCAGCCCGGCGAGCGGCCCCTGGCCTCGCCCGCCGTGCGCAAGCGCGCCTGGGACCTGGGGATCGAACTCAGGTTCGTGCACGGCAGCGGGCCGGCCGGGCGCATCGGGCACGACGACCTGGATGCCTATCTGCAGGGGCAGGGCGCCGGCATGCCCGCGGCCCATTCCGGCTACACGGAACGCCACGACGAAGCGCAGATTCCGGTGGTGGGCCTGCGCCGCAAGATCGCGCAGAAAATGCAGGAATCCAAGCGCCGCATCCCGCATTTCAGCTACGTCGAGGAAATCGACGTCACGGAACTGGAAGACCTGCGCGCCCAGTTGAACCGCAAGTATGGAGAATCGCGCGGCAAGCTGACCCTGCTGCCGCTGCTGGCGCGCGCCATGGTGATTGCGTTGCGCGATTTTCCACAGATCAACGCCCGCTACGACGACGAGGCCGGCGTGGTCACGCGCTATGGCGCCGTGCACCTGGGCGTGGCCACGCAAACCGACAATGGCCTGATCGTACCGGTGCTGCGCCACGCCGAGGCGCGCGACATCTGGCAGCTGGGCGAGGAAATCGCGCGGCTGGCCCAGGCGGTGCGCAGCGGCAAGGCCGAGCGCGATGCGTTGACGGGGTCCACTATTACCCTGACCAGCCTGGGCGCGCTGGGCGGCATCGTCAGCACACCCGTCATCAATCACCCCGAGGTGGGCATCGTCGGCGTGAACCGCATGGTTGAACGGCCCATGTTCCGGCAGGGCGCGGTGGTGGCCCGCAAGCTGATGAACTTGTCCTCGTCGTTCGACCACCGCGTGGTCGACGGCATGGATGCGGCGCAATTCATCCAGGCAGTGCGCGCGCTGCTGGAGCAGCCCGCAATGCTATTCGTGGAGGCGCCATGAGCGATACAACGACAACGACGCTGCTGGTCATCGGCGGCGGGCCCGGCGGCTACGTGGCGGCCATACGTGCCGGGCAGTTGGGCGTGCCCACCATCGTGGTGGAAGGCCAGCGGCCCGGCGGCACTTGCCTGAACATCGGCTGCATTCCGTCCAAGGCGCTGATCCACGCGGCGCAGGAATTCGAGCGCGCCCGCGACTATGCCGGGGAATCGCCGCTGGGTATTTCGGTGCAGGCGCCCGCCATTGATATCGCCAGGACGGTGGCCTGGAAGGACGGCATCGTCAGCCGCCTGACGGGGGGCGTCGAAGCCTTGCTGAAAAAGAACGGCGTGCAGCTGGTGCGCGGCTGGGCCCGGGTGCTGGACGGCAAGACAGTGGAAGTGGACACGGGGCAGGGCGTGCAGCGCATTCAGTGCGAGCACCTGTTGCTGGCCGCGGGTTCCGAACCCATGCCCCTGCCGTCCATGCCTTTTGGCGGCAAGGTCGTTTCGTCTACCGAGGCCCTGTCGCCGTCGGCGCTGCCGGGCAGCCTGGTGGTGGTAGGCGGTGGTTATATCGGCCTGGAACTGGGCACGGTGTACCGGAAGCTGGGCGTGCAGGTTACCGTGGTCGAGGCGCAGGATCGCATCCTGCCCACCTACGATGCCGAACTGACCAAGCCCGTGGCCGCGGCGCTGGCGCGCATGGGGGTGGAACTGTGCCTGGGCCGCAAGGTACTGGGCATGAATGCCGCCGGCGACGCGGTGCGGGTGCAGAATGCAGACGGCGCCGAAACCGCCTTGCCGGCCGACCAGGTGTTGCTGGCCATAGGCCGCCGGCCCCGCACCCAGGGCTGGGGGCTGGAGTCCCTGCAGCTCGACCGCGCGGGCAATGCGCTGCGCATCGATGACCAATGCCGCACCTCCATGCGCAATGTATGGGCCATCGGCGACATCGCGGGCGAGCCCATGCTGGCGCATCGCGCGATGGCGCAGGGCGAAATGGTTGCCGAGCTGGTGGCGGGCCACCGCCGCCGCTTCGCGCCAGCATCGATTCCGGCGGTGTGCTTCACCGATCCGGAAGTGGTCACCGCCGGGCTGGCGCCCGCGCAGGCCGAGGCGGCAGGGCTGGACTGCCTGGTATCGGCATTCCCCTTTGCCGCCAATGGCCGCGCCATGACGCTGGAATCCACTGAAGGCTTCGTGCGCGTGGTGGCGCGCCGCGACAATCACCTGATCGTGGGCTGGCAGGCGGTGGGCCGCGGCGTATCGGAATTGGCGGCGGCCTTTTCGCAGTCGCTGGAAATGGGCGCGCGGCTGGAAGACGTGGCCGGCACCATCCACGCGCATCCCACGCTGGGAGAAGCCGTGCAGGAAGCGGCCTTGCGGGCGCTGGGGCAGGCGCTGCACATATAGGCTCGCGGTGGGGTGTCAGGCACCTTGTTGTGCCTGGGTGTCTGACACCGCATACAGCGCGAGCCCTACGCCAGTATCCCCTTCGCGATCGTATTGCGCTGGATCTCGCTGGTACCCGTCACGATGCGGTACAGGCGCAGCCGCCGGAAAATGAACTCGACCGGGTGGTTCTTGGTCACGCCCACGTTGCCATGTATTTGCATGGCCTTGTCGGCGATCTCGAAACAGCGCTCGGACACGAACAGCTTGCACATGGCCGCCAGGGTGCGCACGTCTTCGCCAGCGTCGGCGCGCTCGGCGGCGGCCAGCACCATCTGCTCGCAGGCGTACAGCGCGGTGGCCATGTCCGCCAGCATGTGCTGGATGGCCTGGAAGCGGCTGATTGGGCCGCCGAACTGCTGGCGTGTCCTGGCGTAATCCACCGCCATGCGGAAAGCCTGGCGGGCCAGGCCCGTCATGGTGGGGCAGTGCAGCAGCCGGTTCACGCTGACGCGGTTCATGGCAATGCGAAAACCTTCGCCGGGCTTGCCTATCAGGTTCTTCTTGGGCACGCGGACGCGGTCCAGCACGATATCGGCATCGACATACTGGCCCGTCATGGGCACGCAATCGTGCACCAGGCGCACCCCGGGCTGGTCCAGGTCTATCAGGATGGCCGAGATCCCGTCGGCGCCCTTGTCCGGGTCGGTGACGCACAGGGTGACGGCGAAGTCCGCGAACGTCGATGCGGTGATGAAATGCTTGACGCCGGTAATCAGGTAGTCGTCGCCGTCTTCCACGGCCAGCGTGCGCAGGCTGGTGGCATCCGAACCCGATTGCGGCTCGGTCATGGCGAAACACGCGCCGCGTTCCGCATTCACCACCGGCATGATGTAGCGCTCCAGCTGGTACGGCGTGGCATAGCGCACCAGGTTGCCGATGCGCGAGGGCCCGCCCCAATCGCCCAGCACATGGGGAAACAGAATTGCCCCTGACGCGGCCACGTCGTCTTTCAGCACGCATAAGTCCCGGTAGGGCAGCGCCTGGCCCCCCAGTTCCTTGGGCAGTTGCAGGCCGTACAGGCCAAGCTGGCGCGAGCGCTGCCAGATGGATTTCACGAGTTCGCGCGGAAACTCATCTTCGTATCCCAGCCCCAGCTCGCGCTCCTGGGGCAGTAGTTCATTCTGCAGATAGTCTTGCAGGCGCGCGCGCAGTGCAGCCAATGCCGGGTTTTCCTGGGCCATGGTGTCTCCTTGTACGGTCTCCAGCTTGACAGCCTTGGCCTTCTTGGCAATTATGATTTCTTTAATTTCAATAACCAGGCGGAATCATGAGGCTGGAAGACCTGGACTATTTCCTGGCCGTGGCGCGGGCTGGCCATGTGGGGCGGGCGGCCGATGGCATGGGCATCAGCCAGCCGGCACTGACCAAAGGCATCCGGCGCCTGGAAGACGAACTGAAGCTGCAGTTGTTCGTGCGCACGCCCAAGGGCATGGAATTGACCATGCCGGGCAAGGCGTTTTTCCTGCGCAGCCAGCAGGCGCGGCGCGAACTGGACGAAGCGCTGCGCGAAGCAGGCGACCTGCATCGCGGCAGCATCGGTCTGGTGCGCGTGGGCGTGACGCCGCTGTTGGTGGAACCGGTGTTCAATCAGGCCTGTGTCGACCTGGTGGGCCAGCGGCCAGCCGCGAAGATCAACGTGATGGTATCGCTCAACGATGCCCTGATTCCGGCCCTGCGCCAGGGGGCGCTGGATTTTTCGATCAGCTCGCTGCACGACTCGGCGGCACCCGCCGAGTTCGACCGTATCCCCTTGTTCCGCGACAGCCTGTTCGTGGCGGCACGCCAGGGGCACCCCTTGTTCGACCGTTCCAGAATCCGCTTTGATCACCTGATCGGCTACGGCTGGATGCTGCCCGGGTTGCAGGTGGCTTCCCGGCGATGGCTGGAAACGCGCTTTGAGCAGCGCGGCGCGCCGCCGCCCGAGATTGTCATCGAGTCCAATTCTTCGGTGTCCAGCCTAGTCAGCATCCTGCACAGCACCGATCTGCTTACCGTCATCAGCGAGATCACTTTGCGGTCGGAAGCTGGCAAGGGCCTGGCGGTGGTGCCGCTGGAAGACGTGACCTGGCATCGCGAAATCGGCATCATGACGCGGCACGGCAGCTACCTGTCGCCCTTGGCGCAGCGCCTGGTCGAAATTCTGCAAGAGCGCGCCCGGGCCGGCGCGCTGTCGCGTCGCTGAATTATTACTCGTCGCGCAGGCCAAGCTGATCGATCAGCGGGCCGTAGCGGTTCGATTCGTCTTCGATCAACTGGCCGAACTGCGCCGGTGTGCCGGCGATGGATTTGAACGACTGGGACTGCAGCGCCTTCTGCACGTCCGGCTGGTTCACCGCCCTGACCAATGCCTGGTTCAGCTTGCTGACGATTTCCGGCGGTGTTCCCTTGGGAACCGCAATGCCGCCCCAACTGCCGCTTTCAAACCCCGGGTAGCCTGCCTCGGCCACTGTGGGAATCTGGGGCAGCGACGGCGCGCGTTCGGCGCTGGTAACAGCAATGGGCCGCACTTTGCCGCCTTCGATGAAGGCCATGGCCGGCGCAACCGCAATAATGCCCACGCCTACCTGGCCGCCCGCCAGGTCATTAATCATATTGCTGCCGCCCCGGTAGGGCACGTGCAGGGCATCGATGCCGAAGTGCTGTTTAACGGCTTCGAAGGTCAGGTGCATGGATGTGCCTACGCCCGGGCTGCCGTAGCTGAGTTTTCCCGGGTTTGCCCTGGAATAGGCCACCAGCTCTTCCATGTTGTGGATGGGCACGCTGCTGTTGACCAGAATGACGTGGGGCGACAGGCTGATGCCGCCCACCGGCACGAAATCGCCGATGGGATCGAATGACAGCTTGGGAGTCAGGTGCTTGGAAATGGGAAAGTTGCCGCCGTATTCCAGCAGGGTGTAGCCGTCGGCCGGGGCGTTTGCCACCTTGGCGCCGCCTATGCTGCCACCGCCGCCTCCCACATTCTCGACGATGATGTTCTGGCCCAGTTCGCGGCCCAGCGGGTCTGACACCAGGCGGGCGATGTAGTCCAGTTGCCCCCCTGCGGTAAATGGCACCACCAGGCGGATGGGTCGGTCTGGGTAGCTGTCCGCCCGGGCAGGCGCGGGCAGCAGCGCCGCCAGGCCGGCGATGAGGGCGGCCGTGGCCAGCCAGGGACGGAAGTCGCGTCGGTGCACAGATTGTCTCCTTGATATAGGCCTGCAGGCTGTGGTCTTGCCTGTCGTAAGGCTGATTCGTGGCCCTAGATTTAACCCGGCCGGTTTCCGTGGCCGATGCCGTATCGGTGCATCCTGATAACCGACAGGCATGAGAAGAAGCCGATAACGGCGCGCTATGGGAAATCGCGCCGGCGTTATCCCCCCGGCGCGGCGCGGCCTCACTATCCGGCTACCGACACGAAGGAGGCATCCGATGAATCAAGGACGATATACCAGCCGCAACGCGGCCTACTGGCGCGACCGCCCCGCCATTATCCATGGCGACCGCGTCGTCAGTTTCGGCCAATTGGACACCCGGTCCAACCGCCTGGCCAATGCGCTGCTGGGGCTGGGCCTGGCCAAGGGCGATCGTGTCGCCGTGCAGGCCTGGAATTGCCCGGAGATCATCGAGCTGGAGTGCGCACTGTACAAAGCCGGCCTGGTGAAAGTGGCGCTGAACGCCCGCCTGTCCAACCGCGAAGTGGTGGACACCGTGAACAACGCGCAGGCCAGCGTGTTCATCGTGGACCCCGCCCACAGCGAAGGCGTGGCCGGCATCCAGGCTGAATTGTCCAGTGTGCGGCATATGATCGTCACGGGCAGCAGCGGCGTCCATGGCTGGAAGCCGTACGAGGCTTTCATTGCCGCCGGCGCGGATCGCAACCCCGATGTGGACATGTCCGAAGACGATCTGGCGGTGCTGCATTTCACCTCGGGCTCCACGGGCAAGCTCAAGGCCGCCATGCAGACCGTGGGCAATCGCATGGCATCGCTGCGCAAGGTGGTCATGGGGCGCATGCGAGCCAACCCCGGTGAAGTGCTGGCGCTGGCCGGGCCCATCACGCATGCCAGCGGCATGTTCATGCAGCCGTTCCTGTTCCAGGGCGGCACCATTCTGCTGCACGACCGGTTCGAGCCGGAAGCCTTTCTTGCATCGGCCGCGCGGCACCGCGCCGCTTTCAGCTTCATGGTGCCCACCATGATCAACATGCTGATCGCCGAACCCAGCCTGCATCGGCATGACCTGAGTGCCTTGCGGCAGATTTCGTATGGCGGCGCGCCGATGGCGCCCGCCCGGATACGGGAAGCCTGGGAAGCGCTGGGGCCGAAGCTCAGCCAGGGCTATGGCACGGGCGAGACCACGGGCGGGCTGGCTTTGCTGAGCACGGCCGATCATGCGCATGCGCTGGCGTCGCGCCCCGAACGGCTGTCGTCGTGCGGCCGCTTGTTCGGCGAAGGCGAGCTGTGCCTGGCGGATGAAGAAGGCCGCCCCGTGCCGGCCGGCGAGGTGGGCGAAATCCAGGTACGCGGCCCCGACGTGTTCGCTGGGTACTGGGGCGAGCCGGACCTGTCGGCACAAGCCCTGCGCGACGGCTGGCTACACACTGGCGACCTGGCGCGCATGGATGACGAAGGTTTTGTGTATATCGTCGATCGCAAGAAGGACATGATCATCACCGGCGGCTTCAATGTGTATCCCACTGAGGTCGAGCAGGCCTTGTACCAGCACCCGGATGTATACGAGGCCTGCGTATTCGGGATCCCGGACGACAAGTGGGGCGAGGCCGTCAAGGCCGTGCTGGTGTTGAAGCCGGGCGCGCAGGCCAGCCAGGATGAATTGCTGGCGCATTGCCGCACGCACCTGGCCGACTTCAAGAAGCCGCGCAGCATCGACATCGTGGCGGAACTGCCCAAGAACGCCAACGGCAAGCTGGCCCGCAAGCCCCTGCGCGACGCGTACTGGGAAGGGCACGAGCGGAAGGTGGGGTAGGCGGAAGCGGTGTCAGACACCCATGGCACTACCTTAAGGGTGAAAGAGAACACCTTGCGGGGTACTGCCGGGTGTCCGGCTCCCGTCAGGGTGCCGGACACCGTTGTGTGCCACGACGGCCTCAGTTAGACGGTGTCTGGCACCCTGACGGGAGCCAGACACCTGGTAGTGCCGGCGAAAACTCGCCGCGGCAGCTTAAGGTAGCGCCATGGGTGTCTGACACCGCCAACCCGCGGCCGGGCACTAGGCAAACCCGCCTTGCAGTAGACTGGCCGCTTTCCCCCGGAGCTCGCCATGGCCTGCGCAGTGCTGGTGATCGATGTGCAAGAAGCCCTGTTCCGCCCGCCACCCCGGCCCGCCGAGGCCGATGCGGTGGTGGCGCGCATCAATACCCTGGCCGCCCGCGCGCGGGGCCATGGAGCACCCGTGATCCACATCCAGCACCAGTCGCCCGATGGCGAGTTGGCGCACGGGTCGGCCGGCTGGCGGCTGTTCGGCGCCTTGCAGCGCATGCCGGACGACCGCGTGGTGGGCAAGACCACCGCCGACGCGTTCCTGCGCACGGAACTGGCCGGGCTGCTGCAGCAGCTGGGCACCACGCGCCTGGTGATATGCGGCTATGCCACGGAATTCTGTGTCGATACCACGGTGCGGCAGGCCGCGGCGCGCGGCTATCCGGTAGTGCTGGCCGCCGACGCGCACACCACGCACGACAAACCCCACGCCGATGCCGCGGCCATTCGCCTGCACCACAATATGACCCTGCCCGCCATCGGCAGTTTCGGCCCGCCTATCAATGCCGTGCCGGCGGCACAGATCGAATTCATGGAAACGGTGCAGAACCTGGAGCCGAGCCAGCCATGAAAACCCTACTGGATCACATTGCCGTTGCCGCGCCCGACCTGGCCAGCGGCGCGGACTGGGTGGAACGCGCACTGGGGGTGCGGCCGCAGCGCGGCGGGGCCCACCCGCGCATGGGCACGCACAACCTGCTGCTGCGCCTGGGTCCGGATGTTTATCTGGAGGTGATCGCGCCC
>NZ_JAJMLX010000206.1 GCF_020991325.1 Bordetella petrii | reverse complement strand
CGCGGCCCAGCAGCGTCAAGGCGGCGCCGCGCTGCAGCAGCGCCTGGGCGCAGGCCAGTCCGATGCCGCGGGCGCCGCCCGTCACCAGCGCATGCCGGCCCGCAAGGGAAAGTGCCGAATCGTTCATTTCGCGTCCTGTTGCGCCAGCGCGGCGGCGCGTTCGAAGTTGGTTTCCAGCTGCCGCTTGCCCGCCTGGTACTGGCGCGGCCAGGTGGTATCGCAATAGCCCACGCGCGCGGCCTCGCGCAAAGTCCAGGATGCATCGGCCAGGTGCGGGCGCGCGAGCGCGCACAGATCGGCCCGGCCCGATGCGATGATGCCGTTGGCGTGGTCGGCATCGAAAATGGCGCCCACCGCGATGGTGGGAATGCCGGCCTCGTTGCGCACCCGGTCGGCGAAGGGCGTCTGGTACATGCGCCCGTATACCGGGCGCTGATCGGGGCTGACCTGCCCCGACGAGCAATCGATCATGTCGGCGCCGGCCGCCTTGAAATGGCGCGCGATCTCGACCGCGTCGTCGGCGGTAATGCCGCCTTCCACCCAGTCGTGCGCCGAAATGCGCACCGACATGGGCTTGTCCTGGGGCCACGCCTCGCGCACCGCGCGGAACACTTCCAGCGGATAGCGCAGGCGGTTTTCCAGGCTGCCGCCGTAGTCATCATCGCGCTGGTTGGTCAGCGGAGAGATGAAGCTGGACAACAGATAACCGTGGGCGCAGTGCAATTCCAGCCAGTCGAAACCGGCCTGCGCGGCACGCCGCGCCGCGGCCGCGAAATCGTCGCGCACGCGGTCCATGTCGGCGCGGTCCATGGCGCGCGGGGTTTGCGACACCCCCGGCAGATAAGGCAGCGCGGACGCCGACAGCAGCGGCCAATTGCCTTCCGGCAAGGGGTAGTCCATTTTCTGCCAGCCCAGCTGGGTGGACCCCTTGCGGCCGGCGTGGCCCAGCTGGATGCCGATGCGCGCATCGCCGTTGGCATGCACGAAATCGACGATGCGGCCAAAGGCCCGCGCCTGGCCGTCGTTCCACAACCCCGGGCAGCCCGGCGTGATGCGCGCGTCCGGTGAGGGGCAGGTCATTTCCACCATGACCATGCCGGCGCCGCCCAGCGCGCGGGCGCCCAGATGCACCAGGTGGAAATCGCCCGGCACGCCGTCCACGCAGGAATACATGGCCATGGGCGAGACCACGATGCGGTTCTTCAGTTCCACCCCGCGAACCTTGTAGGGCGTCAGCATGGGAAGCGGCGGCCGCGCGCCAGGCGCGTCGGCGGCGCCAGCCTGCCTGGCCAGCTGCCGCTCGTAGCCCCGCAGCCACTCGGCATCGCGCACGCGCAGGTTCTCGTGCGAAATACGCTGCGAACGGGTCAGCAGCGAATAGGCGAACTGTTCGGGGTCCAGCCCCGCGTAGCGCTGCACGTTCTCGAACCATTCGGTGGAATTACGTGCGGCGTTCTGGATTTTCAGCACTTCCAAGCTGCGCACATCTGCATAGTGCTGCAACCCTTGGTCCAGGCCGCCTTGCGCGCCCCCCAGGCAGCGCGCCAGTTCGATAGCGTCTTCCAGCGCCAGCTTGGTGCCCGACCCCACCGAGAAATGCGCGGTGTGCGCGGCGTCGCCCATCAGCACCACCGGCACGCGGCGCTGGCCGCGCGGCGTGTCCAGCGTGTTCCAGTGCACCCAGGTATTGCAGATGACGCGCGGGAAGCGGATCCAGATGGCAGCCCCCCGCAAATGCGCCGCGTTGCTGATGAGCTTGTGGCCATCCAGCCAGGGCGCGAACAGCTTTTCGCAGAAGGCGATGCCCTCTTCCTGGCTCATGTCGGCAATACCCGCGGCCTGCCAGGTTTCTTCCGGCGTTTCCACGATGAACGTCGACAGGCCGTCTTCGAAGCGGTAGGCGTGCGCCTGGAACCAGCCGTGTTCGGTCTGCACGAAGGCAAAGGTAAAGGCGTCGAATACCTTGGTAGTGCCCAGCCACACGAAGCGGCAGCGCCGCGTGTCGATATCGGGCTGGAAGGTATCGGCGTAGCGGGTGCGCACCCCGCTGTTGATGCCGTCCGAGGCAATGACCAGATCGGCGTCGTACTGCCGCGCCACGGCCTGGTCGTCCTGCACCAGGGTCTCGAACACCAGTTTCACGCCCACCTCTTCGCAGCGCGCCTGCAGGATATTCAGCAGGTGCTTGCGGCCGATGCCGATGAAGCCGTGCCCGTGCGTGCGCACGCTATGGCCCTTGAAGTGGATGTCGATGTCGTCCCAGTGGTTGAACGCATCGCCGATGGTCTGCGCGGACACCGGGTCGGCCTGGCGCAGGTTGTCCATGGTGGCGTCGGAAAACACCACGCCCCACCCGAAGGTGTCGTACGGACGGTTGCGCTCGATGACGGTGACTTCGTTGGCGGGATCCCGCAGCTTCATCAGCAGGCCGAAGTACAGGCCGGCGGGGCCGCCGCCCAGGCAGACGATTTTCATTGCGCGACAGGCTCCGTGAAACCGGGCAGTGGCAGGCAACTGCGCCACGCCAATTAGTTTAGGTTTCAACTATATACCGCAAGCGAAGGCCACGCAAGGAATGCGGGTTTACACCAATACAGGTAAAGGATAGCCGGCGGGGCTGCCCACGGGCAGTCCCTGCCCGGCGCCTCAGGCGGGTTCGACCAAGGGATGAAAGCAGGCGGCCATGCGTGGGGCTTGCAGGGTAGCCAGAGCGGGCACGCGGGCGGAACAGTCTGCCTGGGCCCGCGCGCAGCGCGGGTGGAACGTGCAGCCCGGGGGCAGATTGGTCGGGGCGGGAATCTCGCCTTCGATGCGCGCCAGGCGAATGCGCGCGCGGGGATCCGGAACCGGCGAAGAATCCCGCAGCACCCGGCTATAGGGGTGCAATGGACGGTCCAGCACCTGGGCGGTGGGGCCCTGTTCGATGATGCGGCCCAGGTACATGACGCAGACGGTATCGCAAAAATGGCGCACCACTCCCAAGTCGTGCGACACGAATACGAACGACAGGCCCCGTTCCCTTTTCAGGCGCTCGAGTAATTGCAGGATCTGGGCTTGCACCGATACGTCCAGTGCCGATACGGGTTCGTCGGCCACGATGAGTTCCGGATCCAGTACCAGCGCGCGCGCAATGCCGATGCGCTGGCGTTGTCCGCCCGAGAACTCGTGAGGGTAGCGGTCCAGCGCGGACACGGGCAGGCCCACTTCCTGGATGATGTGTTCCAGCTTGGCGCCGATCTGCGCCGGGGAGCCCAGCCTGTGTACGCGCAAAGGCTCGGCCAGCGCCTGGCGCACCGTCAGGCGCGGGTTGAGCGAGGCGTAGGGGTCCTGGAACACGATCTGGATCCGGCGGCGCAAGGCGCGCATCTGGGCGGCGTTGGCCTGCCGCAGGTCCTTTCCGTCGAACTCGACGCTGCCCGAATCCGGTTCGATCAGGCGCAGCAAGGCGCGCGCCACCGTCGACTTTCCGCAGCCCGACTCGCCAACCAGGCCCAGCGACTGCCCGCGGGCGACCTCGAACGATACGTCATTGACCGCGCGCACCACCTGCCGCGCCCCGCCCAGCCAGCCGCCGCCGCTTTCGAAATGCTTGACCAGATTGCGTACTTGCAAGAGTTTGCTCATGCCTGTCCTTGAATGCTCGGTGCGCGCACCAGGCAGCGCACTTGGTGTCCATCCCCCACCGCTTCCAGTGTGGGCCGCAGCTGCTCGCAGCGCGGCTCTTTCAAGGGGCATCTTGCGGCGTACGCGCAACCGCCCGGCATGGCGGTAATGGCGGGCACGCTGCCCGCAATCGGCTCCAGCACGTCGGTATCGGTGTCCACGCGAGGCATGGCACGCAGCAGGGCCTCGGTGTACGGGTGGGTTGGACGCGCGAACAACGTCTCGACATCGGCCGTCTCCACCACTTCACCGGCATACATCACGGCTACGCGGTCGGCGATCTGCGCCACCACGCCCAGGTTGTGCGTAATGAACAGCACCGCCATGCCATGCGCGGATTTCAGTTCCGCCAGCAGGCTCAGGATCTGGGCCTGGATAGTCACGTCCAGCGCGGTGGTGGGTTCGTCGGCAAGCAGCACCTTCGGTTTGCATGCCAGGGCCATCGCAATCATGACACGCTGCCGCATCCCACCCGAAAACTGGTGCGGATAATCGTCGAACCGGCGCGCCGCCGCGGGAATTTTCACTTCCTCCAGTACCTGCAGCGCCGCCTTGCGCGCCTGCGCCCACGACATGCGCCGATGCTGGCGGATGGCCTCGGCAATCTGGTCGCCCACCGTCATGGTGGGGTTCAGCGAAGTCATCGGTTCCTGGAAGATCATGGCGATGGCGTCGCCGCGCAGGCGCGACATGCGCTTTTCCGGCAACTGCGCCAGGTCTTCGCCTTCCAGCAGGATCTGCCCCCCGCCGTGCCGGGCTCCTGCCTGCGGCAACAGGCGCAGAATCGACAATGCCGTTACGCTCTTGCCGCTGCCCGATTCGCCCACCACCGCCAGGGTTTCATTCCTTCCAACCGACAGCGATACGTCGCGCACGGCGGCATGCCAACCGCCCCCCACCCGGAACTCCGTGCGCAGATTGCGCAGCTCGAGTACTGAATCAGCCTGGCTCATGAACGCTCCGAACGCAGTTTGGGATCGATGGCATCGCGCAACGCGTCGCCCAGTAAGTTGAGGGCCAGCACGGTCAACAAGATCGCGATGCTGGGGAATACTGTCAGCCACCAGGCGTCCAGGATATTCTCGAACCCCTCGCGGATCATCCCGCCCCAGGTGGCCGCGGGCGGCGGCACGCCCAGCCCGATGAAACTCAGCGACGCCTCGGTGCGGATGGCCGATGCCATCCACAGCGAACCCAGCACCACCACGTCGGAAATCATGTTGGGCAGGATATGCACCCCCATCAGCCGCAGCGGGCCGTAGCCCAGCGCCCTGCCTGCCTCGACGAAATCGCGTTGCTTCAGGGCGATGGTGGGCGCGCGCGCCACGCGCACGAAGGGCGCGATCTCGGTAATGGCAATGGCGATGATCAGGTTCTCCAGGCTGGCGCCCAGCATCGCCGCCACCATCAAGCCCAGCAGCAAGGTGGGGAACGACAGCAGCACATCCACGAAGCCCATGATCAGTTGGTCGACCAGTCCGCCCACATAGCCCGCCACGATGCCCAGCGTGGCGCCTATGCACATGGCGATCAGGATGGCCACGAAACCCACCAGCAATGACACGCGCGCACCGTACAGCAGGCGGGACAGCACGTCGCGGCCGTAACTGTCGGTGCCCAGCCAGAATTCCGCCGAGGGCGGCTCCAGGCGCGAGACGATGTTCTGCTGCAAGGGGTCGTGCGGAGCCAGCCAGGGCGCCAGTACGGCGGCCAGCACGATCAGCAGCAGCAGGCCCAGCCCCACCCATGAAAGACGATTCTTGCGCAAGGCCTGCAACAAGGCATTGGGCTGCGCGACGGAAAGCGTGGCGGCAACACTCATTTGTATTTCACCCGAGGATCGACCAGCCCGTACACCAGGTCGGTCAGTAGATTCACAACGATCACGCACGAGGCAAACACCACCATCAGGCCTTGTAGCAAGGTATAGTCGCGCGCATTCAAGGCGCCCAGGATCAGCTTGCCCAGGCCAGGGCGGTTGAACACGATCTCGGTCAGCACCGAATTACCGATCAGCGTGCCGAAATACAGGCCCACCACGGTCACGATGGGGATCAGCGCGTTGCGCAGTCCATGCCGCAACACCAGCCGCAGGGGCCGCACCCCCTTGGCGCGCGCGGTGCGCACGTAGTCCTCGCCCATCACCCCCAGCATCGACGAACGGGTCACCCGCATGACGTAGGCCGTCATGATCAAGCCCAGGTTGAAGGCCGGCAGCACCAGGTTGCGCAACTGCGTGCCCCAGTCGCCCGATACCGACGAACCAATGACCGGAAACCAGCCCAGCTGAATGGCGAATACCAGCAGCATGAGAATGGCCGACACGAAGGCGGGAAACGACAGGCCCGTCAGCGACAGCACACGCCCCAGGTAGTCGGGCCAGGCATTGCGGCGCAGCGCGGCCCAGATCCCCATGGGCAGGCCGAACAGCACGCCGATCAGGATGGCCGCCGCCGTCAGCTCCAGTGTCCAGGGCAGCACCAGCGCTACTTCCTGCAGCACCGTGCGGCCGCTGGCCATCGACACGCCGAAGTTGCCTGTCAGCATGTCGCCCAGGAAGTGCAGGTACTGCACGTGCGTCGGCAAGTCCAGCCCCAGGCGGTCGCGCAACGCGGCCAGGGCTTCGGCGCTGGCCTGGTCGCCCAGCATGACCGCGGCGGGGTCGCCGGGCACCAGCCGCACCAGCACGAACACCGCCGTCAGCATGGCCAGCAAGGTGGGAACGGCAAGCAGCAGCCGCCGGATTGCGTAGCGCGTCATGTATGTTTCTCCTGGCCCGCGGGGGCCATCAGGCGTTGCGCCGACAATTTGCCGATAGCCCGGGACGTAGCGCCCCGCACCACCAGGTCAGCCAGGGCTGCGCCCACGACCGGCACCAGCTGGAACCCGTGGCCCGAGAACCCGAAGACATGGAACACGCCCGGCGCATTCGGCGACGCGCCTATCACGGGCAGCAGGTCTTCGGTCTTGGCTTCCAGGCCGGCCCAGACGCGCACGATACGCACGTCGCGCACCGCGGGAAATAGGTCGGTGGCGGCGCGCGCGCCTTTGGACAGCACTCCCATGCGGGCCGTGGAAGTTTCGCGGTCCAGGTCGGGAACGCCCTGCAGTCCACCGCCTATTACCAGCGTGCCCTGGTCCGACTGCTTGAACGACAGCGACCGCCCCATGATCGCCACCACCGGCTTGATGAAGGGACGCAGGCGCTCGCTGACCATCATCATGGACGATTTGGTGGCAAGCGGGATTGCATCGCCCACCATGCCGGCAACGCGCGCGCCCCAGGCTCCGGCCGCGTTCACCAGCACCGGGGCGCGCCATTCGCGCCCGCCGGCCGCGACACACCAGTCGTCGCCCCGCCGCTCGATAGATGTCACGCCGCATTGCTCGACGATCGCCGCGCCCGCCGATTCCGCGCACCGGCGGAATGCCCGCAACGCGCGATGGGGGTCGGCCGCGCCATCACGGCGCGCCAGCGATGCCCCCAGGCAATGGGGGCTCAGTTCCGGCAGCCAGCGCCGCAGCTCCCGGGCATCCAGCAGTTCTTCATGCGTGTAGCCGTCGGCCTGCAAGGCATGCACATGCGCCTGCAGGCGCGCCAGCGCGGCCGGGGTTTCCGCCACACAGATCTGGCCGTTGGCATGAAAGCCGCAGTCGTCGCCCACCAGTTCCTCCAGCCGGTGCCACATCTCGATGGCCTCCAGCGACAGGTCCAGTTCGCCCCGGTCGCGATTCAGCGTGCGCACGCCGGCGGCGGTGGCGCCCGAAGCATGGCGCCCCACCCATGCCCGTTCCAGCACGGCCACGCGCTGCCCCGCGCGCGCCAGGTGCAGCGCGGCCGACAGGCCATGCAACCCGCCGCCGATCACGATCACGTCAGAATGCCGCGCGCTCATGACGCGGAATCCCCACTGTCCAGCGAAGCCAGCTCGCCCAGTGTCAACGGTTTCAAGGGAGGACGGATGCGGTAGAAGCCCACTTCAGCCACCGGCCTGTCCTGCGCCTGGGCCAGGATGTGCGCGATGGTGTAGCCGCATTGGCGGCCCTGGCAGGGCCCCATGCCGGCCCGCGTAATCGACTTGATCTGGTTGGGGCCGGGCCGCCCCACCGCCGCCGCCTGGCGGATATCGCCTGCCGTCAGCTCTTCGCAGCGGCACACCACCGTGTCATCCGAAGGCGCGAAGACGCTGGCGCGCGGGGGATACAGGGCGTCCAGCAAAGGCCGCAGCCGCAGCTCGGCCGCCAGCCGCTCGCGCAAAGGCCGCGCACGGGCCAGCGCCTGTTCGGACGTGAACCGGCCCGCGGCCAGCGCGATACCGATGGCAGTCAGTTCGCCGCGAATGCACGCGGATCTGGCGCCGCCTATGCCGGCACCGTCGCCCGCCACATAGACGCCGGGCTGGCTGGTCTGGCCCCATTCGTCCACGTCCGGCGCCAGGCAGGCTTGCACCGGGTTCCAGTGGTGGCGGCATTCCAGCGCGCGCGTCATGTGGATAGAGGGAACGACACCTTCGTGCGCCAGCAATACACTCGCGGGCTGGCGTTCGGTACGGCCGCTGCGCAAGGTATATTCGATTTCGCTCAGGCGTTCTCCGCCCAGCGCGCGCAGGCTTGCCACGCTCTTGATGTGCCTGACCCCGGCGCGGCGCAACTGGCCCTGCCAGCCCAGCCCCTTGGCCAGGTCGCGCCAGCCCGCGAGCGCGGCGGCCATGTGC
>NZ_JAJMLX010000205.1 GCF_020991325.1 Bordetella petrii | reverse complement strand
CACCGCGGCGGGGTCCAGCGCGGGGTTGGGCGGCATGCTGTCTTGCCCGGCCATATCGCGCAGGCGCTGCGCGTCGCGCTGCCAGGCGGCAAGCTCCTGCGCCTGCTCGGGATGCGCCTGCAGATAGACCTGCATGGCCTGCTGCCGGGCCGGGTCCAGTTGGCCGTCCACGAACGCATTGCGCGCCAGGTCGTCGATAGATTGCTTGTTCATTTCAGTATCCTCAGGCGGGCCTCGCCGGCCGGCCCTTCATTCAGGCCGCGCAGCGCGCTGCGCGCGCGCGACAGGCGCGACATCACCGTGCCCAGCGGCACATCGAACAGATCGGCCGCGGCCTTGTAGCTGAGCCCTTCCACACTGATCAGCCACAGCAGGGTGCGCTGGGCCTCGGGCAGGCGGTCGAAGGCATCCAGCGACAATCGGGCGATTGCCTCGCGTTCCGCCGACGGCGCCGCCGCGTCGGATCCGGCGAACCAGTCCAGCAGGCGCGCATAGCGGCGCGACCGCCGCTGGGAATCCAGAAACTGGCGGTACAGGATAGTGAACAGCCAGGCCCGCACATCGCCTTGCGGGCGGCGGCTGGGCCAGCGCGTCAGTGCTCTTTCCAGCGTGGATTGCACCAGGTCGTCGGCCGATGCCGGATCGCGCGCCAACCGCAGGGCAAAGCGCCGCAGGCGCGGCAACAGCAGGCGCAGCAGAGCGTCGGACAATTCGTCCGTGGGTATAGCGTCGTCGGCGGATGGCGGGCCGTGGATGGGCAAGCGTACCGGTCGAATCATGTCGGGGTTCCTGTCCGGCCAGCGCCGGTGACGCCACAAGCTTACAGGCCAGTACCGTAAGACGCCGCCCGGGCGGGTTTATTCCCTGGCGGAATATTTTTTCTGGCCGGCCGTCCTACAGGGGTATTCAGCGCCCTACGAGCAAGGAGCCTCATGCAGCAAGAATCCCAACGCGATGCCCGGCCGCTCGATGCCCGGCAAATCTGCCTGCGCCTGGGCGCGATCGGCGCCATCGTGCTTTTTTCGGGCGCCGCTTTCGCCTATGTGGGCGGCTGGCTGGATCCGCAACGGCTGACCCCGGACCGGGTGGTGGATGCCCTGGAAGCCAACAGCGGCGTCCACCCGGGTTTTCGCCGCAATCACGCCAAAGGGGTCTGTGTAACAGGCCATTTTGAAAGCAGCGGCGCGGCGCATGCCCTGTCCGCGGCCGCGGTGTTCGCGGCGGGCAACACACCGGTGACAGGACGGCTGGCGCTGCCGGGAGGCAACCCGTACGCGCCCGATTCCAGTGTCCCCATCCGCAGTTTTGCGCTGCAGTTCACGTCGCCCAATGGCGAACAGTGGCGTACTGGCATGAACAGCATGCCGGTATTCCCGCTGAGCACGCCTCAGGCGTTCTACGATCAGCAACTGGCCGCCCGGCCCGACCCCAAGACAGGCAAGCCGGATCCGCGGCGCATGCAGGCTTTTTTCGCGGCCCACCCCGAGGCCGCGCCATTCCTGGCCTGGGCCAGGACGGCCAGGCCGTCGGCCAGCTATGCCACGGAAAGCTATTTTGGCCTGAACGCCTTTTACTTTGAGGATGCGCGGGGCAAGCGGCAGCCCGTGCGCTGGCGCCTGGCGCCGCTGGACGCCGGGCCCGCGCCCGCGGCCCAACCGGGCCATGATGCCGACTATCTGCAGTCCGATCTGCAGCAACGTCTGGCGCAGGGGCCCCTGCGCTGGCGCCTGCTGGTGACACTGGGGGCCGCGGACGATTCCACCCGCGATGCAACCCGCCAATGGCCGGCGGACCGCCCCACTGTCGATGCGGGCACCGTGGTGATCACCGGCAGCGCCCCGCAAGACACCGGCCCTTGCCGCGACGTGAACTACGACCCCACCGTGCTGCCGCCGGGCATTGCCATTTCTGACGACCCCTTGCTGGCGGCACGTTCGGCCGCGTATGCCGCCTCTTATGAACGCCGCACCCATGAAGGGCCGCCCCGGCGCGCCGCGGCCCCATCCCTTGCCACTGAACCGGAGCACGCACCATGACTTTGCCCGTCTCTTCCATTCACCGGCCCGTGGCGCAGTTCAGCCTGCTTGCGCGCCTGCTGCACTGGCTGATGGCGATCGGCATCCTGGCCATGTTGTTCATTGGCGTGGGCATGGTGGCCTCGGTTTCCGAACGCCACCAGTGGCTGATGCAGATCCACAAGCCGCTGGGCCTGGCGCTGCTGGCGCTGGTGTGCCTGCGCCTGGGCACACGGTTGTACAAAGGGGTGCCGGCGCTGCCGCCCGGCCTTCCGGCCTGGCAGCGCCGCGCCGCGCTGGCCTCGCACATGCTGTTGTACGGACTGATGTTCGCGATGCCGCTGATAGGCTGGGCAATGGTGTCGGCCGGCGGTTATCCGGTAATGGCGGCCGGCTGGCAACTGCCCCCCATCGCGCCCGCGGATGCGGCCCTGTTTGCCTGGCTGCGCGGCGCGCACCGCTATCTGGCGTTCTTGCTGTTTGCCACGGTGCTGCTGCATCTTGCCGCCGGCCTGTTCCATGGATGGATACGGCGCGACGGGGTATTGGAATCGATGACGCGCGGCCGCTGACGGGCACGCCGGGCCGGGCCGCAAGGGGCCGGATGGCCGAAGTGGCTAAAATCCACGCTTTGTTCCTGTCCCCCTAGGCCGGCCGGCGCCCGTTCATGCAATCTGCCCCGCTCACCCAACCCATTCCCCCCCGTTCCCCCGCCATCGAGCCGCCCGCGCACGACCTGGTGTACGGCCCCGACGACCGCCCCGCCCCCTTGGTGGCCTTTGTCGCGGCGCTACAGCATCTGCTGGCCATCCTGGTGCCCATCGTCACCCCCGGGCTGCTGATCTGCCAGGCCCTGGGCGTCAGCGTGCGCGACACCACGCTCATCGTGTCCATGTCGCTGGTCGTGTCGGGCATTGCCACTTTCATCCAGTGCCGGCGGTTCGGCCCGCTGGGCGCCGGCCTGCTCATCGTGCAGGGCACCAGCTTCAATTTCGTGGTGCCGCTGATCGCGGGCGGTTCGGCCATGGTGAAGACCGGCACGCCCGTCGAAACCGTGCTGGCCACGATGTTCGGCGTGGTCATCGCCGGCTCTTTCGTGGAAATCGCCATCAGCCGGGTACTGCCCTTCGTGAAGCGCCTGATCACCCCCCTGGTTACCGGCATTGTGGTGCTGCTGATCGGGCTGACCCTGATCAAAGTGGGCCTGATCAGCATGGGCGGCGGCTACAGCGCCATGCAGAACGGCACCTTCGCCAGCGCCGAGAACCTGATTTTGTCCGGCCTGGTGCTGGGCACCATCGTCCTGCTGAACCGCCTGCCCGTCGTGTGGATCCGCAGCACGGCGCTGGTCATCGCCCTGGTGGTGGGCTATGCCGCGGCCGCCTACATGGGCAGGCTGGATTTCACCGGCGCCCGCGAGGCCGCCCTGTTCCAGATACCCGTGCCCCTGCATTTCGGGCTGGGGTTCTCGTGGCCGCTGTTCGTGCCCATGCTGATCATCTACCTGGTGACCTCGCTGGAAGCCATTGGCGATGTCACGGCCACCAGCAAAGTGTCCAGGGAACCTGTGGAAGGCCCGTTGTGGATGCAGCGCATCAAGGGCGGGGTCTTGGTCAACGGCGTGAATTCGCTGCTGGCGGGCCTGTTCAATACTTTTCCCAGCTCGGTTTTCGCGCAGAACAACGGCGTGATCCAGCTGACCGGCATTGCCAGCCGCCACGTGGGCATCTGGATCGCCGGCATGCTGGTCGTGCTGGGCCTGTTTCCCGCCGTGGCGGGCGCCTTGCAGGCCGTGCCCGAGCCGGTGCTGGGCGGCGCGGCCATGGTGATGTTCGGCGCGGTGGCCGCCGCCGGCATCAATATCCTGGCCAGCATCCAGCTGGACCGCCGGGCATTGCTGATCATCTCGGTATCGCTGGCGCTGGGGCTGGGCGTATCGCAGGTGCCCGAGATTCTGTCGCACCTGCCGCATGCGCTGAGCAGCGTGCTGGAATCGGGCGTGGCAACGGGCGGCATCTGCGCCCTGGTGATGAACTGGTTCCTGCCGGAAACCCGGCGTCCGCACGCGGCCTAACGCGAATCTGAGCGCGGCAGGCACACCAGCACCAGCAGCGAACACGCCCCCGCGCAGATGAAGGCGTAATCGTAGCGCCCGCTAATCGCGACAAAGGCCGCGAACGCCGTGGGCGCCAGCATGTTGGTCAGGTTCACCAATATGCTGGAACCCGCCGCGGTTTCAGAGATCATGTGCGGCGGAGAACGCCGCGCCACTTCGGCGATTTGCACGCCGTTCCAGCTTGCCGCCGAGCTGCCCGCCACGAAGGCCAGCAGGATAACGGCCCACAGCGGCCATTGCGCGCTGGTCAGGCCCAGCAGCGCGGTAGTGGCCGCCGAGAACACCGCCGCGATAGACAGCGCCGCCGTGGCCGAGCGCAGGTAGTCGGACAGCCAGCCCAGCGCGATGCGCCCCACCACCCCGCCCGCCTGCATTACCGCGAACACCATGCCGGCCAGGGCCAATGAATACCCCAGGCCGTCGATCAGGTAGATGACGGTGAACGTGAACCAGCAGCTTTGCGACACGGCGAACAGGCTGCCCACGGCCGACATTTTGGTCAGGCCGCGATTGTGCAGCAGCGAAGCCAGCGGCACGCCCAGGGCGCGCAAGGATTGCCAACTGGGCAGAGCCAGGACGCGGTACCCCGCCGAAGGGGTTTCGAAACGCGCGCTGGGCCGCCACGTCAGCGCAGTGGGCACCACCACCATCAGGGCGCAGAAGAACAAGGCGACGCGCCAGCCCGCCGCCAGCACCACCACGGGCACCAGCAGGCCGGCGATCACCCCGCCCAGCGGCACGCCCGCCTGCTTGATGGAGAAAATCAGGTTGCGCTTGCCCGGCGGCGAAAAGCGCTGCAGCACTTCGCTGCCCGCCGGGTTGGCCGCGCCGTTGCTCAGACCCATGATGAAGCAGGCCAGCAGGGCCAGGCCCAGGCTGGGAAACAG
This sequence comes from Bordetella petrii, assembly GCF_020991325.1. Lineage (GTDB taxonomy): Bacteria > Pseudomonadota > Gammaproteobacteria > Burkholderiales > Burkholderiaceae_B > Bordetella_A > Bordetella_A petrii_E. The sequence goes on along the minus strand of NZ_JAJMLX010000205.1, from coordinate 3,386 downwards.
CAGCAGCACCATGCAGGCCGCGCCCAGGAACAAGGTGAGCTGCAACGTGCGCATGCCGCCGATCTGCTTCAGCAGGCCCGAGCCCGCCACCAGGATGGCCAGCCCGCCCATGGAATTGCTGGCGGTCAGGTAGCCGATGGTGCTGCCCGTCCAGCCGAATTCCTGCGACATGGCCGGGGCCACGATGGGCACCAGGCGCGCCAGGAACGACGACGTAGTCTGCAGGGTAAAGATGGCCACGACCGGAATGAGCCAGGCGGGTGCTGCGCGTGTCATGGAGCTTATGAAGGCGTGTTTTGTTGGGGCGGCGGGCGACCTGCTTGTCTCCGGCCCGGGCCGCGGGTGTGGACGTCATGATACCCCTGGCAATGCCGTTGCCGCGAGCGCGCTGCGTGGCGCCACCCTGATTGCCGGCCCCTGAAGCCGCCGTGCTCGATGCCCTCTGCGCCGGAAAACAGCCGAGGCCCGCTATTCGGCTTCGCGCCGGGCGGTTTGCCATTCGCCAGCGGAGATTTTCTCGTTCGCGACGGTGGCGAACATTTCATTGGCGCGCAGCGCGGCCGCCGTACTGGTTCGTTCGCGCGATTGCGCGGCGACCCACTTGATACGCAGCCCGCGGATAGGGCTGGCCGATACATAGTGCTGCATCAACGGCTCATGAACGGCCGAATAAGGCAGTACGGTGTACCCGACGCCGCGCCGGATCAAGTCGAACATCATGGCGATCATGTCGGCCTCCATGACAGGCTCAACCGATAGATTGCGTTTGGCCAATGCGCGGTCGACGATAAGCCGCAGGCTATTGGGATAAGCGGTAAGAATCAACGGCCGGGCAGCAATGCGCGAAATGTCCGTGAAACGGCTGGGATCCAGTTTGGCCTCGGCAGGGCCCACCCAGCAGAGAAGCTCGCTTGCAAAAGGGCGGACATCGAAAGCGTCCAGGGCCTCAAGGCTGGACACAATGGCGACATCGATGTCGCCGTTGGCCAATGCATCGCGCATCGAGCGGGACGTGCCTTCGTGCACCGCCAGGCGCACCTTGGGATACTGTGCATGGTACTGGGCCACGACGGGCGCAACCAGCATCTGGCGCAGCGATGGCGGCGCGCCGATGTGCAAAGGCCCGGTGGGTTGTTCGCCCACGGCGGTGACAGCCCCTTTTATCTCGTCAGCCAGATGCAACAGCATTGAAGCGCGGCCCAGCAAGACCTCGCCGGCCTCGGTCAGGGTGACGCCGCGCGCCTGCCGCTCGAATAAGTCGACCCCCAGCTCTTCTTCCAGCAACTTGATCTGCCGGCTTAGTGCCGACTGGGTGATCCACGCCTTGGTACTGGCCGCCGTAAGGCTGCGCGTATGGGCGACGTGGACGAAATAGCGAAGCTGGCGCAGGTCCATGGCAATGGAAGGGTATGGCCTACCCATCTAATTTACGAATATTAGGGATGACTATTATACGTTTGTCGAAGCGAACCGGCTTCGCTATCGTGCTGGAAAAGGAGACCGACGCATGATTCACGAATACCGCACTTACACCATTGAACCGGGCCAGCTCGACACCTACCTGGCGCTGGCCGAAAGCCGGGTCGTCCCTATCCGCCAGAGTGACTATGGCCGCCTGGTGGGGTTCTGGACCAGCGAATCCGGCATGCTGAACCAGGTTCACCATATATGGGAATACACGTCCATAGACCAGCGCCAGCAGTTGCGCCGGGATCTATCGGAAAACCGCCGTTGGTGCGACGAATTCCTGGCCGGCGCCTGGCCCACCATGCAAACGCAGGAGGTCCGCTTCATGAACCCGCAAGGCCGGATTGCGCAGATCGCGGGCCCCAGCGCGTTCTATGAGCGGCGCATCTACCGATGCCCGGCGGGCAAGTTCGCGGACCTGGGCCGCGCCGTGCAACAGCGGCACCGCGACGCGGCCGCATCGTTGATGGGCGTGTGGACCAGTGAATCTCCCCAGCCCAACGAAGTGGTGGAAATTGTTGCGTATCCCGACCTGCGGACACGGCTGGCCGACAGGATCACCGCCGCGCCACAGCGCGACTGGCTGCGCGAGCACGCCAAGATTCTTCAGCAGGTCGAGTCGGCTTTCCTGCTGCCCATCGGTATTTCGCCTGCCCAGTAATCAGCCCACCCTTCCCTTTCAGGAAAACGACCATGAGTGCCGTAAAACAACTAAAGACGGTGTCCGTTTCGCCGGCCCGGATGCTGAAGAACGTTGCCCGCTTCCGCGAACTGAAACCTCAATCCAGCTATTACAGGCGGGACCAGGGTATTCCGCACGAAGCTTATGAAACCGTGACGGCAAAATCGCTGTATACCTTGATGGCGCCATCCGGCACGGCGGGCCCCATGTCGGCCACGCCCGCGGTGCTGACCGACGACAACCTGTCGGTGATCATTGCCGAGTGCCCGCCGGGCGACAAGCCCATGCTGCACGCGCATTTCTTTACGGTCGAGCATTTTTTCTGCCTGAGCGGGCAATTCAAGGTGCGCTGGGGCGACGAGGGAGAACACCAGCTGACGCTGGATCCGTTCGACATGATCCGCGTGCCGCCCGGTGTGTGCCGTGATTTCACCAATGTGACGGACCAGGTGGCGTACCTGTTGGTATTCATTACCGGCAAAGCCGAGTCAGACTACAACGATATTGGCTTCGCCCCCGGCGAATCACAGAAGTTCAAGCAGCGGTTCGGCGAGGACGTCGCCGAAAAGCTGGAGACCATCGGCTTCAGTTTCCTGAAGTGATTGCCGGCGCGGGGCTGCGCGCTTGCGGCCCTGCGCCCCCCCTCTTTCCGATCCGGAGCCTGCTCGCATGATCGAAATTATCGTAAACAGTAGAACGACCCAGGTGACATCCGAAGATGACACCCCATTGCTATGGGTGCTTCGGGACGAACTGGGATTGACCGGTACCAAGTTCGGCTGCGGAATGGCGCTGTGCGGCGCCTGTACCGTGCATGTGGATGGCCAGGCCGTTCGGGCCTGCGTGACACCGGTATCGGCCGTGGCGGGCAAGCGTGTCGTCACCATTGAAGGCTTGTCGCCGGACAGTTCCCATCCCGTCCAGCGCGCCTGGGTGGCCGAACAGGTGCCGCAATGCGGCTATTGCCAATCGGGGCAGATCATGGGCGCGGCGGCGCTGCTGCACCATAACCCCAAGCCCAGCGATGCGCAGATCGAAGCCGTCATGAACGGCCATCTGTGCCGCTGCGGCACTTATCCGCGCGTCAAGGCCGCGGTCAAGCGTGTGGCTGCCGAAGGACAATCGTGATGCGGGCGGAAACTTCCATTAGCCGCCGCGTGTTCCTGAAGCTGGGTGCCGCGGCTGGCGGCGGCTTGCTATTGTCGGCGGCCGGCACGGCCGCCCCGCGCAACGGCAC
>NZ_JAJMLX010000204.1 GCF_020991325.1 Bordetella petrii | reverse complement strand
CGCGCCGACGATGGCGCGATCGAGGGCCAGCTCGTCGTCGGCGTGGGCGGAACCGGCGGCAAGGGCGGCGACGGCGGCGACATCTACACCCGGCTCAGCGCATCGTCCATCCATACCCACGGCCCGGACGCGCCGGATTCCGGCAACGACACGGGCAATGGCGGCCAGACCGACGGCGATGGCAACAAAGTGTCCGATGCGTCGGCCGTGGTCGCGCAATCGATCGGCGGCGGCGGCGGGTCGGGCGGCAGCGTGAAAGACCAGAGCGCCGCGGTCGGCGTCATTTTCACGGAAATCGGCACCGCCGCCGTCTGGGAAAACCTGGTCATGGTGGGCGGCCAGGGCGGCAATGGCGGCGATGGCGGCAAAGTCGATACCGCCATCTGGGATTCGGACGTGGGCACCGAAGGCCAGTATTCGCATGGCGTGTACGCGCAATCGGTGGGCGGGGGAGGCGGCGATGGCGGCTCGGCTTCAACCTTCTCCTTAGACGCCGTGATCGGCCTGCAAAGCATCAATGTCCAGGACGAGGCAGCCGTGGGCGGCCGGTGCATTACCTCGGACGACGGCGATAACAGTTGCGCGGGGGGCACCGGCGGCGAGGTCAATGTCAACCTGGGCGATGGAGATGACGCGGGCTGGACCGTGGTGCGGACCAGCGGAGACTATTCGAACGGCGTGCTCGCGCAATCGATAGGCGGTGGCGGCGGCGATGGCGGCTCGGCCGATGCGTATGCCTTCGATTTCGAGACGGGCGCGGCGATCAGCGTCGATGCGTTGGTCAGCGTGGGCGCCAAAGGCGGCAAGGGCGGCGACGGCGGGGCAGTCAAGGTCGCGACGCTCGACGATACGCGGATCAAGACCACCGGTTCGGGCGCGCGCGGCATCGTGGCGCAAAGCATCGGCGGCGGCGGCGGTACGGGGCAGGGTACCGCGGTGTTTCTGGGCCTGGAAGGCCAGGTCACGAAAGCGCTGGAAGCCGGCTTCAGTGTCGACGTCGGCGTCGGCATGTCGGGCGGTGAAGGCGGCAATGCCGGGCAGGCCACCGTGAACAACTTTGGCGATATTGTCACCACCGGCCGGGATAGCGATGGCGTGCTGGTGCAGTCCATCGGCGGCGGCGGCGGGGTAGGCGGATCGATGGGCGCGGACGAAGGAGATATCCTCGACAACGTCTTCAATGCGATCAAGGCACTGCTCGACCACAACCCGTTCGCGCTGAACGGCAGCATCACGGTGAACGTGGGTGGCAAGGGCGGCACGGGTGGCGATGGCGCCAACGCCACCCTGCATCAGTACGGCGCCGTGTCGACCTCGGGCGACTACGCGGACGGCGTCGTGGTGCAGTCCATTGGCGGTGGCGGCGGCGTCGGGGGCGGCAGCTATTCGCAGAACTATGAAGACTGGCTGGACCTGAACATTGCCGTGGGCGGCAAGGGGGGCACGGGCGGCCACGGTGGGCAAGCCTCGGTGACCCTGGAACGCAGCGCGCTGGTCCAGACGCAAGGGTATGGCGCTTATGGCGTGCTGGCGCAGTCCATCGGCGGCGGGGGCGGCCAGGGCGGCAGCGGCACCCTGGCCACCAAAGGGCGGCTCGAGATCGGCGCGGGCGTGGGAGGAACCGGTGGCGATGGCAATGATGGCGGCACGGTCATGTTCGCGTCGGACAGCGGCAACCGCATCCAGACTTTCGGCGACACGGCCCATGCGATCGCCCTGCAATCCATCGGCGGCGGCGGCGGTACCGGCGGGCTGACACAGGGCGTCGGCGGCACCCGCATCGGCAATTCACTGAATTTCACGGTGTCGGTGGGCGGTTCGGGCGGCGACGGCGGCGATGGCGGCGTGGTGGATATGTGCTCCAGCGTGGCGTGCCGGCCGGTCGACATCTATACCGGCGGCCACATGGCAAGCGGCCTGGTGGCGCAATCGATCGGCGGCGGGGGAGGCATCGGCTCGGTCGGCAGCCCGGATCAGACGCCTGGCCTGGCCAACAGCTTCAGTCTCGACCTGTTGCTGGGCGGCGCGGGCGGCGATGGCGGCGATGGCGGCGCCGTGAACATCGGTGGCGAGCACAACATCACGACCCGGGGCGATTTTTCCCATGGGATGGTGGCGCAGTCGCTGGGCGGCGGCGGGGGAATGGCCGGCGTCAATGACCCGCTGGGTCTCGATTTCAACTTCACGCCGCCCAGCCCCGAGCTCCAGTTGGTGGTCACGCTGGGCAGCCTGGCCGACGGCCACGCCGGCGATGGCGGCGTCGTCGACGTGGCCAGCAGGGGCGATATCGTCACCCTGGGAGACGGATCGCACGCGCTGGTGGCGCAGTCTATCGGCGGGGGCGGCGGCATGATGGGGGCGGTACTGAAGGACGACGACGACAGCGATGCGCCCGATGCCTGGCCGGATGATGTGGAAATCGAACGGTCGTTGGCGCTGGGCGCCGGCGGCGATGACGTCGGCACATTGGCCGGCAGCAGCGGCGATGCCGCCGACGGCGGCTCCGATGCCGGATCGAGCGCGCCCGTGGTCCGCGTTTCGCACGACGGCACCCTGGCGACCAGCGGTACCTGGGCCATGGGCGTGCTGGCGCAATCGATCGGCGGCGGCGGCGGTGTCGGCCATGCCGGCCTGGCGGTGGACGGCACGCTGGACAATGGCGCCGCCAATATCCAGGTGGGCAGCCTCGGGCGCACCGGCGCCGCGGGCGGCGTGACGGTGGATGTGACCCGCCAGGGCGGCAAGCTGCTGACGACAACCGGGGCGGGCGCCTACGGTGTGCTTGCCCAGTCGATCAGCCAGGGTGGCGGGCTGGGCACCGGCATGGTCGCCGACAGTGCCGCGCTGATACAGGTGGGTGGCGGGTCGGATACGGTCAAGGTGGCCTCCGGCGAGGCCGCGGGCGATGTATCCGTGAACGTGCATACGAATGTCTTGACCTGGGGCGACGATGCGACCGCCATCGCGGCCCAGTCGATTGGCGGCGGCGGCGGCGTGGGCGGCGTGCAGGCGCTGGAGGGAACCCGCCTTGATGGCGCCCGCCTGCTGGTTGGCGGCTATATGGCGGGCGAGGCCGGGGCGGTGTCGGTCGCCTCGGACTGGACAGTCAACACCGCCGGAGATGGCGCGCACGGCGTCGTCGCGCAATCGATAGGGGGCGGGGGCGGGATAGGGATCATCGGCGTCACCGACTCGGCCTCGCAGGATGGCACAACCGTGGTTATCGGCGGATACGATCCGGGGGACGAGGGCGTCGACACAGGTGACAACGGCGCCGGCCGTATCGACCTGGACCTCGACGGCGTGATCTCGACCGGGGGAGCGGGGGCCGATGGCGTGGTGGCGCAAGCGATTGGCGGCGGCGGCGGGCTGGGCGGCGCGCCAGGCAGCACGGCATCCGGGCCGATTGCCGATGCGGCCAATGCGCCCTATGACGTGAGCCTTCTGGTTGGCGGCTCGGCGGGTATCGGCGCGGGAGGCACGATCGGAAGCGCCGACAACTATGCCCGCCTGGCGGCCCGCGTGACGACCTATGGCGATTTTGCCGACGCGGTGCTGTTGCAATCCATTGGCAGCGGAGGTGGTCAGGGCGGAGCCTCGGCGTCGGGGCCGGGGCCCATTTCGCTGGACCTGCGCGTGGGCGGCAATTCCAAGCCGTCGACGGCAACCTCTGCCGACCAGTCGGGCGGCGGCGCCATTGCCCTGGAGTTCGATTCCACCGGTGACAACAATGCCGCCTTTACGCATGGCCATGGGGCCAACGCCGTGCTCGTGCAGTCGATCGGGGGCGGGGGCGGTGTCGCCCAGTCGGCGGCGGCTGGCGGCACGGGTACGGTGCGAGTGGGCGGGATCAATGGCGCATGGGGCTCTGGCGGCCACATACAAGTATCGCCGTCCAGTTGGGTCAGGGCCAGCACCGAAGGGCAGAGCGCCCATGGCCTGGTGCTGCAGTCCATCGGCGGCGGCGGCGGGCTGGCCACGGTTTATGGCGGCGACCCCGCCACGGGCGCGGCCGGGCAATTCGGCCTGGTCCTGGGGGCCGGCCAGGCAGGCAGCGGAAACGGCGGCAAGGTCGACCTGACCACGGGTGGCGAGCTGACCACCAAGGGCGACGGATCGATCGCCGTCATCGCGCAGTCGGTGGGCGGCGGCGGGGGCATCGTCAGCGCGGGCGACGCGGCCGCCGTGAGCAGTATCGATCTGGGCGGCGATATCGATGTCCAGGGCAATGGCGGCGAAGTGTCGGTTGCGCTGACCGGCGGCACGGTCACCACTGAAGGCGCGGGCGCGCATGGCGTGGTGGCGCAATCCGTGGGCGGCGGAGGCGGCATTGCCGGAGGCCTCGGGCAAGCCATCTCGCTCGACCGCGACGGTTGGGCCAAGACCAGCGGCCAGGTCAGCGGCACGGGCGCCGATGTCGCGGTCGTGATCCAGAACACCGTTACCACTACCGGCGCCAACGCGCACGGCGTGATCGCCCAGTCGATTGGCGGCGGCGGCGGGCTGGCCGGTTCCGCGCAAGGCGGTTTCGCCGGCAGCGTGAACGCCGTGGATGGCAATACCGAGAACTGGGCGGGCCATGTCGACGTGACTGTCGACGGCTCGGTCAGCGCCACCGGCGACGGCAGCACGGGCGTCTTCGCCCAGAGCGAAGGTTCGGACGAGAAAGGTTTCCCGGTCGCCGTCACGGTCAACGGAACCGTGGCGGGCGGCTCGGGCAGCGGCACTGGCGTCTGGATGGCCAGCAACGGCGTGGGGGCAAGCCTGCTGGAGATCGGAACCGACGGGGGCGTGACCGCGTTGTCCGGCATCGCGCTGCGCTACGACGGCGAGGCGGGCATGAACGTGCGCAACAGCGGCCTGATGGATGGCGGCACGCAGTGCGATAACCCAGGGGTTTGCGCGATCGAGAACATGTCCACCGGCACGTTGACGGGCGCGACGCTGTACCAGGCCAATGTTGCCAATGCGGGCACACTGGTCGTGGGGTCCGCCGGCCGGTTCGGCCGCCTGACCGTGGCTGGCGACTACAGCCAGGCAAGCTCCGGTGTGTTGCGCGCCGATATCGATTTCGCCGGCATGCGCGCCGCGCACATGACGGTGCAGGGCGATGCCCGGTTGGACGGCCAGTTCGACCTGGCCGCCATCAGCCTGCTGCCCGGGCGCGAACTGGCCGTGCTCGACGTCGAAGGCGCGTCGGCGGGCGTGCTGCAAGCCAAGGATTCGCCCATTTTCGACTTCGATATGCGGCAGGTGGGCAAGCAGCAGCGCGTCAGTGTGAAAGGCGCGGACTTCAATGCCGCCAGCCAGAATCTGGCGAGCAACCAGCGCGCCGTTGCCGGGCACTTGCAGGAAATCTGGGACCAGGGCGGCACCGTCGAGATGGCGCCGTTGTTCGCGGTATTGAACACGGCGGCCAACCAGGGGCCGGGTGCCTACCGCGAACGGCTGGCGGACCTTTCGCCTGGCGTCACGCTGGCGCCTGGCGCGCAGATGGTGGCCGACATGGCGCGCTTTGCCGGGTCGATGATGTCGTGTCCCGCCATGCAGCGCACCGGCACCGACGGGCTCGAGCAGGACTGCTTCTGGGGGCAGGTGTCGCGGCGCAGCACCGATCAGGATGCTGCCGGGGGTACCTCGGGTTATGCATTCGACAGCACCACCTACCAGGTCGGCGGCCAGCGGGAAATCCGTCCGGGCTGGTTCGTGGGCGGGTCGGTGGCCTATCAGAACAATAGCCTGCGCGCCGACAATGGGCGGGCCAGCGGCAGCGGCGATGCGGGTTATGCGGGCGTGGTGCTGAAGCATCAGGCCGGGCCGTGGGTGTATTCGGCGGCGCTTGGCGGCGGCTATGGCTCGTACGACCTGGACCGCAGTCTCGGTGTGGACGGCTACGACCGCCGTGCCGGCAGCAGCCCCGATGTCTACAGCGCCGGCATGCGGTTGCGGGTATCGCGCCATATCGGGGTCACCGATCAGTTCTACCTGAAGCCTTATGTCGACCTGGACGCACTCTATGCGCGCATGCCCGGCTATACCGAGTCCGGCGGCCCCTTGAGCCTGGAAGTGGACAGCAGCGACCAGTTCGTGGCAAGCCTGTCGCCGATGCTGGAAATCGGCGGGCGGGTGGACTTGCCCCAGGGCGCCACCATGCGGCCTTATGCCTACGCGGGCGCATCATTCCTGAGCGACGATTCATGGAGCACCCACGCCCGCTTCAAGGGCGCGCCGGCCGGCAGCAGCGGCTTCAGCACGTCGTTGCCTGGCGATCACGTGGTCGGGCGCTTTGGCCTGGGCATGCAGGTGAACAACCGTTCGGGCCTGGATTTCCGCTTGCAGTATGACGGCGAGGTCTCCAGCAAGACGACCAGCCATGCCGGGCACTTGAAGGTGATGTACAGGTTCTAGGAGCCTGTACGGAACTCCCTTCAGTGTGAACAGGCCTCGGCGTTTCGTCGACCGACAACCACGAACGGACAGTTGCCATGTCGCGAGCACTTAACCGTTGGGACACTTCTCCGGGCTTCTGGCGCGTCCAGGTGGCAGGCTGGTGCTGCCTGGCGGCCATTGGATTCTATATACGCTGGACTGTGTTCGGCAACGCCGCGGCCGCGCTGTGGCTGACGCTGGCCCTGGATCCCGTGGGGTTCGCGTTGACATCCATGGCTGCCTGGACCCACGCGCGCGCCGTACCCACCGGGCGATCCCCGGGCCCGGTGGTGGCCGGCGTGCTGGTGTCGTGCCTGGCGGCCTCGGCGTTGCTGGCGGGTATTGCCTACGGCATACACGGCCTGTTTCCGCCTGGCGCCCTGCGTGCCTTGCCCGACGGCCCCTACCTGTTCAGCTTTATCTACTACATGGGGGTGCTGTCGATCTGGGCGCTGGTCTACCTGGGCGTGGCCGCCGAAATGGCCGCGCGTGCCGAGCGCTTTTCCCGCCTGGAGGCCCAGGCGCGCGCCCTGCACCTGGAACTGGAGCACCTGCAGGTGCAGATCGAGCCGCATTTCCTGTTCAATGCCCTGAACACCATCGTGGCCGAAATCGCCGACCGCCCCGGCATTGCCGAAGAAATGACGCGCCGCCTGGCCGGCTACTTGCGTTATTCGCTGGACCGGCGCGAACAGGGCCTTTGCCGGCTGGACGAAGAAGTCGAGGCCACCGAGGCGTATGCCCGCATCCAGGCCCTGCGTTTCGGTACGCGCTTCGCATGTCACTGCGAGATCGATCCGGCAACGCTGGACATGCCCATTCCCCACATGACCATCCAGGGCCTGGTGGAGAACGCCATCAAGCATGGCATGCGCGCCACCGGCGACGCGCACTTCGTGATCAACGTGCGTACCTGGCGCCATGAAGACGAACTGTTCGTGCGTGTCGATAACCCCGGGGTGCTGCGCCTGGCCGGCGACCCGGCGGCCGGGCCTGGCGGCCTGGGCAATCTTTGCCGCCGCCTGGACCTGCGCTATCCGCACAGGCACGAATTTTCGCTGCGGCAGATGGGCGACATGACGGTGGCCACCGTCCGGCTGCAGGGCAAGCCGCGGTCGTTCTAAGGCGTGCCGCGCGATGCTGCCGGCCGGAGGCGGCGCGGGTCGAAGCGCAGATACAACCAGGCCGAGGCCGCCAGGATCAGCCCCGCCAACAGGGCCGACGCCAGCATGGCGGCGCGCGGGCCTTGCCAGGCTATCAGTTGCGCATAGGCCACGGGTGCCGCGGCCGTCAGCAGGAATCCCGGCACCAGCAGGCGGCCAACCAGCGCGCCATAACTGCGGGTATCGAACAGCACCAGCGGCAGTGTGCCGCGCGTAATGGTCAGCAGGCCGTTGCAGGCGCCGTACACACAGGCGTACAGGCCCGCCGCCACCGGATGGCCGGCCGCGCTGCCGGCAAGAAAGCACAGGGGCAGCACCGCGGCCGTGGCCAGGTTCAGCATCAGCGGATGCAGGCGCCCGCCGAACAGCAGTTCCAGCAGTCGCGCGCTGACCTGGCCTATGCCCCACAGCGCCGAGATGCCCACCGCGGCCGCCGCGGCCAGCCCCAGCCCGGTCAGCATGAAGATCAGGTGCGTGGCGTTGGCGGCCGCCAGGAAATTGGTCAGCATGGCGATCAGCGCGTACAGGCCCTGTGCCAGCCGCTGGTCGCGCCGGGTCCGCGCCAGGCCGGGGCCGTGCGCCGCGTACCCGTCCGGCAGCAGGACCGTGGCGCGCTTGGTTCGGCCGAGGATCCGGCTGGGCACCTCCAGGGTCAGTGCTTCACCAGGCACGGTTCCTCCTCGGGGCGCAGCAGCGCGGCCCGCGCCCGGAGGTCGACCTTGCCCGTCGAGGTGCGCGGGAACGCCGTCAGGAACCGGAACTCCTGCGGGACCATGTAGCGCGACAGGTGCTCCAGGCAGTGCCGGCGCAGCGCGTCCGGGT
>NZ_JAJMLX010000203.1 GCF_020991325.1 Bordetella petrii | reverse complement strand
GTGGCCGCGCCGCCCAGCAGCGGGCCCACGCCGCTGGCCATGGCGAAGGCGGCCGACACCAGGGCCAGCCAGCGCACGCGCTCTTTGGCGTCGGGAAACAGGTCGGCTGGCGCCGCGAAAGCGGTGGCGATCATCATGCCGCCGCCTATGCCCTGCAGGGTGCGAAAAACAATCAGTTGTTCCATGGACTGCGCCAGCCCACAGGCGATGGAACCCAGCGCGATCACGGACACCGACAGCAGCATCAGCGGCTTGCGCCCGAACAGGTCGCCCAGGCGGCCGAAAATAAGAATGGACGCGGCGGTGGCCAGCAAATAGCCGGTGCCCACCCAGGCGTACAGGGCCATGCCGTTCAGGGCTTCGGCCACGCGCGGCAATGTGGTGCTGACGATGGTTGAATCGAACGCGGCCAGCACCACCGTGGCCGCCACCCCCGCCATCGCCATCAGCAGGTCGCGTCGTGAGCGGACAGGTTCGGAGGGGGCGTCGGGTGCGGGGGACGTGGTCGTCATGGCGGCAAGCATATCACCGCCGTCCTAGGGATATCACCTATTTGTACAGCGCGTGGTATCCCAGAATGACGATGACCACGGCGGCCACCGCCAGCCACGACCAGCGCGACGAGGCCAGGCCGCGCTGGGGCGGTTCCGGTTCCGGCGGCGGAGCCGTGCGCGGCAGGGCGGCCATGTGGTCGATGAAGGCCGCGAAAAACTTTTCCACCAGTTTGCCGCCGGCTTTTATCAGCACCGGCTCGCCCACCTTGCCCAGCGAGCCGCCCGCCATGGCGGCCACGGTATAGGCCAGGCGCGTGCCTTCGTCTTTGGGCGACAGGGTGACCTGGGCGGTACCGATGGCCAGGCAGGCCGTCTGGCTCTTGCCTTCGAAGGCCAGCGAAAAAGTACTAGGGGGATTCAGTTCCGAAAGCAGGACTTCGCCTTCGTAATGGGCTTCCACGCCTCCCACGTTCGCCTGCAGCGATAGCGCGTATTCGGTGGGCGTGCGGCGTTCCAGATTGACGCATCCCGGCAGGCACTTCTGCAGTACCTGGGGATCCATCAAGGCATCCCAGGTCTGGTGCGGGGTGGAGGGAATCCATTGAGCATCGGCAATGCGCATGGCTGTCTCCTTGCGAGCCTGTAGACCCTTTTCAAACAGCTTTTGGCCTATTCTGGCCCTAAATTCCGGCTTTGGCTAGAGGCAGGCGCCGACAGCGCGGTGAACAAGGCCAGCAGGATCACGTACAGGCTGATGGATCGCATGCCGCGGAACATGAGTTCGGTAAGGCCGAACACGGCGAACCCCAGGCATACCGCCAGCCCCATGGCCGCGGCGGCACGCTGGGCCTGCGGCATTTGCTGGCCCAGGCGCCGCGCAAACAGCCATGCGGGCACGAAATACAGCGCCAGCAGGGCCACGCCGCCCGGTACGCCGTAGGTCACCAGCGCCATCAGGATATCGTTGTGCGGCTCGCCGAAATCGCGCGCCACATAGGCCGACACCTCGCCGGCCGCGGCGCGTTCCTTCAAGGCGTGGCTGAAGCTGGTTCCGCCGCCGATGCCCGACCACGGATCGAGCTGGATCATGTCCCACGCCGAAGTCCACAATTGCAGGCGGATGCACATCGACGTGTTGGCGGTGGGGTTCACGGTGATGCATTGCTGGATTTCCTGCGCACCCTTCACAACCCGTTCGCGCAGCGCCGGGCTGGATGCGCCGATGGCCAGGGCCACCAGCCCGATGCCCAGCAACGCCGCCAGCGCGCGCCAGGGGTGGCGCAGCCATCCTGCCAGCGCCACGCCGATCAGCGCGAATACCGGAATCGCCATCCAGCCCGTGCGTGTCTGCGTGAGCACGAAGCCGGCCAGCCCCAGCGATGCCACCACTATTTTCAGGATGCGCTCGGCCTTGGGCCGGGGCGTCAGGTGCCAGCCCAGGCTGTAGATGAGCAGCACCGTCACCAGCAGCATCAGGTTGCCATAGCCCACGGCGTTGAATTGCGGCGTGACCGGACGCGCAAACGCGGGACCGGCCAGATAGGCCACGATGCCGGTGGTGATCAGACAGGTTGCCATCGCCCCTGCCCAGGCCGCCCGGCGCAGGCGCTGCGGGTCGATGACCAGGAAAGCCGCCAGCAGCAGGGGGTAGCCCAGTGCGATGCGGATGCCGCGCTCGGTTTCCGAGCCGGACCACCTGTGGTTGAAATACTGGCTGAGCAAGGCGGCCACCAGTGGCAGGCACAGCGTCAGTATTTGCCAGCGGTACGGGCGCAGGGAAAGCAAGGCCTGGGGCGCGGACGTGACCGCGATGATGATCAGGCAGGCCAGCGACAGCACATAGAACAACCCGCTGCCGCCACCCACCGTCAGCGTCAGGATGGGTAGCAGGGCAACCAGGATTGCGGCCAGCGTAGAGGTACAACGTAGAGTGGAATGCGTCATGTACAGGCCGTCCGGGCCGGAGGCAGCAAAATGCAGCAATTTGCTGCTGAAATGCTACAGAATAATATAAATGCAATAAAATCTGTCTGTCTGTGCAGGTTTGCAGGAAACTTGCGCAAGCCAGAACGGCCTTTCGTGCAGCTTTACTACCGGACGTACCAATGAGGAACCGCCTCGCCGCCTAGAGCGATTTGCCGGGCGAGTATAACTGAGCGGGTGCGGGCCGCAAGAGTGCCGCGATTGTCCCGCCCCGCTTAGCGAAATGGCTAACATCTGCGGACCATTCCCGTATCCAGAAACACCACGCGTCGGCCAAACCCATACAATTCGCTCGGACCTGTCGCGAGCGCAGGTTCCTTAACGTAGCCTTGATATGCAATATTTGTTGACAGCGTTTCTCACCTCGCTGGTGTTCACTGCGCTGATCGTGCGGTGCCGTTCCTGGCATACCGGCCTGATCACCGATTACGAACTCGACGGTGTGCAGAAGTACCACGCCAAGCCGGTGCCCCGTGTCGGCGGCATGTCGCTGGTGGCGGCCATGGCCGCCACCTGTCTGGTGGCAGCCTTGCGCGAACCGCAAGAGCTGCCGGAACTGCTGCTGTTGATGCTGGCCGCCGCCCCGGCTTTCCTGGGCGGCCTGGCCGAAGACCTGACAAAAAGCGTGCGGGTGCTGACGCGCCTGCTGCTGGCCATGGCGTCCGGCGCGCTGGCCTATTTCCTGCTGGATGCGGCCGTCACCCGGGTGGACATCATCGGGCTGGACTGGCTGTTGCAATTCGGCCTGGTGTCCCTGGTGTTCACCATGGTGGCCATCAGCGGGGCTGCCAACGCCCTGAATATCATCGACGGCTACAACGGCCTGGCGGCCGTGGTGTCGGCCATGATCTTCGCCGGGTTCGCCTACGTCTGTTTTTACCTGGGCGACCGCATGCTGCTGATCGTGGCCTTGGGCATGCTGGGCGGCGTGGTGGGGTTCCTGATCTGGAATTACCCGCGCGGGCACATTTTCCTGGGCGATGGCGGCGCGTACTTCCTGGGCTTCATGATCGGCGAACTGTCGGTGCTGCTATTGGCGCGCCATCCCCAGGTATCGGCCTGGTTTCCGCTGCTGCTGTGCATTTACCCCATCTTCGAAACGCTGTTCTCCATTTACCGCAAGCGCTGGCTGCGCGGGCGTTCGCCCGGGGCGCCCGACGGCGTGCATCTGCACATGCTGATCTACAAGCGCGTGGTGCGCTGGGCGGTGGGCTCGCGCGAGGCGCACCACATGACCTGGCGCAATTCGCTGACTTCTCCGTATTTGTGGCTGCTGTCGTCGCTGGCGGTGATTCCGGCGGTGTTGTTCTGGCAAATGCCCGTCATGCTGATGATCTGCGTGGTGGCTTTCTCGGTTACCTACGTGGTGCTGTACCGCCGGCTGGTGTTGTTTCGCATGCCGAAGTGGATGGTGCTGAAAAAGCAGAGGCATCACAGACAATGAAACGGTTACAGTTGCCAGGATTCGGCTTCTCGGCGTGAACGCCTGGCGCCGACCTGAAGAACAGCAGCAAACAGGAATTACTGCATTGATGATACTTGTCACAGGTGGGGCCGGCTATATCGGTACCCATACCCTTGTCGAGCTGATCGGCAAGGGTTACTGCCCCGTTGTGCTGGACAATTTTTCCAACAGCTCTCCCCTGGCATTGGAGCGTGTGCAGGCCATCACCGGCCAATCGATTGATATCGTCCGGGGCGATGTGCGGGACCGTGGCACGCTCGATTCGTTATTCCGCCGTTACCAGTCAGCTGGTACGCCCATTCAGTGTGTGCTGCATTTCGCTGCCAGTAAGGCCGTGGGCGAGTCGGTACGCGACCCCTTGAAATACTACGACAATAATGTCGTGGGTTCTCTGCGGCTGCTGGAAGCAATGCTGGCCGCGGGGGTGCATCGCCTGGTATTCAGTTCATCCGCGACGATTTACGGAGCGTCGCAAGCCTTGCCTTATACCGAGGATGCGCCGATTGCGCCCACCAATCCATACGGGTGGTCCAAGGCCGCTGTGGAGCAAATACTCAAGGATATCTGCCTCGCGCATTCCGGGTTTTCCGCCATTTCACTGCGGTACTTCAACCCCATCGCGGCTCATGAGAGCGGCATGATAGGCGAAGATCCTAATGGTGAGCCGAACAACCTGTTCCCCTATATCACGCAAGTTGCCATCAGGGCGCGGTCCTGTTTAAGCGTGTTTGGAAACGACTACCCCACGCTGGACGGCACGGGTGTCCGGGACTACGTTCATGTATGCGATCTCGCCGAAGGGCACGTAAGAGCCATCGACTATCAGAATCGTTCGAACCGCAGCGGATTTCTGCCCGTAAATCTGGGAACAGGGCAGGGAGCCAGTGTGCTCGAGCTCGTCAAGGCCTTCGAAAGGGTCAACGGGGTAAGTGTTCCGTATCGCATCGTCGGT
Source organism: Bordetella petrii (assembly GCF_020991325.1). GTDB lineage: Bacteria > Pseudomonadota > Gammaproteobacteria > Burkholderiales > Burkholderiaceae_B > Bordetella_A > Bordetella_A petrii_E. The sequence continues at coordinate 3,537 of NZ_JAJMLX010000203.1, read as the reverse complement.
CGGCGCCCCGGCGACATTGCGGCGACATGGGCTGACGCCACGCTGGCCGAGCACGTGTTCGGTTGGAAAGCCAGGTACGGATTAGACCGCATGTGCAAGGATGGTTGGCGATGGCAAAACGCAAACCCCCTTGGCTATCGAACACCGGGCGACGCGCCCGACTAAATGAAATGAATAGGCCGCGTTCGCTTCAGCAACGACCGTAGATGTCCTGGAATCTCACGATGTCGCTCTCACTGAGATGGGCGCCACTTTGCACTTCGATTAATACAAGGTCGGTTTCGCCGGGGTTCTCGAGCCGGTGTTTGTGGCCGGCGGGAATGAAGGTGGATTCATTACTGGCCACCAGCATTTCCTTGTCGCCATTGATTACGCGTGCCAGGCCGTCGACAACCACCCAGTGCTCGCTGCGATGCTGATGCATTTGCAGTGACAATGAGGCGCCCGGCTTGACGACCACACGCTTGATCTTGAAGTTGGGCCCTTCTTCCAGCACGGTGTAAGTACCCCAGGGGCGATGCACCGTCCGATGCAGCATATAGCTTTCGTGACTCTTGGCCCTTAGCTGGCCGACCAGGGTCTTGACATCCTGCGTGCGATTCTTGTCGGACACCAGCAACGCGTCGGGCGTATCGATGATGATCAGATTGTCCAGGCCTATTGCGCCAACCAGGCGCGCTTCGCTGCGGATATAGCAGTTCGTGACATCGTGCAGCACGACCTGGCCTTCGACGCTGTTCCCCTGCGCATCGGCTTGCGCCAGGTCGCCAAGCGCGCTCCACGAGCCGATATCGCTCCAGCCGATATCGCAAGTGATTACCGCCGCGCGGCGGGTTTTTTCCATGATGGCGTAGTCGATGGAAATGGCTTCGGCTTGATGGAAGGCCTCGGCATCCAGTTCGATCTGGAATTCGCTGTCGTTGCCGATCGTTCTGCCCTTGTCGAGCGCGGCAGCGACATGGTGGCTGATCTGGGGGGCGTGTGTTCGCAATTCTTGAAGCGCGGTGGCCACGGTCAGGCAGAAAATTCCAGCATTCCAGGAATAGCGGCCGCTGTTGACGTACTCGGTTGCCGTTTGCAGATCGGGTTTCTCGACAAAGCGCAGCACGTCCGTGCCGTCCGCCTCGATGTAGCCGTAGCCCGTTTCGGGAGAATCCGGCTTGATGCCGAACGTGACCACTTTGCCTTGCCTGGCCAGTTCGACGGCTTGGGCCACGGCCGCGGCGAAAGCCTGTGAATCGGATATGAGATGGTCGGCGCTGAGCACCAGCAGAACAGCCTGTTCGCCGTGCCTGGCTTTTGCCGACAGGGCGGCCGCGGCTAGCGCCGGTGCGGTGTTGCGACCCTCGGGCTCAAGGATGAAACCGCGCTTTACGTCGAGGCCGGTTTCACGGTATTCGTCCTCTGTCTTGAAGAACAGGTCGCGGTTCGTGACTGATACGATCTCGGCTACGTCCGGTAAACTGCCTGCGCGCAGAAATGCTTTTTGCAGCAGGCTTTGGCCGTCAGCCAGGCGGATAAAGGGCTTGGGATGCAATTGTCGGGATACCGGCCACAGGCGCCTGCCTGCTCCCCCGCACAAAATAATGGGGACAAAACTCACGTGTTCCCCCGCGAATCAAGGCGGCTGATCAGCCGAAACCAGATAGTCATGCATCATAAAGCAAAAATATGTAGGCAAAAGATATATGCGCGAGACTCCGTAGCAGTTTCAACCCATTATGCACCGCGCCGTCCCGGCGCGCCGGACGCGAGGGGTATGACTGCCGCGGGATGCTCCGCGAGCCCCGCTTTCACGGCCGCCGCCCTGGACGCTTGGTGTACATTCGCGTCCTAGGTCCACGGAAACCGGCCTTTTTCTGATTCGATGTCTACCCGCATTCTCATCGTCCGCACCTCGTCCCTCGGAGATCTGGTCCATATGCTGCCAGCCATCTCCGACATTGCACGCCATGTGCCCGGTGCGGTGATCGACTGGGTGGCCGAAGAGGCGTTTGCCGAGATCCCCGGCTGGCACCCGGCGGTGCACGAAGTGATCAAGGTGGCCCACCGGCGCTGGCGCAAGGCCTGGTGGTCGGCGCCCGTGAAGGCCGAGCGGCGCGCGCTGGCCGAGCGTCTGCGCGCCGTGCAGTACGACGTGGTGCTGGACATGCAGGCGCTGATGAAATCTGCCTGGCTGGTGCGCCAGACGCGCGGCGTGCGCCACGGGCTGGACTGGCGTTCCGCGCGCGAGCCGCTGGCCTCGCTGTTCTACCAGGAACGCCACCGGGTCGAGTTCTGGCAGCCCGCGGTAACCCGGCAGCGCATGCTGGCGGCACAGGCGTTCGGCTATACCTATAGTGGCCCGCCGGATTTCGGCCTGCAGGCCTTCGCGCAGCAGGCGCAGGCCCAGGCAAGGGCGTGCGCGGCTGCGTCGGGCGAATGCGCGCGACCGCATCATCATCTGAATACCGACCACGGCTATGCGGTCATCATGCCGTCGGCCAGCCGCGATGACAAACTCTGGCCCGAAGATGACTGGCGCGCGGTGTTTGACCGCTTGCGCGCCGCCGGCTGCACGCTGCGCCTGCTGGCCGGCAACGCGCAGGAAGCCGAGCGTGCCCAGGCCCTGGTGGCCGGCCTGGATGGCGTGGAAGTCCTGCCCCGCATGGATCTGACCTCCATTGCCCGCCAGTTGGCCGGCGCGCGCGTCATGGTGGGCCTGGATAGCGGCCTGACGCATTTGTCGGCCGCGCTGGGCCGGCCCACCGTGGGTATTTACCGTGCTTCCACGCCGGTGCGCACGCCGCTGATCGGCTCCAGCTACACCGCCAGCCTGGGCGATCGTGGCGCGCCGCCCTCGCGCGAGGCCGTGCTGGCCGCGGTGGACCAGGCGCTGGCCGCCAGCTGACACGGGGCCGGCCTGACATGCGGCGCGGCGCTTACACCCTGGCTTTGTACGCGGCGGCCCCGTTGGTGTGGCTATGGATGGCCCGGCGTGCCCGCAGGGCCGGTGGCGAATGGGGCATTTTCTCGGCGGCGCGCTTCGGGCGGTCCGACCCGTCCGCCCCTGTGCCGTTTGCCCGCGCCCCGGTATGGGTGCATGCGGTCAGCCTGGGCGAGACCCGGGCGGCGCAGCCGCTGTTGCAGGGGCTGCTGGATCGCGGCCTGCCGGTCTTGCTGACCCATACGACGGCTACCGGCAAGGCCGAGGGCGCGCGCCTGTTCCCGGCGGCGCTTGCCTCCGGCCAATTGCGCCAGACCTGGCTGCCTTACGATTTTCCCCATGCCGTGCGCGGTTTCCTGCAGCGCTATACACCACGCTGCGGCCTGCTGATCGAACGCGAGGTATGGCCCAATCTGCTGGCGCAGGCCCGCCGGCAGGGCGTGCCCATGGCCCTGGTCAGCGCCCGCTTTTCGGCGTCGTCGCTGCGCCAGGCGGGCTGGATGGGCGAGGCGATGCGCGAGGCCCTGGCCGGCCTGGAGGCCGTGCTGGCGCAAACACCCGAAGACGCGCAGCGCCTGGAACAGGCCGGCGCGCGCCATGTGCGCGTGACG
>NZ_JAJMLX010000202.1 GCF_020991325.1 Bordetella petrii | reverse complement strand
CGCAGGCATCCGCCCGGGCACGGCTGCGGCTGGCGCGCGATGTGGGTCGCGGCCTGGCCGCGGTACTGGCGCGCCGCCGCGTGGTGTCGCGCCAGGTATGCGATTTGCTGGCATCGGATGGCAAGCACCGTACTGGCAGGAGACCATGATGTCATTAATTGTTGCCGCTCGCTTCCAGACCTTCGATCAGGCCGAAGCCGCCGCCCAGCGCCTGTTCGCCGACGGGTTCCGCGACGAAGACATGCATACGTTCTATGTAAACATTGCCGGCGAGCATGCCCGCTATCCGGTGGGCGGGGATCGCAAGGCCGACCCTGATGCGCGCGGCGCATCCGTTGGCGCGGTCATCGGCGCGGCCGCGCTGGGTATTCTGTTTGCCGTGGTATGCGGCATTGTTGCCTGGCAGGTCGATCCGTCGGCCATAGCCGTGGCCGCGGCCGGAGGGGTAGGGGCCTATATCGGGGCATTGGCCGGGGCGCTGTGGGTCACCGGCCGCGGCCGGCGGCTGGCGCGCGGCGGCCATGCCCGCCACAGCCATCCCGAAGTCCGGCCGGCGGGTGTCCTGCTTGCGCTGCATATCGCGCCCGACCAGGAAGGTCGGGCGGTGGCCTTGCTGCGCGAGGCGGGCGGCATGGACGTGGAGCGGGCCAACGGCCGCTGGATGAACGGCAAATGGGAAGATTTCAACCCGCTGGTTCCGCCGCAGCGCGAGCCCGTTTCCACCGGGCGCGACACGCACATCGGCGCGCCCACCTGATTGCGAAGGATAGCCATGACGACCGCCAAGGCCACGGCAAAACCCGCCCAGGCCCGCGCGCGCAAGCGCGGGGATACGGTGCATGCGAAAGTGCTGCCACCGCGCCATGCGGTGGATGTGCCGCGCCAGCCGCCCAAGCCCACGGCGGACACCCCCGACGAAGCGGCCAAGGACAGCCGCCCCGCGCGCGACAGCCGGGACGATTCGAACTGGGCGGATGGTTCCAAGCCCCGCCCGCATGCGAAGAACACGCGCTCCCACTTGCTGTAGCGGCGTTCAGGACTCGGGCGGGCGGGCCGCCAGGAAATGCCATAGCCGCTGTTCGTCGGCGTTCAGGCCGCGTGGCGTGCCGTGCGGCTTGCGTGCGGGAAGTTCGCCCCGCAGGTAGGCGTCGAGAATCGCCGGGTGGATGTAGCAGTTGCGGCAAACGGCCGGAGTATTGCTCAGGCGGTTCGCCACCTGTTTTACGGTGTCCACCAGAATGCGCTTGCGTTCGGCTTCACTGGCCGAGGGTTGCCGCTGCAGCAGGGCAAAGGCCATGACCGAACCGGCCCAGGTGCGATAGTGCTTGGCGGTGTATCCGCCGCCGCCGGCGTCTTTCAGGTAGGCGTTCACCATCTCGGAGCTTACCGGGTGGATGTTTCCGGCGGCATCGCGGTAGTGGAAGAGCTGCTGCCCGGGCAGGTCCATGCAGCGTTTCACGGTGCGGGCGATGCGGCCGTCGTTCACCGTCACGTCGTGGGGCACGCCGCTTTTCCCCATGAAGCGCAGGCGCAGGCGGTCGCCGGCAACCTGGGTATGGCGCCGCTTCAGCGTCGTCAACCCGTAAGACTTGTTGGCGCGGGCGTACTCGCGCGTACCGATGCGTATCAGGGTGATCTCCAGCAGGCGCACCAGAACTGCCAGCACCTTGTCCTGCGACAGGGTCCGCAGCCGCATGTCGCGCGCCACCCGCCGACGGATGCGGGGCAGACACGCGGCGAACTCCGCCAATTGGTCGTACTTGCCGGCGTCGCGCACCGCCGTCCAGTCCGGGTGATAGCGATACTGCTTGCGGCCACGGGCATCGCGTCCGGTGGCCTGCAGATGGCCGTCGGCCAGGGGGCAGATCCACACATCGGTGTACGCCGGCGGGATGGCCAGGGCGTCGATGCGCTGGATGACCTGGGCGTCGTCGATGGTGCGGCCCCGGGTGTCCAGATAGCGGAATTTTCCGGAACGCAGGGGCCGGCGTGAAAATCCCGGCCCGCTGTCGTCGGCATATACCAGGCCGGCCGAAGGCTCGGGCAGGAACACGGGTTGCTGCCCGGCGGGTTTGATAGGTTTACCGTCAGTGGAGGTGTTTATGGAAGGTTCCTTGAAAGATCTGAATGTGGCCATTCTGGTGGTCGACGGCTTCGAGCAGGTGGAACTCACCCAGCCGCGCGATGCCCTGGTGCAGCAGGGCGCGCGCGTCGCGCTGGTGTCGGCCGCGCATCAGCCGGTGCAAGGCATGCATCATGACCAGATGGGCGACAGGTTCGACGTGGATCTGACCTTCGCCGAGGCGCAGCCCGCGGATTTCCACGCGGTGCTGCTGCCGGGCGGCGTGGTGAATGCAGACGAGCTGCGCATGCATCCCAAGGCGCGCGACTTCGTGCGGGCCCTGGACGAGCAGGGCAAGCCCATCGCCGTGATCTGCCACGGCGCCTGGTTGCTGGTGTCGGCCGGCCTGGTGCGCGGCCGCACGCTCACCAGTTGGCCGTCGCTGCAGGACGACCTGCGCAACGCGGGCGCGCAGTGGGTAGACCAAGAGGTTGTCGTGGACGGCAAGCTGGTCAGCAGCCGCAAGCCTGACGACATCCCTGCGTTCAACCGCGAAGTGCTGCGCGTCTTCCAGGAAGCGGCGCGATAGCTCGCGGCGCGCCGCGGACCGCTTCACGGCCGGCGCGCGCCGGCGCCTCGATTGCGCTGGCTCTGCTGGTCTTGGCCTGAACCCACCTGGGTGGCATGGCCGTCTTTCTTCGAGCGGTTCTGCACGCCGCCGTGGCTTTTCTGCGCGTCGCGCGGCGTGTCGTCCTGGGTGGCAGGGGCGGGGCGGGTTTGCTCTTTCATCACGATTCTCCTGTTCAGGTTTCGATGTGCAGATTGCCGACGCGGGCGCCGACAATCATTTCGGTGGTCCAGTTCACCAGTATCGACGTGTAGGCGCGCTGCGCGGCCTTGTCCGTCAATGCATGGTCGGCGCCATCCACGATGCGGTGTGTCATGGAATGCGCCCGCAGGAATGCCGAGCGGTAATTCATGATGGTGGAATGGGGAATGAAGGTGTCGTGCTCGGATTCCACGATCAACACATCGCCGGCAAAGGCCTCGCACGCGGCCAGGGCCCGGTTCTGGTCGGGCGCCACGCGCGTCAGGCGGTAGGCGGCCAGGCTTTCGCGGCTGAGCGAGCCCTTGGGCTGGTCCCAGTCGTCGTCGCGGTACAGCGCCGGCACATGCAGCGCCAGCCACTTCACCGGACGCAGGGTGGACAGGATGGCCGCCAGGTATCCGCCGTAGCTGCTGCCCACCACGGCCACTTCATGGCTGTCGATGGCGGGATGGCGCAGCAGGCTGTCATAGGCGGCCAATGCATCCTGCAGGTTGTCGTCGCGCGACACGCGCGACCGTTGCGCTTCGGTGGCGGCATGGCCGCGCAGGTCGAAGGTCAGGCATACACATCCCAGGCCGGCGATGCTGCGCGCGCGCAGCAGGTCGAACTGCTGGCTGCCTCCCCAGCCGTGGATGAACAGCACGCCGGGAATCTTCATTTCGGGCGCAAGAAAAGTGCCGGAGAGATCCTGCCCGCCGCTGGCGATGGACGTCGCTTCGCTATACGTGGCCATGTCTTACGACTCCCGCCGATTTCCGGATGCGGCCCACCTGCGGGTCGTCATCGTCGTAGACCAGGGTGGCATCCGCCGCCTGGGAATCGCCGCCGCCATAGACCTCGGTGGTGCGGGCGCGGATCCGGTCCAGTTGCGGGTCGTCGCGCAGCGCTTCCAGCGCACAGGCTTCGGCCATGCTGGCGCCGCCGGCGCGCCAGGATTGCTCCAGCACGCCCTGGCGGCACTCGCCCGCGGGCCCCAGGCCCTGGGCCACGTCATAGTTGCGCCGCGAGGCGAAGAAGCCCGCGAAGCAGGCCTGCACCGCGGCATCATAGCGGCGCGCCTGTTCGATGGCCTGGCGCATGGGCCCGGGCCAATGCTGCCCGGCCAGATGGTCGAAGCCGCCTCGCACAAACAGCAGGTCCGAGCCTCCGTATACCGGGCTGCCCGTGTTGTCCGGCGTCAGCCGCTGCGTGCCGATATAGCTGGCCTCCAGGCCGGGCAGGCGCACCGTGCCCACGCTGTAGGTCACGACTTCTTCCAGGTGTTCCTCCAATACCAGCCCGCAACGCGCCATTTCGTCCGCTTCCTGGGCGCGCAGCGCCTCGCGCAGTTCCGCCTCGTTGCCGACCTTGCATTGGCCGCGGCCGCCGGTGGCCTCGACAGGCTTGATGCGCACCGGGCCGCTGCGTAGCAGCAGAATGCCGGCCTGCAGCGCGTCCTCGGGCGAGAACACTGTGTAGCCCGCCAGCACCAGGCCCTGCAGGCGGGTGCCCAGGTCCGTGGACCAGCCCGGCGGAGCGGGCGCGGTGGCATTGTCGGGCAGGGGATGGGTGATGGCCTTGGTGGCGATGAATTCGTGCGGCACCACGCCGCCGAACAGATCGGCCTCGCCGGCTATGCCCAGGCGCGCCGCGGCCGCGCTGCCCAGCGTCATGGCGGGCACGTAATAAACCTTGCCGGCACCCGGCGCGGGCTCGTAGTCGGCCGCGAATGCGCAATCCAGCAGTCCGGCCAGCTTGCTGGCCAGGGCGCGGTGGCTGGCCGTGTCGTGGGCCGTGGCGCCCAGGCGGCGGGGGTAGGCCACGACCAGGTCATAGCGGGGCTGGGCGCCGTCGTCGGGCGGGCTAGGCATGGGCGGGCCTTCTCGGAATGGACATGCCCCGTGCCAAGCATGCCGCGTGCCCGGGCTGTCAGCCATTCAGCCAGCGCATGGCCAAAGCCAGTGCTGTCAGGATCAGCGCTGCGCTGGTCCAGGCAATCGCGACGCGAAGAATTCTAGCGCGGCCCCAATTTTTAGTTTCCATAACTTAATGATTTTTAATGGAAAATTCATTTAACAAGGAAAGTGGGGCAGCAGTTTTCATGCCTGGCGGGCGGTGCGCGGCAGGCTCTGTAACCAGTTAGTGCTGTTCAGTTTGTTGTAAGAAATGCTAAAACAGCGCTTTCGTCCTGGTTCTTGTCGTTTTTTACACGGAGATTGCATGCTCGAGTTTTTGCAGACCCTTAGCTGGGCCGCTGTTTTCCAGATCATTCTTATCGACATCCTGTTGGGCGGCGACAACGCTGTGGTCATTGCACTGGCCTGCCGCAATCTGCCGCCCAAGCAACGCATGCAGGGCATTCTGTGGGGTACCGCGGGCGCAATCGGCTTGCGCGTTATCCTGATCGCCTTCGCGCTGACGCTGCTGACCATTCCGTACCTAAAGATCATCGGCGCGCTGCTGCTGCTGTGGGTAGGCGTGAAGCTGCTGATTCCCGAAGAGGATGCGCATGGCAACATCAAGGGCGCCGGTTCCATCTGGGCCGCCGTCAAGACGATCATCGTGGCCGATTTCGTCATGAGCCTGGACAACGTCATCGCCATCGCGGGCGCCGCGCAAATGGCCGACCCCTCGCACCAGATCGGCCTGGTGATCTTCGGCCTGGTGGTCAGCGTGCCCATCATCATCTGGGGCAGCACGCTGGTGCTCAAGCTGATCGACCGCTTCCCGATGGTGGTGACGTTCGGCGCCGCGCTGCTGGGCTGGATCGCGGGCGGCATGCTGGTGACCGACGTGGTGGTCGTGGAACACTTCGGCGAAGTGTCGGGCGCCATGAAGATTGCCGCCGAAGTGGTGGGCGCGCTGCTGGTGGTGGGCCTGGGCCGCATGTTCGCGGCCCGCAAGAAGGCGGCCTCGGCCGCTCCGCAGGTCAGCAGCCAGGACGCGTAATCCCGCTCTAGTCCCGCTGTGCCGCACGCCGGCACGGCGCCATGCAAAGCCCCTGGGCAATGCGCGGCGCCGTGCCGGCGTTTTCCATGTGCGGCGGGTCTTCCAGTAACTTGGCGCAGCACCGGCCATCCAGGCCCGCGCATAACCACATATCGACTAAATATTTTCCACGCACCGGCCGCCAGTCCAGAATCCTTGCATTCCACGCATCACGGAGCAACGTTTCTGATCATGGCGATCCTGTTGTTGGCCGGTAGTCCGGCGCCGCATTCACGCTCGTCGGCCTTGCTGCACTATGCCTCGCAGCGCCTGGCTTCGCGCGGCCTTCCCAGCAGCCAGCTGGGCCTGCGCGACCTGCCCGCGGTAGACCTGGTGGAAGGCCACTATGGCGGCGCCGCCGCCAGTTCGCTGCGCCAGCGCGTGGCCGACGCGCAGGCGCTGCTGATCGCCACGCCTGTCTACAAGGCATCGTTCTCCGGGGGGCTGAAGACCATACTCGACCTGCTGGACGAAAAGGCGTTGTCGGAAAAAATCGTGCTGCCCATTGCCACGGGCGGCAGCACCGCGCACCTGCTGGCGCTGGAATACAGCCTGAAGCCGGTGCTGTCCGCATTGGGCGCGCGCCACATCCTGGCGGGGGTATATGCCACTGACCGGCAGGTATCACTGCACAACGGCCACGCGTCCATCGACGACGACGTATGCCAGCGGCTGGACGTGGCTACCGATCGCCTGGCAGCCCACCTGACCGCCGCTCCGCTGACGCAGGGCTATGACCTGGGCTACCTGGCCTTGAACGCAAGATTCAGCATTTGACTTCGGGAGTGCATCGATGAAGTTCTTCTCCATCCCTTGGCTGCGTCCGGCCGCGGCGCTGTGCCTGGCCATGCTGGCGGGCAACGCCGCAACGGCCCAGGATGCCGCCACCTTGCGCATCGGCTTCCAGAAATACGGGACCTTGACCATCCTGAAGGCGCTGGGCTCGCTGGACCAGGCACTGGCAGAGCGGGGCATCACCATCAAGTGGGTGGAGTTTCCCGCCGGCCCGCAATTGCTGGAAGGGCTCAACGTGGGATCCATCGACTTCGGCACCGTGGGAGAAGCGCCGCCCATATTCGCGCAGGCGGCCGGCGCGCCGCTGGTGTACGTGGGCAATGAACCCGCGGCCCCTGAGAGCGAGGCCATCCTGGTGCCCAAGGATTCCCCCATCCGTTCCGTGGCCGACCTGAAAGGCAAGAAGGTGGCGCTGAACAAGGGTTCCAACGTGCACTACCTGCTGGTCAAGCAGCTTGAACTCGCGGGCGTGCCTTATCGCGACGTGCAGGTGGCGTACCTGACCCCGGCCGATGCGCGGGCGGCGTTCGAGCGTGGCGCGGTGGATGCCTGGGTCATCTGGGATCCGTTCCAGGCCGCCGCGGAGCGGCAGTTGGGCGCGCGCGTGCTGGCCGATGGCAAGGGCGTGGTCAACAACTATCAGTTCTTCCTGGCCTCGCGCAGTTACCTGGAGCAGCAGCCGCAAGTCATCCAGACCGTGCTGGAAGAAATCCGCAAGGGCGACCTGTGGGCGCGCGACAACCCGGGCAAATCGGTGGACTTGCTGCAGCCGGTGCTGGGCCTGGAACGGCCGGTCGTGGAGCTGGCTGCCCGGCGCCTGGCCTACGGCGTGGTGCCGGTAAGCCGAGAGGTCCTGGCCCACCAGCAGGAAATCGCCGATGCCTTCTATGCGCTGAAGCTCATTCCACGCAAGCTGGACGTGCTGCAGGCCGCTCCCGGCGATCTTCAATGAATACCGACGATAGGCAAGCCATGAACGTTTTCTGGTTTATTCCCACACACGGCGATTCACGCTACCTGGGCACGTCGCAGGGGGCACGCGCGGCGGGCTACGACTACTTCCGGCAGATTGCGGTGGCGGCCGACACCCTGGGCTATGACGGCGTGCTGCTGCCCACCGGCCGCTCGTGCGAAGACGCCTGGGTGGTGGCGTCGAGCCTGATCGGCGCCACGCGCCGCCTGAAATTCCTGGTGGCCATCCGGCCGGGGGTCAGCTCGCCGCAGTTCGCGGCGCGCATGGCCGCCACCTTCGACCGCATGTCCGAGGGCCGCCTGTTGATCAACGTGGTAACGGGCGGCGATCCCACCGAGCTGGAGGGAGACGGCCTGTTTGCCGCACACGACGAACGCTACGCCATCACGGCCGATTTCCTGAAAATCTGGCGCGGCATCCTGCAGGCCAGCCACGATGGACAAGCCTATGATTTCGAAGGAAAGCACCAGGTATCGCGGGGCGGCAAAGTCATTTATCCGCCGGTACAGCGTCCGTATCCGCCGCTATATTTCGGCGGGTCGTCGGAACCGGCCCACGAACTGGCGGCGGAACAACTGGACGTATACCTGACCTGGGGCGAGCCGCCCCAGGCCGTGGCGGCCAAACTGGCGGATATGCGCGCGCGTGCCGCGCGCCACGGGCGCACGTTGAAGTTCGGCATCCGCTTGCATGTCATCGTGCGCGAAACCGAGCAGCAAGCCTGGGACGCGGCCGACAGGCTGATCAGCCACCTGGACGACGATACGGTGGCGGCGGCCCAGGCGTCGTTCGGCCGCATGGACTCGGAAGGGCAGCGGCGCATGGCCGCCTTGCACGGCGGCCGGCTGCGCGACG
>NZ_JAJMLX010000201.1 GCF_020991325.1 Bordetella petrii | reverse complement strand
GCCAGGCCGGCCATGGCGGCGGCGGGCGTGGAGGGGGGGGCGGTATCGGGGGCTTCGTTAAGGCGGATGCCGCGCGAGGCCCCCGCGGTGAGTTCAATGGCGCCCTTGCGCGCCAGTGCCTTGAGGTGGTCTTCGGCTGCGTTGGGCGAGCGGAACCCCAGTGCGCGGGCGATTTCGGCGCGGGTGGGCGGGAAACCCGTGCGCGCCACCGTCAACCGGATGAGATCCAGGATTTCCTGCTGGCGGTCGGTAAGTTTGCTGGCCATGGCGGTGATCCGATGCTAACTGTATGGATATACAGCAGCGATTCTGGATGACCCTGAGCAAAAAAGCAAGTGCCCGGCCGGCCGCGGAGCTCGCATGGCCGCGCGGCCATGCAAAAGGGCCCCGGATGGGGCCCCTGGGCTGGCATGCAAGCCGTGCTTACTGCTTGATGACCGCGGCGATGGCCTTGGCAACGGTTTCGATGTTGCGGCTGTTCAAGGCCGCGACGCAGATACGGCCGCTGGCCACGGCATAGATGCCGTGTTGTTCGCGCAACTGGTCGACCTGGGCTGAGCTCAGGCCCGAATACGAGAACATGCCGCGCTGCTGCAGCACGAAGCTGAAGTCCTGGGTGGCGCCGGCCGCCTTGATCTTGTCTACCAACTGCTGGCGCATCAGGCGGATGCGGTCGCGCATGCCGGCCAGTTCCTGTTCCCACAAGGAGTACAGTTCGGGCGTATTGAGCACGCTGGACACGACGGTGCCGCCGTGGGTGGGCGGGTTGGAATAGTTGGTGCGGATGACGCGCTTGAGCTGGCTGAGCACGCGCTTGGCTTCATCCTGGTTGCCCGCCACCACCGTCAGGGCGCCGACGCGCTCGCCATACAGCGAGAACGACTTCGAGAACGAGGAGCTGATCAGCATGGTCAGGCCCAGGTCGGCGAACAGGCGCACCACTGCGGCGTCTTCTTGCAGCCCGGCGCCGAAGCCCTGGTAGGCGATGTCCAGGAACGGGACCAGGTTTCGGGATTTCACTACCTGGGCGATTTCCTTCCATTGCTCGGCCGTGGGGTCCACGCCGGTGGGGTTGTGGCAGCACGCGTGCAGCACCACGACGGTTTGTTCCGGGGCGGCCTGCAGCGAGGCCAGCATGCCCTGGAAGTCCAGGCCGTGCGTGGCCGCGTCGTAGTAGGCATAGGTGTCCACCTGGAAGCCGGCGCGTTCGAACAGGGCGCGGTGGTTCTCCCAGCTGGGGTTGCTGATCAGCACCTTCGACTGGGGCAGCAACTGTTTCAGGAAATCGGCGCCGATTTTCAATGCGCCGGTGCCGCCCAGCGCCTGGGCGGTAAGCACGCGGCCTTCGGCCGCCAGGGGCGAATCGGCGCCCAGCAGCAGGGTCTGGGCCCCTTTGTTGTACCCGGCGATGCCTTCGATGGGCAGGTAGCCGCGGGCGGCCGCCGCCTCGATGCGCGCGATCTCGGCCTTGCGGACGGCGGACAGCAGCGGAATGCGGCCTTCGTCGTCGTAATACACACCCACGCCCAGATTGACCTTACCGGGGCGGGTATCGGCGTTGTACTGTTCGTTCAGGCCAAGAATCGGGTCGCGCGGCGCAAGTTCGACGGGATCGAAAAGAGAGCTCATGAGGTTCGGTATGGGTAGGTGGACGCAGAAGGCACTGCTGTGGATAATGGGGGGTTTACCCTGAGACAGTCTAGCATGACCGCTCCTGGATTCGTCGAGTTCCCTGACAGCCCGTTTCATCTGTACCAGCCGTATCCCCCGGCGGGCGACCAGCCCGGCGCGATCGACGGCCTGGTCGAGGGCATGCGCGATGGCCTGATGTACCAGACCCTGCTGGGCGTGACGGGCTCGGGCAAGACGTACACCATGGCCAACATCATCGCCCGGCTGGGCCGGCCGGCCCTGGTGCTGGCGCCCAACAAGACGCTGGCGGCCCAGCTGTACGCCGAAATGCGCGAGTTCTTTCCCAAGAACGCGGTGGAGTATTTCGTTTCCTACTACGATTACTACCAGCCCGAGGCGTACGTTCCCACGCGCGACCTGTTCATCGAGAAAGACTCGTCCATCAACGAGCACATCGAGCAGATGCGGCTGTCCGCCACCAAAAGCCTGCTGGAGCGCCGCGACACGGTCATTGTCGGAACGGTGTCATGCATCTACGGTATCGGCAATCCCGGCGACTACCACGCCATGGTGCTCATCCTGCGCTCGGGCGACCGCATTTCCCGCCGCGAGGTGCTGGCGCGCCTGGTGGCCATGCAATACACCCGCAACGATGCCGATTTCACCCGGGGCACGTTCCGGGTGCGCGGCGAAACCCTGGACATCTTCCCCGCGGAAAGCCCGGAACTGGCGCTGCGCGTCACGCTGTTCGACGACGAGATCGAAACGCTCGAGCTTTTCGACCCCCTGACGGGACGCGTCCGCCAGAAGGTGCCGCGTTTTACCGTTTACCCCGGTTCACACTACGTTACTCCGCGCGATACGGTGTTGCGCGCCATTGAGACCATCAAGGAAGAACTGCGCGAACGCGTCAAGCAACTGACAACCGACGGCAAGCTGGTGGAAACCCAGCGCCTCGAGCAGCGCACCCGCTTCGATCTTGAAATGCTGCAAGAGCTGGGTTTCTGCAAGGGCATCGAGAACTACTCCCGGCATTTGTCGGGCGCCGCGCCGGGCGAGCCTCCTCCCACGCTCATCGATTACCTGCCGGCCGACGCGCTGATGTTCATCGACGAAAGCCACGTCACGATGGGGCAGCTTGGCGGCATGTACCGCGGCGATCGCGCCCGCAAGGAAACCCTGGTGCAATACGGGTTCCGCCTGCCTTCGGCGCTGGACAACCGGCCGTTGCGCCTCGAGGAATTCGAGGCGCGCATGCGCCAGTGCGTGTTCGTGTCGGCCACCCCGGCTGCCTACGAGCAGGAACACACCGACAACGTGGTCGAGCAGGTGGTGCGTCCCACCGGCCTGGTCGACCCGCAAGTCGAGGTGCGCCCGGCTCACACCCAGGTCGACGACCTACTGGGAGAAATCAAGCTGCGGGTGGCCGCCCAGGAGCGCGTGCTGGTCACCACACTGACCAAGCGCATGGCCGAAGACCTGACCGACTTCCTGGCCGAGCACGGGGTGCGCGTCCGCTACCTGCATTCCGACATCGATACTGTCGAGCGGGTGGAGATCATCCGCGACCTGCGGCTGGGGGCCTTCGACGTGCTGGTGGGCATCAACCTGCTGCGCGAGGGCCTGGATATCCCGGAAGTCTCGCTGGTAGCCATTCTGGATGCCGACAAAGAAGGTTTCCTGCGGTCAGAGCGCAGCCTGATCCAGACCATAGGCCGGGCCGCCCGCAACTTGAACGGGCACGCCATTCTTTACGCCGACACCATCACGGCCTCGATGCGCCGCGCCATGGACGAGACCGAAAGGCGGCGCACCAAGCAGGTGCAGTTCAATGCCGACCACGGCATTACGGCCCGCGGCGTGAGCAAGGCGGTGCGCGAACTGATAGATGGCATTGTCGCGCCGGCCCGCCACGACACGCTCGAGGCGGCCATCGCTCCGGACGTGCTGGCTGACGAGAAGTCTGTGGCGAAAGAAATCCGCCGCCTGGAAAAGCTGATGACCGACCATGCCCGCAACCTGGAGTTCGAGCAGGCCGCGGCCGCGCGCGATGCCCTGAATGCGCTGAAACAAAGGGTGCTGCTGGATGGCAATGGGTAGGCGGAAAGAGGCCTGCTGTTGCGTTGCGATGAGGTTTTCCGGTTTGTTACAGAAACGCCCGAAAAAACATCAGATTTCGCTTTATGTTATTGCATTAAATTATTGATTTCATAGAAATAAATTATACTCGCTTTTAATTTGCATACGCTTGCGCAAATGCAAAAAACTCTTGCTATATTCCGGGTTTTCCCGCACACTTGCACCCATGATGACCAAGGTACTTTTCGTTTGCATGGGTAATATCTGCCGCTCGCCAAGCGCAGAGGGTGTTTTTCGCCATTTGGTAGGCGATGCCGGTTTGAGCGAGGTCGTGCGCGTGGATTCCGCGGGCACGCACGCGTACCATCTCGGCGAAGCCCCCGACGCCCGGGCGCAGGCTGCTGCCCGCAAGCGCGGCTACGAGATCAATCACTGCGAAGCCCGCCAGGTCACCGCGGAAGATTTCCGCGACTTCGATCTTATCCTGGCCATGGACTGGGACAACCTTTCCGCTTTGCAGCAACAGTGCCCCAAGGCATATCAGCATAAGCTGATGCTGTTGATGCGCTTCGCCAACGAATTCGAAGAAGCCACGGTACCCGACCCTTACTATGGCGGCCCGGAAGGCTTCGGCAAGGTGCTGGACTACCTGGAAGACGCCTGTCAGGGCGTGTTGGAACTGGTCCGCAAGCGGGCCACGCAATACCAGGCAGCCTGAACGCCGCCGGCCTGGGCCGGCCTAGAAAAACCGCGCCACGGCGCGGTTTTTTACGACTTTGAAGTCTTAGCGTTTTAGTCGGGAATTTGCTATACTTGAGGTAATTACTCGGGTATTGGCCCCCCGGTTCTGGAGCGGCCAGCCGGTTTTGACAGGAATCCAACATGCGGCTTACGACGAAAGGGCGTTTCGCGGTCACCGCGATGATCGACCTGGCCATGCGGCAGCACAGTGGTCCGGTAACTCTCGCTGCAATCAGCCAGCGCCAGAACATTTCGCTTTCCTACCTGGAACAGCTTTTTGGCAAGCTGCGCCGCCACGAACTGGTGGACAGTGTGCGCGGCCCCGGAGGCGGCTATTCGCTGGCCCGGCTGGCGCGCAATGTCACCGTGGCCGACATCATTTTCGCGGTCGACGAGCCCCTGGATGCCACCAACTGTGGCGGCAAGCATGACTGCACCAGCGGCAAGGACGGCAAGTCTGGCAAGTGCATGACGCACGAGCTCTGGACGACCCTGAACCGCAAAATGGTTGATTACCTCGATTCCGTGTCCTTGCAAGACCTGGTCGACCAGCAACGGCTGCGCCAGTTGCAGGAAGCCACCAAGGCGGCCCAGGGATGCACCGCGGTGCGGGTAGAGCGGGGGGCCGCCAGCGCCGCCGCCGCGCCGCCTGTCGCCGCCGACGCCACCGTATAAGCAGGAGTAGCAATACATGTCCACCCGCCCGATTTATCTTGATTATTCCGCCACTACGCCGGTTGACCCGCGCGTTGTCGAGCAAATGGTGCCCTGGCTGTACGAAAACTACGGCAACCCGGCCTCGCGCAGCCATGCGTTTGGCTGGGAGGCCGAAGACGCCGTCGAGAACGCCCGCAAAGAAGTCGCCGCCCTGGTCAACGCCGATCCGCGCGAAATCATCTGGACGTCCGGCGCCACGGAATCGGACAACCTGGCCATCAAGGGGGCTGCCAATTTTTACGCCGAACGTGGCAAGCACGTCATTACCGTCAAGACCGAACACAAGGCGGTGCTGGACACCTGTCGCGAACTGGAGCGCCAGGGTTTCGAAGTGACCTACCTGGATGTGCGCGACGATGGCCTGCTCGACCTCGACGTGTTCAAGGCGGCGCTGCGGCCAGACACCAGCCTGGTGTCGGTGATGATGGTGAACAACGAAATCGGCGTTATCCAGGACATCGAGACGCTGGGCGAAATCTGCCGGGAAAAGGGCATCATTTTCCACGTCGACGCGGCGCAGGCCACCGGCAAGGTCGAGATCGATCTGCAAAAGCTCAAGGTTGACCTGATGTCGTTCTCGGCGCACAAGACCTACGGCCCCAAGGGTATCGGTGCGCTTTACGTGCGCCGCAAACCGCGGGTTCGCATCGAGGCGCAGATGCACGGCGGTGGCCACGAACGCGGGTTCCGCTCGGGCACGCTGGCCACGCACCAGATCGTTGGCATGGGCGAAGCCTTCCGACTGGCCCGTGAAGAAATGGGCACCGAAAACGAGCGTGTCCGTATGCTGCGCGACCGCCTGTGGGCGGGTCTGTCGCAAATCGAGGAAACCTACCTGAACGGCAGCCTGGAACAGCGCGTGCCGCACAACCTGAACGTCAGCTTCAATTATGTAGAGGGCGAGTCGTTGATCATGGCCATCAAGGAACTGGCGGTGTCCAGCGGTTCGGCCTGCACCTCGGCCAGCCTGGAACCTTCTTACGTGCTGCGCGCCCTGGGCCGCAACGACGAACTGGCCCACAGCTCGATCCGTTTCACGCTGGGGCGCTTCACTACCGAACAAGAAGTCGATTTCACCATCGACCTGATCAAGAGCCGCGTGGGCAAGCTGCGCGACATGTCGCCGCTGTGGGAAATGGCCCAGGCGGGTATCGACCTGAACACCGTGCAGTGGGCGGCCCACTGAGCCGCCACGCGATCGACACAGGAGAAACATCATGGCTTACAGCAGCAAAGTTCTGGATCACTACGAGAATCCTCGCAACGTGGGTTCGTTCGAGAAGGGCGACGAGTCGGTGGGCACCGGCATGGTCGGCGCGCCGGCTTGTGGCGACGTGATGAAGCTGCAGATCAAGGTTGGCGAATCGGGCGTCATTGAAGACGCGCGCTTCAAGACCTACGGCTGCGGTTCGGCCATCGCGTCCAGCTCGCTGGTTACCGAGTGGGTCAAGGGCAAGACGCTGGACGAGGCGCTGAATATCCGCAACACGCAGATCGCCGAAGAGCTGGCCTTGCCGCCCGTGAAGATCCACTGTTCCATTCTTGCCGAAGACGCCATCAAGGCGGCGGTGCAAGACTACAAAGACAAGCACGCGGCGCCGGTCGAGGCCGAAACCGTGGCGGCAGCGGCGGCGAACTGATATGTCCGTTACCCTGACCCAACAGGCGGCCTCGCATATCGAGCGCTACCTGCAGAAGCGCGGCAAGGGCGTGGGCTTGCGGCTGGGTGTGCGCACCACCGGGTGCTCCGGCATGGCTTACAAGCTCGAGTACGTGGACGAGCCCGCCGCGGAAGACCAGATCTTCGAGAGCTTTGGCGTCAAGGTATTCGTGGACCCCAAGAGTTTCGCCTACCTGGACGGCACCGAGCTCGACTACGCGCGCGAAGGCCTGAACGAGGGCTTCAAGTTCCGCAACCCCAACGAAAAGGCGACCTGCGGCTGCGGCGAGTCGTTCACGGTGTAGGTCTTGGCGGCGGACGACCACTTCAGCCTGTTTGGCCTGCCCGCTCGGTTCGACCTAGATGTCCAGGCGCTGGAACGCGCCTGGCGGACGGTGGCCGCGCAGGTGCATCCCGACCGCTATGCCACCGCCAGCCCGGCGGAGCGCCGCGTGGCCATGCAGTGGTCCGCGCGCGCCAACGAAGCGTACCGGCAATTGCGCGATCCGCTGCTGCGGGCTCGCTACCTGTGCGAACAGGCGGGCATAGACCTGCAAACCGAGAGCAACACGGCGATGGACCCGGCGTTCCTGATGCAGCAGATGGAATGGCGTGAAATGCTGGACGATGCGCGCCGGGATGCATCCGGTTTTTCCGTGCTGGAGCAGGAACTGGAGCAGGCGCGCCGGCAAATGCGCGGCACGCTGGCTAAGCTGCTGGACGAACGGCAAGACTACGCCATGGCTGGCGCCAAGGTACGCGAATGGATGTTCGTCGAGAAGCTGGCCCAGGAACTGGCCGCCGCGCGGCCGGCGGGCTGATGCCTGCCAGGGCCGGCAAGTTCGTGGCGCGCCGTCATCACGCTTTCAGATCCGAAGCATAAACATGGCCTTATTACAGATTTCCGAGCCAGGCGAATCGCCCGCGCCGCACCAGCGCAAGCTGGCGGTGGGCATAGACCTGGGCACGACCAATTCCCTGGTGGCGGCGGTGCGCAGCAGCACGCCCGAAGTGTTGCGCGATGCCGATGGCCAGGCCTTGTTGCCGTCCGCGGTGCGCTACTTTGCCGACGGCAAGGTAGCGATAGGCCGGCAGGCGCTGGCGCAGCAGGCCAGCGACCACCTCAATACCATCGTATCGGTCAAGCGCTTCATGGGCCGCTCGCTGGATGAAGCGCGCGCCAGCGGGGCGCCCTACGAGTTCGTCGACGCGCCGGGCATGGTGCGGCTGCATACCGTGCAGGGCGATCTCAGCCCGGTGGAGATTTCCGCGCAGATCCTGGCCACGCTGCGCCAGCGCGCCGAGGATGTATTGGGCGACGACCTGGTGGGCGCCGTCATCACGGTGCCTGCGTATTTCGATGACGCCCAACGCCAGGCCACGCGCGATGCCGCGCGGCTGGCCGGCTTGAATGTCCTGCGGCTGCTGAACGAGCCCACCGCGGCCGCCATTGCCTATGGGCTGGACCAGGCCGCCGAGGGCACGTATGCCGTGTACGACCTGGGTGGCGGCACTTTCGATGTGTCTATCCTGCGGCTGACCAAGGGCGTCTTCGAAGTGGTGGCCACCGGCGGCGATACCGCCCTGGGCGACCGGGACATGCTGGACACACCGTTCTCGGTGAACAGCTATACGGTGCAAACCATCGAGAACCAGCAAGC
>NZ_JAJMLX010000200.1 GCF_020991325.1 Bordetella petrii | reverse complement strand
CCGCCCCGCATTGGCTGGATCCCGCCTGGTACGGCGAACACGCACGCCCGGTGGACGCCGGCGGAAGGCAGGCAGCCTGGTTCGTGCGGGGCGAGGGGTGGCAGGGCGTGCTGCGCGGGTACCGCCGGGGCGGACTGGTGGCGCGCATCAGCCGCGATGCTTACTTCTGGCAGGGCGAGGCGCGCACCCGCAGCTTTCGTGAATACCGCCTGCTGGCCTGGATGCGCGAACGCGGCCTGAACGTGCCCGCGCCGCTGGCGGCCGCTTACTGGCGCCAAGGTTTGGCGTATCGTGCCGCCATCCTGGTCGAGCGCATCGAGCAGGTGCGGCCGCTGGCCCACTTGCTGGACGAACCGGTATGGGATGCCGCGGCCAGCGCCATCGCCGCCATGCACCGCCACGGGGTATGGCATGCCGACTTGAACGCCTTCAATATCCTGCTGGACGCGCAGGGGCATGCCTGGCTGATCGATTTCGACCGCGGCACGGCCGGCGGCGTGTCCGCCCGCGCGCGCCGCGCCAATCTGCTGCGCCTGCGGCGTTCGCTGCAGAAAGTGGGGGGCGACAAGGGGTTGGCCTTCTGGAGCCGGCTGGACCAGGCGTACCGCACCTGCCTGGACTGAGCGGAAATGCCGGTGTCAGGCACCCTGCGGGAGCCTGACACCCGACGGCAGGCTCACTGAATTGCATGATGGGTGTCTGGCTCCCGACGGCAGGCTCACCGAATTGCATGGTGGGTGTCTGGCTCCCGCAGGGTGCCTGACACCGGCCAACGCCACTGCCTGTCCGCAAGCAAAGACGGCGGCTTCTTCAGTGTTCCCTGCACAAACCCCCGTAAAAAGGCTTTATTATTTTGCCCTTTAGCAAATTTCGCACACTGTGTGGCAAGGGGCTCGCAATGAACATCGCGGCGGGAAAACACTGGGCGCTGGGCGCGGCGCTGGCGGCGGCGGCCGTTTCGGGGGCGTGGGCGCAGGACAAGGTCGTCAACGTCTATAACTGGGCCGAATATACGGCTCCCGACACGATTCCCGGTTTCGAGAAAGAAACCGGCATCAAGGTGCGTTACGACGTCTACGATAACAACGACACCCTGCAGGCCAAGCTGCTGACCGGCAAGTCGGGCTACGACGTCGTGGTGCCGTCCACCCACTACGCCTCGCGCCAGATCCAGGCCGGCCTGTACCAGAAGCTGGACAAATCCAAGATTCCCAACTGGAAGCACCTGGATCCGGACATCATGGCGCTGGTGGCCTCGGTGGACCCCGGCAACGAGCACGTCATTCCGTGGGGCTACGGCACCAACGGCCTGGGCTACAACGTCACCAAGGTCAAAGAGATCATGGGCAATGACGCCGACCTGGCCAGCTGGGACATGCTGTTCAAGCCGGAAAACGCCGCCAAGCTGAAAGACTGCGGCATTTCGGTGCTGGACGAGGC
Source organism: Bordetella petrii (assembly GCF_020991325.1). Classification (GTDB taxonomy): domain Bacteria; phylum Pseudomonadota; class Gammaproteobacteria; order Burkholderiales; family Burkholderiaceae_B; genus Bordetella_A; species Bordetella_A petrii_E. The sequence goes on along the minus strand of NZ_JAJMLX010000200.1, from coordinate 7,117 downwards.
GGCTCAGGTATTTCCGGCCGTGCTGAAGTACCTGGGCAAAGACCCCAACAGCGACAACCCCGACGATTACAAGGCCGCGCTGGCCCTGCTGAAGCAAATCCGGCCGTACATCCGCCAGTTCAGCTCGTCGGGCTATATCGATGAACTCGCCGTGGGCGACCTGTGCATGGTGTATGGGTTCTCGGGCGACGTAATGATCTCGCGCAAGCGCGCCCAGGAAGCCAAGCGGCCCTACGAAATCAATTACTTCATTCCGCAGGGCGGGGCGCCGGCCTGGTTCGACGTCATGGCCATTCCCAAAGACGCGCCGCACCCCGAGGCCGCCCACGCGTTCATCAACTACATTGAAACGCCCCAGGTGCACGCGGCCATCACCAACACCATGTTCTACCCGAACGCCAACAAGTCGGCGCGCGAATTCGTGGTGAAAGACGTGGCCGACAACCCCATGATCTACCCGCCCGCCGATGTGGCCAAGACGCTGTACGTGATCAAGGCCCAGCCCATGAAAATCCAGCGCCTGCAAACCCGCATGTGGGCCGAACTGAAGTCCGGACGATAGCCATCATGAGCGACAGCCGTTACACGGCACAGCATTCGGTCGACCCGGACGAGTTCGTCCGGGTGTCCGACCTGGTCAAGATTTTCGGCGACGTGGTCGCCGTGCGCTCGGCGAACCTCACCGTCAAGCGCAACGAAATTTTCGCCCTGCTGGGCAGTTCCGGTTGCGGCAAGTCCACCTTGCTGCGCATGCTGGCCGGCTTCGAGGAAGCCACCTCGGGCCAGATCATGCTGGACGGCGAAGACATCACCGGCATTCCGCCTTACCGGCGGCCGGTGAACATGATGTTCCAGTCATACGCGCTGTTCCCGCACATGACGGTCGAGGCCAACGTGGCTTTCGGCCTGAAGCAGGAAGGCGTGGCCAGCGCCGAGATCCACGACCGCGTGTTCGAGGCGCTGGACCTCGTCCAGATGGCGGGGTATTCGCGCCGCAAGCCCAGCCAGTTGTCGGGCGGCCAGCAGCAGCGGGTGGCGTTGGCGCGCAGCCTGGTCAAGCGGCCCAAGCTGCTGCTGCTGGACGAGCCCATGTCGGCGCTGGACAAGCAAATCCGCCAGAAAACCCAGATCGAGCTGGTCAAGATTCTGGAACAGGTGGGCGTCACCTGCATCATGGTCACGCACGACCAGGAAGAAGCCATGACCATGGCGCACCGCCTGGCCGTCATGACCGAAGGCCAGATCGTGCAGTGCGGCACGCCGCAAGACGTCTACGCCTTCCCCAATTCGCGTTTCGTGGCCGGCTTCATCGGTTCCACCAACCTGCTCAGCGGCACCATCGTGGTCGACGAGCCCGACCACGTGGCCATCGAAAGCCCCGAGCTCACCCGGCCGCTGTACGTCAGCCACGGCGTCAGCGAACCCCTGGGCATGGAAGTGCATGTATCTATCCGGCCCGAGCGCCTGGTGGTGTCGCGCAGCCAGCCCGAAGGCGATTACAACTGGGCGCACGGCATGGTCAGCCACATGGCCTGGATGGGCAGTTACGCGCTGTACCAGGTAAGGCTCGATTCCGGCAAGGTCGTCGAGGCCAGCGTGCCCAGCCTGCAACTGGCCCAGATCGACGCGCCCGGCATCGACGAAGAAATTTTCGTCAGCTGGGACGCCGATAGTGCCACGGTGCTGTCCTCATGAAGCTGCCCGCCTTGCGCGACTGCATGCCGTCGGGGCGCACCCTGGCTATCGTGCCGCCGTTCCTGTGGCTGACGCTGTTCCTGCTGGTGCCGTTCCTGCTGGTGCTGAAAATCAGCTTTGCAGAGCTTGAATTCGGCATTCCGCCCTATACGGCGCTGGCCGAGTTCAAGGACGAGGCCGTGCAGTTCAGCCTGCACTTGCGCGGCTACATCCTGCTGTTCACCGACAGCCTGTACCTGGCCACGTACCTGAATTCGCTGAAAATGGCAGCCGTGACCACGGTGTGCTGCGTACTGATCGGCTACCCCATCGCGTACTACATTGCCCGTTCGTCGCCGGCCATCCGCAATGTGCTGCTGCTGGGCGTGATCCTGCCATTCTGGACATCGCTGCTGCTGCGGGTGTATGCGTGGGTGGGTATTCTGCGCAACGACGGCCTGCTCAACAAATTCCTGATGGGCATCGGCCTGATCAGCAGCCCGCTGGAAATCTACCGCACCGACCTGGCCGTGTATATCGGGCTGGTCTACGCCTACCTGCCGTTCTTCATCCTGCCGCTGTATGCCAACCTGGTGAAGATGGACCTGCGCCTGCTGGAAGCCGCCTACGACCTGGGTGCGCGTCCGTGGCAGGCCTTCTGGCACATTACGGTGCCTTTGTCGCGGCCCGGCGTCATCGCCGGCGCCATGCTGGTGTTCATTCCTTCGGTGGGCGAATACGTCATTCCCGAGATGCTGGGCGGCGCCGACACCCTGATGATGGGCCGGGTGATGTGGAACGAATTCTTCAATAACGCCGACTGGCCCATGGCCTCGGCGGTGACTTGCGTGATGGTGCTGCTGCTGCTGGTTCCGCTGGCGCTGTTCCAGTACAACCAGGTGCGCCAACAAGAGTCGGCCATGCAAGGAGGCCGGGCATGAAGGGGCCGAACAAGACGGCGCGCGGCGTGGCGCTGGGGCTGGGATACTTCTTCCTGTACGCGCCCATCATCAGCCTGATGGTGTTCTCGTTCAACGACTCGCCCCTGGTTACCTCCTGGAGCGGCTTTTCGCTGCGCTGGTATGGGTCGCTGTTCAACGACAGCGCGCTGCTCAGCGCCGCCTGGCTGTCGTTCAAGATCGCCGCGCTGACCGCCACCGCCGCCGTCATCATCGGCACCTGGGCGGGCTACGTGCTGGGGCGCATGGGCCGTTTTCGCGGCTTCGCGCTGTACGTGGGCATGCTCAGCGCGCCGCTGGTCATTCCGGAAGTCGTGCTGGGCATTTCGCTGCTGCTGATGTTCGTGGAATTGCGCGGCACGCTGGGCTGGCCCGCCGAAAACGGCGTCTTCACCATCTGGGTGGGCCATGTGACGCTGTGCATGGCCTTCGTGGCCGTGGTCATTCAGGCGCGCATCCGCGACCTGGACCGCTCGCTGGAAGAGGCCGCGCTGGATCTCGGCGCCACGCCTCTCACGGTGTTCTTCCGCATTACGTTGCCGCTGATCGCGCCGGCCCTGGTGTCGGCCTGGCTGCTGGCGTTCACGCTGTCGCTCGACGACGTGGTGCTGGCGTCATTCCTGTCCGGCCCGGGCTCGACCACCTTGCCCATGGAAGTTTTCTCGCGGGTGCGGCTGGGCCTGAAGCCCGAGGTCAACGCGCTGGCCACCCTGTTCATCCTGGCGGTGGGCACCTGCGTCATCCTGCTCAATCGACTGCAACAACGCAACGAAGCGGAATCCAAATGAAGCATCAAGCTACCCTGTACGGCCTGGCCAAATGCAGCACCTGCGTCAAGGCGCGCGACTGGCTGTCCAGCCACGGTGTGGACCACGAATTCATCGACTACCGCGACCACCCAGTCCAGGCCGCCACGCTGAAGGCCTGGGCCGGCAAAGTAGGGGGCTGGGAAAAACTGGTCAACCGGACCTCGATGACCTGGCGCAACCTGGCCGACGCGCGCAAGGCCGCGGCCACCGATGCCGAGTGGACGCAGCTGATCGCCGAATATCCCGCCCTGGTCCGGCGCCCCGTCACCGTGACGCCCGATGGCGAAGTGACGGCGGGCTTCTCGGAAAAGCGCTACGGCGAGCGCTTCGCCTGAGCATGGCCGCGCCTTCCGCCCGGCCGTCCGGGCCCGCGCGCCAGCGCGGCCGGGCACCCGGCCCGGCGCTGCCCGACAGCTTCTTCGACCGCGACCCCTGCCAACTGGCCCGCGAGTTGCTGGGCATGGTCATCCGGCGTCGCCTGGACGGCCTGTGGCTGTCGGCGCGCATCATTGAAACCGAGGCCTATTATCTGACCGAAAAAGGCAGCCATGCCTCGCTGGGCTACACCCACAAGCGCCGCGCGCTGTTCATGGACGGCGGCACGGTGTACATGTATTACGCCCGCGGCGGCGATTCACTGAATTTCAGCGCTGGCGGCCCGGGTAACGCCGTGCTGATCAAGTCGGGGCACCCCTGGGTGGACGCGGTGTCGGGGCCCGAATCGCTGGCCCGCATGCAGGCCCTGAACCCGGATGCCAGCGGGCAGCCCCGCGCCCCGGCGCGGCTGTGCGCGGGGCAGACACTGCTGTGCCGCGCGCTGGGCCTGAAAGTGCCCGACTGGGATGCGCGGCGCTTCGATCACGCGGCATTCTTTGTCGAAGATGCAGGCCAGGCGCCCGAACGGCTGGTATGCACGACGCGCCTCGGTATTCCGCCCGGGCGCGACGAGCATCTGCGCTACCGTTACGTGGACCCGGCCTACGCCGCGTTCTGCACGCGCAACCCGCTGCGGCGCGGGCAGCAAGCGGGGCGCGACTACGACTGGATGGACCGCTACGGCGCGATCGTGGCCTGACCGGCCGCGCGCCCCGGGCCGAACTGGCGCAGCATGCGCGCGCGCCAGGCCTTGTACTTGTGCTGCATGCGCCGCTTGTTCAGGCGCTTGCTCCAGGCATACAAAGGAACCAGCGGCAGCACGCCGAATCCGTCGATCAGGTACATGCCGTAGCGCCCTTCGGCGTTGCGGCCCAGGGCGATATTCCTGGCCGACATGTCGTTGATCACGATGTGAGTGTCGATCAGGTCTTCGAAAAACGCGTCCAGCTGGGCGCCCAGCGCGGCGCTGATGCCGTCGCGCGCCATGATATGGGCCACCGTGGGAGCCAACTGCCCGTCTTCGCCGGTGATTTTCTCTACCAGCTGCCCCAGGCCCAGCGTGGTCTGGGCCAGGCCCACGACGCGGGCCATGGGGATATTCCACACGCCCGAGGGAACGGTGGTGGTGGTTACGTATTCCGACAGTTCGTTCAGGTACACCCGGTATGCGCTTTCGCGCTGGAACTGCTTATAGAACCGCTTGAGCGGCTTGCGTTCCAGGTAGGCGGCATAAGCCTCCATGTTGATCACCTTGATCAGCAGCGAAGGTTCATGCGGGTGCTGGAATACGTAGCGGTCCGCCCCCTTGGCCAGTACTTCGGCGCCCGCCAGGTCCAGCGGCCCGAACACTGCCGTAAACCCTTCCGACGGCGGGGCCTGCAAGTCCAGTTGCAGGGATGGGGACGGGTTCTCGTGCGTGGCGATACTTGTTGTAAACGATTCGTATTGCACTATTCGGGTTATTGCTGTAATCGATTTCCCGAGATTGTCGAAGTTCGGCCCGCTTTGTGCAACCTGCGCTGGCCGCCTGGTCACGCCTACAATTGACGCTTTCGGGAGATTGCCCTTGATCGAGGCGTTACCGTGGATTACTGCCGGGGCGGCCGTGCTGGCCTTGTTCGTGGCCGTGGCGTTGTGGTTGCGCCCAGCGGCAGATGCGCGCCTGGCGCATCTGGTTGAAGGCCTGGAACGCCTGGAACGGGCCCTGCGTGCCGACCTGGACGAAAGCCAGCGCGGGCTGCGCACCGAGTTCGCCGAGTCTACCCGCGGCCTGCGGGTAGAACTGTCCCAGGGGCATGAGGCGCTGCGCGGCGTGCTGTCGCGCGATGCGCAGGCCGCGCGCGCGGAATACGCCGAGTCGCTGGCGCGCTTCGCCGCGCAGTTCAGCGAGCGGCTGGAAGGGCTGGTGGCCCTGAACGACCGCCGCATGCAAGAGGTGCGCCAGACGGTAGACCAGCGCCTGCAGGCCTTGCAGGCCGACAATGGCACGCGCCTGGACGAAATGCGCCGCACCGTGGACGAAAAGCTGCACGCCACGCTGGAACAGCGCCTGGGCGAGTCGTTCAAGCTGGTGTCCGAACGCCTGGAAGCCGTGCACAAGGGGCTGGGGGAAATGCAGACACTGGCGGCCGGCGTGGGCGACTTGAAGCGCGTGCTGACCAACGTGAAATCGCGCGGCACCTGGGGCGAGGTGCAACTGGCCCGCCTGATCCAGGACATCATGACGGCCGACCAGTACGCCAGCAACGTCAAGACCGTGCCGGGCAGCGATGCCATTGTGGAGTTCGCGATACGCCTGCCCGGACGCGAAGCCGGCGCAGAGCCCGTATGGCTGCCCATCGACGCCAAGTTTCCCAAAGAAGAATACGAGCGCCTGATGGATGCCTGCGACGCCGCCGACGCGGACGCCGAACGGGCGGCCGGGGCCGCCCTGGCGCGCGCCATTGAAGCGCAGGCACGCCTGATATCCGCCAAGTATGTGGCGCCGCCGCACACAACGGATTTCGCCATCATGTTCCTGCCCACCGAAGGCCTGTACGCCGAGGTGCTGCGCCGGCCCGGCCTGATCGACAAGCTGCAGTCGCTGCGCGTCAATGCGGCGGGGCCCAGCAACCTGGCGGCCATGCTGAACAGCCTGCAGATGGGCTTTCGTACCCTGGCCATCGAGCAGCGTTCTTCCGAGGTGTGGCAGGTGCTGCGGGCGGTAAAGACAGAATTCGCGAAGTTCGGCGATTCGCTCGCCAACGTCAAGAAATCGCTGGAGTCGGCCAGCAACAAGCTGGGGCAAACAGAAGTGCGCACGCGCGCCATGCTGCGCAACCTGAAAAGTGTCGAGGCTTTGCCGGATGATGATGCGCGCAAGCTGCTGGGCACAGAGGACGAATCCCCCGCTCTTGCGCCCCAAAATGAAAAGTGCTAACGGTGGGTTTTGCGGCCATGCGCAAAAGGGGCTGATATGTCGCCTTTCCAGACTCACACGGTTTTCAACCAGGCAGCACCGCTGGAAGACTATTCGCTGTACGACACCGATACGGTCCTGAGCCAAGCCGTGCAGCGCGAAGGCGCCGGTGCCTGGGCAGCCGAACTGCGCGAACACGGCGCCTGGCTGGGGCGCGCGCATATCCTGGCCGCGGGCGAACAGGCCAATCGCTGCCCGCCCCGGTGGCTGGGCTACGACCGCAGCGGTCATCGCGTCGACCAGGTGGAATTCAACGCGGCGTGGCACGCGCTGATGTCGGGCATCGTGGCGCGCGGCCTGCACTGCCGTGCCTGGCTGCAGCCCGGCCCCGGCGCGCAGGT
>NZ_JAJMLX010000020.1 GCF_020991325.1 Bordetella petrii | reverse complement strand
AGACCGCGCCCGGGCGTACCAATGCCGACGCGGCCGCGGCGCCGCGCACCGCAGCCAGCCAATCGACGCCGCAACCGCAGCAGCAGGCCGCCGGCAACACCGCGCCGCTTATTGCGTTCCACCTGGCCCAGGCCCGGCCGGCCGAAGGCCTGGCGCGCGTGGCCGTCAATCCCGGCACCAGCCTCTATGCCGTGCCGCAGCCAGTATTCACGCAGGCGGACCTGCAGCAAGTGGTGCCGGTACAGGCCAAGAACGGCCAGGTCTTCCTGCGCTTCGATTTCAATCAGCAAGGCGCGGCCAAGCTGGCGAAGGTGACCCGCGAAGCGCTGGGAAACTACCTGATCATCAGCGTGCGCAGCCAGGTCGTTGCGGTGCCGAACATTGGGGCCGCTTATGAAGGCGGTACGTTCCCCGTGCCGCTGAACAGCGTCGACGAGGCGCAATCCATCGTGAAGATGCTGCGCCAGCCGGCAGGCTGACGGCAGGAAATGCTGTCGCCAGGTGTCCGGCTCCTGCGGAGCCTGACACCTGAACCCCCTTGCATCTTCAATCCGGCAAGGCATAGGCCACCAGATAATCTCCCATCTTGGTGCCGAACGAGCCATGGCCGCCGGCCATGATCACCACATATTGCTTGCCGTCCACGGCATAGGTCATGGGCGTGGCCTGGCCGCCGGCGGGCAGGCGGCCTTCCCACAACAGGCTGCCGTTGCTCACGTCGAACGCGCGCAGGTAGTTGTCCTGGGTACCCGCCACGAACATCACGTTGCCGGCGGTCGACATGGGGCCGCCCAGGCCCGGCACGCCGATCTTCAGCGGCGGCAGCTGGAAGAGTTGCGGCAGGCTGTCGCGGATGGTGCCGATGCGTTTTTTCCACACCACTTCATGGCTCTGCAGATCGACGCCGGCCACATAGCCCCAGGCCGGCGCCTTGCACGGCAGCCCCAGTGGCGACAGGAAAGGATTCAGCTCCACGCCGTACGGCACGCCGTACATCGGTTGCACGCCGCTTTCCGTGCCCGCGCCTTTCTCGCGCATGGGGCGGTTCGGGTCTTCCGGAATGAGCTTGGAAACGAATGGCAGGCCGATCGGGTTCATCAGCGCCACCTGGCGGTCCTGGTTCACCGACATGCCGCCCCACTCGAACACGCCCAGGTTGCCCGGGAACACCAGCGTGCCGTTCTCGGATGGCGGTGTGTAGATGCCGTCGTAGTTCAAACGCTTGAATATCACGCGGCACATCAGCTGGTCGAGCATCGTGGCGCCCCACATATCCTTATCGGTGAGCTTCTCTGGCGGCGCCAGGTTCAGGGCCGAGAACGGCTGCGTGGGCGCGTAATGCTCGCCGCGGGTCTGCGGCCCGCGCGCCACGCTCTGCGGCACGGTCTTCTCCGTCACCGGGACCACGGGGTTCCCGTCGCGGCGATCCAGCACGAACACGTTGCCGGTCTTGGTCAGCACATAGATCGCCGGCACGGTCTGGCCGCTTGCCAGCGTGACGTCCATCAGCGAGGGTTGTGACGGCACGTCCATGTCCCACAGGTCGTGGTGCGTGGTCTGGAAGTGCCAGATCAGGCGGCCAGTGGTGGCGTCCAGTGCCAGGATGGCGTTGGCGTACCGTTCTTTCAGCGGCTCGCGGTCACCGCCCCAGATGTCGGGGGTGCCCACGCCGGTCGGGATGTAGACCACGTCGGCCTGCGCGTCGTACGCCAGCGGCGCCCAGGCGTTGGGCGAGTTGTGCACGAACTGGGTGTGTTCGCCCGGCATGGCGTTCGGATCTTCCGCGCCGGTGTCGAACACCCATTTCAGTTCGCCGGTATGTACGTCGTAGCCGCGAATCACGCCAGACGGCTCTTTGTTCGAAAAATTGTCCGTCACCGAGCCGCCGATGACGATGGTTGTCGCGGTCACCACCGGCGGCGAAGTGGGGTTGTAGCCGCCGGGATAGGCATGGGGCATGCTTTTCTGCAGGTCGATCTCGCCGTCGTTGCCGAAGTCGCTGCATTTCTGGCCGTTGTCGGCATTCACCGCGATCAGGCGGCCATCGTTGGTGGGCAGCAGCACCTTGCGCGGGCACATCGACGACGCGCCGCTGCCGGCCTTGGCCTGGCTGGCCGGAAACCGCTCGGCGTTGCCGGCGTCGTGGTAGGCCACGCCGCGGCAGGTCAGGTGCTGGAAGGTCTTGTCGGATTTCAGCTTCGGGTCGTAGCGCCACAGGCGCTTGCCGGTGGCAGGGTCCAGCGCGTCCAGGAACTGGTGCGGCGTGCACAGGAACAGCTTATTGCCGACCTTGATGGGCGTGACTTCATTGGTGGTCTCGCCGGAATCGTTGTCGGTACGGAAATCGCCCGTGCGATAAGTCCATGCCACTTGCAAATCTTTGACGTTCCTGTTGTTGATCTGCGCCAGCGGCGAGTAGCGGACGCCGCCTTCGGTACGTCCGTAGGACGGCCAGTCTTCGGCGGCCACGCCGGGCACGGGCCGCGCCTGGGCTGGCTGCGCGCGGGTCAGTGTGCCGTTGATTTCCTGCGGGTCGTTGAAGATGCCATAGCCCAGCACGGCCAGCATGCCCGCCATGATTGCTCCGATGGCGGCCTTGGCTGGGCGCGGCGCGGCGAAGCCACGCGTGGCCGGCGGCAGCAACAGCCACAGGCCAAGCAGGAACAGCAGCCCGTAGCGCGGCGCCAGTGCCCAGAAATCGGCGCCGGCCTCCCATACCCCCCAGGCCAGCGTGGCTGCCAGGGCCAGCGCGTAAAGCCACAGGCCCGCCCCGCGGTTTCGCCGTAGATATCCCGCGCTTGCCAGCAGCACGATGCCCAGCAGGGCGTAATACCAAGAGCCGCCCAGCGCCGCCAGCCAGATGCCGCCTAGCAGCGAATAGAGCGCAATAACAAGCAGGACTATCCAGCCTATGGTTTGGGACACGCTTCTGTACTGACCGTTGCTATTCATGGCGGTGATCCTTTGCAAGAAGATCTTCAACAAGCCTGAATCGGGTATGCCGCGCAATCAAGCGGCATTTGCCGCCGAGCGGCTGGGTTCCCTGGGTAGTACGGAAAATAATACCGCGTCCCCGTTTTTCACCCGAATCGGGCCTGCTTATGCCCGTTTACCGGGCAGGCTGGTCGTAGCGCGCACGGCTTTGATTTTGCGCAGGTCATTCCAGGTCCGGGGGTCGCACACTGGCGTCCATGACTGCTCCAGATCAATATTCAGAAGCGGCCCGTGCCGCCGCTGCCGCAAAAGGCAATACGCACGAAATTGGCGAAACCCTGCGGCAACGCCGCGCATTCCCGGTGCCGCGCGGCCGGTTTGCATGGGTAACCGGCGTGATCAGCAGCATTCTTCTCGCTGCCAGCACGCTGTTCTGGTGTCTGCTGCTGTTTCCCGTGGCGCTGCTCAAGCTGATGCTGCCGCTCCCTGCGGTCCGGCGGCGCGTCGATCCGTTGCTCAACGCCATTGCTACAGCCTGGGTCTCCGGCAACGCCGGCTGGTTCGAGCGGATCCAGCCGGCCCCGTGGGATATCCAGGGCAATACCGGGCTGCGCTACGCCGAATGGTATCTGGTCAACTGCAATCATCAGTCGTGGGTAGACATCTTCGTGTTGCAGCAGGCGCTAAACCGGCGCATTCCCTTGCTGAAGTTCTTCCTGAAGCGTCAACTGATCTACGTGCCGGTCATCGGCCTGGCCTGGTGGGCGCTGGATTTTCCGTTCATGAAGCGCCACGGCAAGGCCGAACTGCGCCGCAATCCGGCCTTGGGGCGGCAGGACCACGAAGCCGCGCGGCGTGCATGCCAGAAATTCACGCTGGTACCCACCAGCGTGATGGTTTTCGTGGAAGGCACCCGCTTTTCCCAGGCCAAGCGCGTTGCGCAGTCTTCGCCGTACCAGCATCTGCTCAAGCCCAAGGCGGGCGGCCTGGCAGTGGCATTGAACGCCATGGGCAAACGCTTTCGTTCGATGATCGACGTTACCATTGCCTATCCGGAACGGGTACCCAGCTTCTGGGACCTGGCATGCGGCCGCGCCGGGCCCGTGGCCGTGCGCATCCGGCAGTTGCCGGTACCCCCCGAATTCTGCGACGCGGACTATTCCCGGGACAAGGCGTTCCGCGCAGAATTCCACCATTGGCTGGGCCGGCAATGGCAGGCCAAAGATGAAGAGATCGAGCGGTTGATGGCGCGCCGCGAGGGATGACGCCTGGTTGGGCTCCGGGTTCACACCCTTACGTCCAAATGGTGGACTTTTCGCCAAGCGGCTGAACGCGCGAACCAAGCGGGAGGAGCCATGGCGCATTGCCCGTGGCCACCGATCTCCTTTACATTGCTTTCAAAGAGAGCAATTACCAGCATGCAAGATGATCTTTTCGGAGACGCGCTTCTCCAATCTCCGGCCCCCCTGCCGACCAATGCGGCATCTGATGCGAGTCCGGCAATCTCCGCCCTGCGAAGCATGGCCAAGGTGCTTCCCGCTCCTGCGGGGGACAGTTGGCGCGCGCTGGCGCGACAGTTATCGGCGCAGCTGCGTTTCGGGGTCTCTACCTGGTCGTATCCGGGTTGGGATGGGCTGGTCTGGGATGGGGAATACGATTCAAGCACGCTGTCCAAGCATGGACTGGGCGCCTACCATCGGCACCCGCTGCTGCGCACGGTTTGTGTGGACCGCACTTTCTGGCGCCCGTTGACGGCCGGCCAGTACGCCGCTTATGCGGGGCAGGTCGATGACGACTTCCGTTTCGTCGTCAAATGTCCCGCCAGCGTCACCGACGCCCAGGTGCGCAGCGAGGAAGGTAAGGCGCGCGAGGCCAATCCGGGTTTTCTCGATCCGTCCCAGGCCATCGAAGATTTCGTGCAGCCGGCGCTCGAGGGCCTGGGTGCCAAGCTCGGCGTTCTGGTGTTCCAGCTAAGCCCCTTGCCCTGGGGCTGGTTGAGCCGCCCGGCATCGATACTGGAGAAACTGGGCCGCATGCTGGCGGCTGTCCGGCAGGCTTTGTCGGCGCATGACGCTGTGGTTGTCGCGGTCGAGGTCCGGGACCCTGAACTACTGGGCCAGGCGCTGGTTGACACGCTCAAGGCGCATGGCGCCACTTTCTGCCTGGGCCTGCATGGCAAGATGCCGCCGATCGAGGAGCAACTGCCCATGCTGCGCGCGCTATGGCCGGGGCCGCTGGTCTGCCGATGGAATCTGAATCGCATTTTCGGCGCGTATGGTTATGCCGACGCGCAGAAGAAGCATGATCCGTTCAATGCCATCCTTAGCGAGGATCCCCACACGCGCGCGGTGCTGGCGCGCACGATACGCGGGATCACAGGCGCGGGCCAGGCCGCCTATGTGACAGTCAGCAATGATGCCGAGGGCTGCGCGCCGCTTTCTATCCAGAAGCTGGCCCAGGCCATTGCGGCGTAAAGGCTGCCTGCCTTGTCATTCCGCGCGTTCAGGCTGTTTTGACATTGTGCGGGAGACGAAGACGTGCATGGTGGTTTCCCTGGAAGCCATTTGCGTCCGCGGCCCCATGCCGAGCTTGGCCCGCTTGCCGTCGCACCCCTGACCCACAAATGAAAATGCCCAGCCATGAAGGCTGGGCATTGAATTCGTGGTGGCCTGGGGCGGAATCGAACCACCGACACGCGGATTTTCAATCCGCTGCTCTACCAACTGAGCTACCAGGCCAACGAAGTCCGCAACTATACACAATTTTCAGGAACCGTGCAGGCGGGCATAGCCCGGCCTTGACCGGGCGCGGTTCAGAAGCTCTACCCCGGGATTACCCTTAGGGGTATAATTTCATAGACTCAATGTTACAAATGCGCCGTGCTTCGTCCGGGCGGTGCTGGCCCGCATCCCATGTCCGTTGCTGTACTCGCTTTCGGTCTGAATCACACGTCCGCGCCCGTGTCGGTGCGCGAACGCGTATCCATGCCGGTCGACCTGGTTCGGCCGGCGCTGGAAGGCTTGCGCTCGGCCTTTGGCGGCTCGGTGCGCGAAGCGGCCATTCTGTCCACCTGTAATCGCACCGAAGTCTATTGCGCCGCCGAAGCGCACGTGGCCGAGCAACTGCCCGCGTGGCTGGCCGACCACAACCGCATCGAATCCGGCGCGCTGGTGCCGCACCTGTACCGCCACCAGCACGACGACGCCGTGCGCCATGCGTTCCGCGTGGCCAGCGGGCTCGATTCCATGGTGCTGGGCGAACCGCAAATCCTGGGCCAGATGAAAGACGCCGTGCGCGCGGCCGGCGAAGCCGGTTCGCTGGGCACGCTGCTGCATCAACTGTTCCAGCGCACGTTCTCGGTGGCCAAGGAAGTCCGTTCGCAAACCGCCATCGGCGCGCATTCCGTGTCCATGGCCGCCGCCGCGGTGCGCCTGGCCGAACGGGTGTTCGGCAACCTGGGCGAAGCCCGCACGCTGTTCATCGGCGCGGGCGAAATGATCGAACTCTGTGCCACGCACTTCGCCGCGCAGCGCCCGCGTAGCATGGTGGTGGCCAACCGTACCGCCGAACGCGCCGAAACCCTGGCGGGCCGTTTCGCGGCCAGCACCATGAAGCTGGTCGATCTGCCCGAACGCCTGGCCGAATTCGACGTCATCGTGTCCTGTACGGCCAGTTCTCTGCCCATCCTGGGGCTGGGCCTGGTCGAACGCGCTACCCGCCTGCGCCGCCACCGCCCCATGGTCATGATCGACCTGGCCGTGCCGCGCGATATCGAACCCGAAGTCGGCCGCCTGGACGACGTCTACCTGTATTCGGTCGACGACCTGGGCCAGCTGGTGCAAAGCGGCACCGACGCGCGCCGGGCGGCCGTGGTGCAGGCCGAAGCCATCATCGAAACGCGTGTCCAGGGCTTCATGCACTGGATGCAGTCGCGCGAAGTGGTGCCCGTCATCCGTGACCTGCACCAGGCCGCCGAAGACGTGCGCGCCGCCGAACTCGAGCGTGCCCGCCGCCTGCTGGCGCGCGGCGAATCGCCCGAAGCCGTGCTCGACCAACTGGCGCACGGCCTTACCCAGAAGTACCTGCACGGCCCGCTGGCGGCGCTGAACCGCAGCGATGCCGACGAGCGCAAGCAACTGCTCGCCTGGATGCCGCGCCTGTTCCCGGGCCGCGATTCGCGCCGTTAGCGCTGCTGCCGCAATGCCCGCCTCCCGGCGGGCGTTCGCTTTCCGGGCGCCCGCATTCCGCTAATCCGCACTACCTCAATCTGGTCTTCCCTATGAAATCTTCCATGCGCAGCCGGCTGGAGCAGTTGTCCCACCGCTTGATCGAGGTAGACGCCTTGCTGGCCGAACCCGATACCGCTGCCGACATGGACCGCTTCCGCAAGCTGTCGCGCGAACGCGCCGAGCTGGAACCCCTGGCCATGGCCTGGGGGCAGTTCGCACGCACCGAAGACGACCTGGCCACCGCGCAGGAAATGCTGGGCGACCCGGACATGAAGGCCATGGCCGAAGAAGAAATCAAGGCGGCCAAGGAACGCCTGGAATCGCTCGAGGCCGAATTGCAGGTACTGCTGCTGCCGCGCGACCCGGACGACGGCCGCAGCCTGTTCCTGGAAATCCGCGCCGGCACCGGCGGTGACGAAAGCGCGCTGTTCTCGGGCGATTTGCTGCGCATGTATTCGCGCTATGCCGAGCAGCGCGGCTGGCGCGTCGAGCTGATGTCGGAAAGCCCGTCCGAACTGGGCGGCTACAAGGAAGTGATCGCGCGCATCGACGGCGATGGCGCCTATGGGCGGCTGAAGTTCGAATCGGGCGCGCACCGCGTGCAGCGCGTGCCGGCCACCGAGGCCCAGGGCCGCATCCATACTTCGGCCTGCACGGTGGCGGTGATGCCCGAGGCCGATGCCGTGGGCGAAATCGTGATCAACGCGGCCGACCTGCGCATCGACACCTTCCGCGCCAGCGGCGCGGGCGGGCAGCACATCAACAAGACCGATTCGGCCGTGCGCATTACCCACCTGCCCACCGGGCTGGTGGTGGAATGCCAGGACGACCGTTCCCAGCACCGCAACAAGGACAAGGCCATGCAGGTGCTGGCCGCGCGCCTGAAAGACCGCGAACTGCGCGAGCGCCAAAGCAAGGAAGCAGCCGAGCGCAAAAGCCTGGTGGGCTCGGGCGACCGTTCCGAGCGCATCCGCACCTACAACTTCCCGCAGGGGCGGGTAACCGACCATCGCATCAACCTGACGCTGTACAAGCTGCAGCAGATCATGGAAGGCGACCTTGAAGAACTGACCGGCGCGCTGATCGCCGAACACCAGGCCGAGCAGCTGGCGGCGCTGGGGGATGATATTTAAGGTGGAAAACTCCATCATCCTGCAGGCTTTCTTGCGCGACCCGCGCCTGCCGCGGCTGGAATCGCGCATGCTGCTTGAACATGTGCTGCACAAGCCGCATGCCTGGATGCTGGCGCACGATACCGACCCCATCGAGCCCTGGCAGGCCCAGCAATACCAGGCGCTGGCCGCGCGCCGGCTGGCGGGCGAGCCCATGGCCTACCTGGTGGGGCATCGCGAGTTCATGGGCCACGATTTCGCGGTGACGCCCGACGTGTTGATTCCCCGCCCGGATACCGAGCTGCTGGTGGAAACGGCGCTGGGCTGGCTGGCCGACAACCCCGAGGCCGCCGTGCTGGACCTGGGCACGGGCAGCGGTGTCATTGCCGTGTCGATCGCGCTGGGGGCGCCGCAGGTATCCGTTACCGCTACCGATGTCAGCGCGGCGTCGCTGCAGGTGGCGGTGCGCAATGCGGCCCGGCTGGGGGCCCGCGTGGATTTCGCCCAGGGCTGCTGGTACGACGCGCTGCCGCCGCGCGCGCGCTATGACCTGATTGTTTCCAACCCGCCCTATATCGCCAGCGACGACGAGCATCTGGGGCGGGGCGACCTGCGCTTCGAGCCGCGCGGCGCCCTGACCGACGGCGCCAACGGCCTGCGCGACCTGTCCGCCATTATTACGGGCGCGGTCGGCCGGCTGCGCCCCGGCGGCGCGCTGTGGGTGGAGCACGGCTGGGACCAGGCCGTGGCGGTACGGCAGTTGCTGTCCGCCACCGGCTTCCGCCAGGTTGCCAGCCGGCGCGACCTGGCCGGCATCGAACGGATTTCCGGCGGATCCCTATAATGGGCTCATTCCGCTATTACTGCTTTTTCTCTTAGTGAGACCACCATGAGCGACGTGCAAGAATTCATCCGCGAAACCGTCACCCAGCACCCCGTGGTGCTGTTCATGAAGGGCACCGCCCAGTTTCCCCAATGCGGCTTTTCGGGCCGTGCCATCCAGATCCTGAAGGGCTGTGGCGTCAAGAAGCTGGTTACCGTGAATGTGCTGGAAGACGAGGAAGTGCGCCAGGCTATCAAGGAATACTCCAACTGGCCCACTATTCCGCAGCTGTATGTCAGCGGCGAGTTCATCGGCGGTTCGGACATCATGACCGAAATGAACGAAAACGGCGAACTGAAAACGCTGTTGGACACCTCCGGCGCTACGGCGGAATGACATCGCCACGGCGCCTGGTCGTAGGCATCACCGGCGCCACCGGCGCCTTGTACGCCGTGCGCCTGCTGCAGGCGCTGCGCGGGGTGGACGACGTCGAGTCGCACCTGGTGATGTCGGCGTCGGGCGTGTTGAACGTCAAGCACGAACTGGACATTGGCCGCAATGATGTCCAGGCCCTGGCCGACCACGTGCACAGCGTGCGCGACGTGGGGGCCACGCTGGCCAGCGGTGCCTTCCAGACGGCGGGCATGGTGATCACGCCATGTTCCATGCGTACCCTGGCAGCCGTGGCGCACGGGCTGTCGGATAACCTGATCACGCGGGCGGCCGACGTTACCCTGAAAGAACGCCGCCGCCTGGTGCTGATGGTGCGCGAAACGCCGTTCAATCTGGCGCACCTGCGCAATATGACAGCCGTGACCGAAATGGGCGGCATCATTTTTCCGCCGCTGCCGGCGTTTTATCACCGGCCGCAGTCCATCGAGCAAATGGTGGACCACACCGTGGCGCGCGTGTTGGAATTGTTCGACATCCACGTGCCCGGCCCGCAGTGGGAAGGGACGTAGGCCTTAGGCACGCTGGGTGTCTGGCTCCGCCAGGTGCCAGACACCGTTGTGTGCCGCGGCGGTTCCAGTAGGGCGGTGTCAGGCACCCTGGCGGGAGCCAGACACCCGGCTGTAGCCAGCCCCGGCTGTAGCCCGAGCCCCCTTGCGCGCCTTGTCAGGCCGCCAGCAGTTCCGCCTGGGGCTTGGGATAGGTTTTCTGGTAGTGCACCGTGAAGGTCTTGAAGGCGGCCAGGGCCTTGTGCGGGTCGTGGCCGTCTTTCACCAGGAAACTGTCGAAGCCCACGCGGGCCTGATAGTGGATGGTGTCGATCATGACATCCCCCAGCGCGCGCAATTCGCCTTTCCAGCCGTGGCGCGTGCGTAGCAACTGCGCCAGCGAATAGCCGCGGCCGTCGGTGTACACGGGAAAGTCGATCGCGATGAAGGCGATAGCCGGGTCGACCTGCCCGGCATCGCCCACCAGGTCTTGCAGCTTGGTGGCCGGGGCCAGCAATACCGCCACCGGGTGGCGGCGCTGGCGCAGGGTGTCGCGCGCGGCCAGCCATACCGGCAGCGGAACTATCCAGCCGGGTTCGTCGGCCGGCAATTGCGCGCCGGGTTCGGTGTCGGCTTCGGGCGTGAACACGCGGGCATCGTTGGCCTGCAGGCGGCCATGGCGTATCAGTTGCCCGGCCGTGTCGTTGGCGGTAATTGCATCAGGCATGGGCCACCTCGCGGGCCGGCGCGGCTTTGGCGACGGCGGGATCAGAATAGACGTCTTCCTTGAACGGGGCGATGCCCACGCGGTCGACCACATCGATGAAGCGTTCGGCGTCGCTGTCGCGCAGGCGCAGGTAAGTGTGCACCAGCCGCTCGACCACGTCGGGCACTTGTTCGCGCGCGAATGACGGGCCGATGATGCGGCCGATGGCGGCGCCGCCGCCGCGCAGCGATTGCAGGTCGGGCAAGGGCTTGGCTGCGCCGTTCTGGCGGCCGCCAATGGTGACCTGGTACCACTCTTCGCCGTTCTTATCCACGCCCAGGATGCCGATGTGGCCGACGTGGTGGTGTCCACAGGCGTTGATGCAGCCCGAGATGTTCAGGTCCAGCTCGCCCACTTCGAACAGGTAGTCCAGGTTGTCGAAGCGGCGCTGGATGGCTTCGGCCACGGGAATCGACACGGCGTTGGCCAGGGCGCAGAAGTCGCCGCCCGGGCAGGAAATGATGTTGGTCAGCAGGCCGATGTTGGGCGTGGCCATGTTCAGTGCGCGCAGTTCCTGCCACAGGTCGAACAGCCGGGCGCGGCGCACATCGGCCAGCACCAGGTTCTGCTCGTGCGACACGCGCACTTCGCCGTAGCCATAGCGTTCGGACAGGTCGGCCACCGCTTCCATCTGGTCGGCCGTGATGTCGCCCGGCGGCACGCCGGTGGGTTTCAGCGACAAGGTGACGGCCGCGTAGCCGGCCACTTTGTGGCCGTGCACGTTCTTGCGCAGCCAACTGGCGAACGCGGGGTGCGCGGCGGCGTGCATTTCGGTGGGGTCGGGCTGGCCGTCGGCCTGCGCATCGTAGGCGGGCCAGGTAAAGCGGCCAGCGATCAGGTCCACGTATTCTTGCGTGAGCGTGTCGGGGCCGCCCTTGATCTGCTGCCAGAGTTCTTCGGTTTGCTGGGCGTAGACCTCGGGCGTCAATTCTTTTACCAGGATCTTGATGCGCGCCTTGAACTTGTTGTCGCGCCGGCCGTGCAGGTTGTACACACGCAGCGCTGCCTGCAGGTAGGTAAGCAGGTGCTGCCATTCCACGAACGGCTTGATCAGGTGGCCCACCATGGGCGTGCGGCCCAGGCCGCCGCCCACCCATACGCGAAAGCCAAGCACGCCGTCCTGTTCCACCGCTTGCAGGCCGATGTCGTGCACGCCCACGGCGGCGCGGTCTTCTTCGGCACCGCTGACAGCGATCTTGAACTTGCGCGGCAGGAAGGCGAATTCCGGGTGCAGGGTGGACCACTGGCGGATGATTTCGCACCACACCAGCGGGTTTACCAGTTCGTCGGGCGCGATGCCGGCGAAATGGTCGGACGTGGTGTTGCGGATGCAGTTGCCGCTGGTCTGGATGGAATGCATCTGCACCTTGGCCAGTTCGGCCAGGATGGTGGGCACGTCTTCCAGCTTGGGCCAGTTGAACTGGATGTTCTGGCGCGTGCTGAAGTGGCCGTAGCCGCGGTCCCAGGTACGCGCGATATGCGCCAGGGTGCGCAGTTGGCGCGCGGCCAGCAGGCCATAGGGAATGGCAATGCGCAGCATGGGCGCGTGGCGCTGGATGTACAGGCCATTTTGCAGGCGCAGCGTGCGGAAATCGTCATCGCTGAGCTGGCCGTCAAGAAAGCGTTGCGTCTGGTCGGTGAATTGCGCAACGCGCTGTTCGACTAGTTGCTGATCGACTGGGTCGTACACATACATGGCAAGTTGCCCTTCTGGGGGCGCCGGTGGGGCGCAAGGAACAACCTGCGGCAGGCAACAGGCCGCGACGGAAACGGCGGACGCAGAAAAGGCGCCGCCGCCCGGTGCCGCAGGGTTCTATCCTCATAACCGTAACAGCCGCTAGATTGGCTTGTCTAAGTCATTCTGGTAATAAGAATAGAAGCCCGCGGTACGTGCGCCGGCCGGCGTCTGTCCGCGCGAAAAAGGACTTCGCGCAGGCCCTATGCGCGCGGCGCTTCCGGGGCGGTGTGGCGCATCGAGGCGCGCTCGCTGAACACGGCGTACCACTGGGCGCAGTCGGGCTGGCTGGCGCGCCAGTCGTAGTCGGGGTAGCGGAAATCCAGGTAGCCCAGGGCGCAGCCCAGGGTCAGGGTGCCGATGTCGACCCGGTCGCCGAAGCTGTCGGCCCGCCGCTCGAACTGGGCCAGGGCGTCGGTAACCTTGCCCATTTGTCCCGCGATCCAGTCGGGCCAGCGCAGGGCTTCGGGGCGCAGGCTGTTTTCGTAGCGGGCCAGCAGGGCCGCGCCCAGGATGCCGTCGGCCAGGGCCTGGTCGGCCAGGGCTTGCCAGCGCGCGGGGCCGGCGGCCGGGAACAGCGTGCCGCCGCCAAGGTCGTTCAGGTATTCGCAGATGACACGGCTGTCGTACAGCGCCTGGCCGTCATCGGTAAGCAGGGTGGGCACCTGGCCCAGCGGGTTGTTGACGATGATGCTGGCGTCGCGGTTCACCGGGTTGGCCGCGCTGGGCAAGTTCTGGATCTGGCCCGCCAGGCCGACTTCGTGTGCCACCGCCAGGCATTTGCGTACAAAGGGCGAGGCTGGGGAAAAGTGGATTTTCATGCGGTGTCCTTGGGTGGGCGCTGCGGGCCGGTGGAGTCAGTCGATCTGGTAGTCCATCCACGAGGCTACCATGTCGCGCAGTCCGCCGTCGTGGCCGAATTGCTCGCGCGTGCCTTCGGCCTTGTTGCGGCCCAGTTCCAGGATGAACATGCGGTCGGCGATCTCGGCGCAGCGGCGCACGTTCTGGTCCACCAGCACCACCGTCATGCCTTCATCGGCAAAACCGCGTATCAGGGTGTAGATTTCCTTGGAAATCTTGGGCGCCAGCATGGCGGTGGGCTCGTCCAGCAGCATCACCGACGGTTCAATGAGCAGCGCCCGCCCGAATTCCACGAAGCGTTGCTGGCCGCCGCTCATGCTGGCGGCCGGGTCGCGGCGCTTCTGGGCCAGGATGGGAAAACGCTGGTACACGGCGTCGATGCGGCGGCGCACGCGGGCCTTGTCTTGCCGGAACGGCCAGCAGCCCAGCAGCAGGTTGTCTTCCACCGACAGTTCGCCGAACAGGCTGCGGTGCTGCGGCACGAAGGCCACGCCATGGCCGGCGCGCTGGTGCGAGGGCTGCCGGCTGATGTCCTGGCCGTGCAGGGTGATGCGGCCGGTGCGCAGCGGCAGGAAGCCGAACAGGGTTTTCAGCACGGTGGATTTGCCCGCGCCGTTGGGGCCGATGATGCCGGTGACCTGGCCGGCGCGCGCGTGCACGCTGACATTACTTAATATAGTGATGTCGCCATGGTAGGCAACCGTGGCGTCTTGCAGCGACAGGGCGGGGGCGTCGGTCATGGCTCAGGCTCCCAGGTAGGCTTCGATGACGCGCGGATCGGCGCGCACGTGCGCGGCATCGCCCTCGCTGAGCACGGCGCCTTCATTCATGACCACGATGTGGTGCGAAAGCTGGTAAATGGACGTCAGGTCGTGCGATACCAGCACCACCGAGCAGTCATGATCGGTGGGCACGTCGCGGATCAGCCCGATCAGCAACTGCGCCAGGGTGGGGTTCACGCCGGCGAACGGTTCGTCCAGCAGCACCACGCGGGGCCGCGCCGCCATGATGCGGGCCAGTTCCAGCAGTTTCTGCTGTCCGCCGGACAATTCTTCGGCATGGTTGTGGCGCAGGCGGTGCAGTTCGACTTTGTGCAGCCAGTATTCCGATTGCGCGTAGCGTTCTTCCGCGCTGCGGCCGGTTTGCTGCTGGGCCACGTCCATGTTGTCCAGCAGGCTAAGGTGTGCGAACACGCGCGGCACCTGGAAGGTGCGGCCCACGCCCAGGCGGGCCACTTCGTGGATCTGCCTGCCGGTGATGTCGTCGTCGCCCAGCTGGATGCGGCCTTCGTCGGGGCAATAGATGCCGTTGATGCAATTTAGCAGGGTGGTCTTGCCCGAGCCGTTCATGCCGATGATGCCCAGCACGGAGCGCGGCGGCACGTGCAGGTCGATGCCCTGCAGGGCGACCAGGCCGCCGAAGCGTTTCTTGAGTTGGGTGACGGTAAGCATGGCGGTTCTTCCGGGTCAGCGCATCATGCGATGGCCGAACAGCCCGGTGGGGCGGGCGAATATCATGGCCACCATCAGCGCGAAACCGCAGATGGTGGCGATGGACGGATTGAAGAACACCACCGATACCTGCTCGGTAATGCCGTACAGCAGCGCGCCGACCAGCGCGCCCACCGGGTGGCCCAGCCCGCCCAGCACGATGACGATGAAGCCGATCAGGGTGTAGTCGTTGCCCATGAAGGGCGAGAACGCGGGGAACACCATGGCGATCAGTACGCCGGTGATGGCGGCCAGCCCGATGCCCAGCGCGAAGGCCACGGCCGACAGGCGTTCGGCGTCGATACCCACGATGCGTACCGCGTCGCGGTTCATGATGATGGCGCGCAGAGCCTTGCCCGGCGTGCTGCGGTACAGGAACCAGGCCAGCGCCCCAATGACAGCCAGCGCGATGGCTAGGGCGATCAGGCGCGCGGTGGGGATGAGCACCGGGCCGAATTTCAGGAACACGGGCTCCACCTGGTAGGGCAGCGAGCGCGCGTCGGCGTCGAAGGCCAGCAGCATCAGCGCGCTGAGCATGATGGACACGCCGAACATCAGCAGCAGTGAACTGATTTCCGGGTCATCGGCTCCGCGCAGGCGCGGGATGAGCACGAAATACAGCACATAGCCCGCCGCGAAGAACACGGCAAAGGCCAGGGGCAGGGCCAGTAGCGGGTTCACGCCGGCGCTTTCCAGCAGGTAGTAGGCAAAGTACGCGCCCAGCACCAGGAATTCGCCGTGCGCGAAGTTCACCACGCGCAGTACGCCGAAAATGACATTCAGCCCCACGCCGATCAGGCCGTAGAGGGTGCCCAGGATCAGGCCGTTGATCAGGCCCTGGATGACGAGTGCGGTCATGGCTTGGCGTCCTTGGCGTAGGGGTCAGGCGATGTAGCGGCGCCACTGCGGCTTGCGCTTGAGCAGGCCGCCCACGATGCCGCGCGGCAGGAACAGCATCAGCAGCACGATCACCAGCCCCAGCAGCAGCAGGTTCAGCAAGGGAAAGCGTTGCCAGATGAGATGGTCGACCCCCACCAGCGCCAGGGTGCCCACCACCGGGCCCAGGATGGTGCCGAAGCCGCCCGCCATGGCGTAGATGATGCTCTTGGCTGTAACCAGCACATGGAAGGCATATTCCGGGTCGACTACGTTGGTGTACCAGGCCTCGATACCGCCCGCCAGGGCGGGAAACAGCGCCGCCAGCAGCCACGCCTTCAGGCGCGTGTTGGGCACGTGGATGCCCACGCAGGCGGCCGCCGCGTCATCGTCGCGGATGGCCTTCAGGGCCTTGCCCAGCGGCGAAACGGCCAGCCAGGTCACGGTGGCCAGCGTGGCGGCCATGACGGCCAGCATGGCGTAGTAGCTGTGCACCGGGCTGTTGGCGCTGGACAGTATCAGGCCCATGCTGCCGCCGGTGAGACCGTCGGGCAGGTTGGAAATGGCCAGCCGCACGATGGTGGCCAGGGCCAGGCTGACGATGCCGAAATACACGCCGCGCAGGCGCAGCGTGGGGGCCAGCAGCAGCGCGATGGCCAGGCCGGCGATGCCGGCGGCGGCCAGCGACGGCGCGATGGACCAGCCCAGCACCTTGTAGCAGATGCCGGTGGCGTAGGCGCCCACGCCGTAGAACACCACGTAGCCGAAGGGCAGGTAGCCGGTGAAGCCCACGCAGATGTTCATGGCGCTGGCCATGGTGATCCACAGCATCAGGTAGAACGCCAGCGACAGATTGCCGGTGGCCAGCGGCACGGCGGCCATGGCCAGGCCCAGTATCAGGAACACGCCCGCCGCGATGCGGGTGCGCAACTGTTCGGCGCGGCGGTCTTCGGCGCGATGCGTAGCCGTTTGCGCCGTAGGGGCGGCGGGACTGCTCATAAAGAATCCTTTGGGCCGGGCTGCGGGGGGAAGCTTGCCGGAAATTATGAACAGTTTGCGCCGCCAAAACCATAACTTGGAGTTAAGTATTAACCCTGGTTTTGTGCAGAAAAAGCCTCGCCCACTACCACCCGCAGGTCGGCCAGGAACTGTGTGCCCAGCCGGGAAAGCGGGCGGTGGGCCAGGTGCACGGCGCTGATGTGCAGGGGGATTTCTTCCGCGAGGGGCACCACCCGCACGCCCGGCCACAGATTGCCCATGACGGTGAACTCGTCGACGATGGCGATGCCGGCGCCGGCGTTCACCAGGGCGCAGGCCAGGTTGCTCCAGGGTACGTCGGCGCACATGCGGCAGGGCAGGCCGGCCTGTTCGAAGGCGGTCTGCACCAGCATGCCATAGGGCATGCGCGTGCCCACCACGATGTGGGGGTGGGGCGACAGGTCGGCCAGCGACACCTGCGCGCGCCCGGCTAGCGGGTGGTTGCCTGGTATGGCCGCCACCATGCGGCCGGTGTGCAGGGGGTGGGTTTTCAGGAAGGGGTGGTCGGTCTGCATGACCACCAGGCCCAGTTCGGCCTCGCCCTGCAGCACGTCGTTGATCAGGCTGGGCAGGGCGGCCGCGTTCATGCGCAGCAGGATGTCCGGATGGTGCTGCTGGAAGCGCGCCACGGCGTGGGGCACCAGGTACTGGGCCAGGCTGGGAATGGAGGCCAGCCGCAGCACGCCCGCGCCGTGCCCGGCCAGCGCGTCGGCCAGGTCGTTGACGCGCTGCATCATGCGCTGGGTTTTCTCGATTTCCTCGAACAGGCTGTGTACCTGGGCGGTGGGTTGCAGCCGGCCGCGCACGCGTTCGAACAGGGTCAGCCCCAATTGCTTTTCCGTCTGGGCCAGCATGCGGCTGACGGCTGGCTGGCTGATGGCCAGCAGCCGGGCGGCGCCGCTGATGGAGCCGGCCATGACGATGGCCCACAGCATCTCGGTTTGCCGGTAACTCAGTTTGTTGTTCAAGGCGTGCGCTCCATGCCTATTTGTTATACGCTATGTTGCCCGTTGCGCAAGTATTGCGCACTTTCGTGCCACTTGCCATGGCGGGACGGCTTCCGTGTTGTCTTTCATGAACTCTGACTCTGACAGGAGAAGTCTCATGTTCGGTAAATCGTGGTGGTCGCGGTGGCAGGCGCTTGCGCTGGCCGCTGCCCTGGTTCCGACGGCCGGGTTAGCGCAAACGTCGGACAAGATCCGCATCGGCATGACAGTGTCGTCTACCGGCAGTTTCGCGCTGGCATCCCAGTCGGGCGTGCGCGGCGTGGAAGTGTGGGTCGACGATGTCAATCGGCGCGGCGGCATCGAGATCAAGGGCAAGAAGTATCCGGTGGAACTGGTCAAACTGGATGACCGCAGCGACAAGCAGATGGTCACCCGTGTGTACGAGCGGCTGATTGTGGACGAAAAAGTCGACCTGGTGTTCGCGCCGTTCGGCTCGACCTTGACCGCGGCGGCGGCCACCACCACCGAACGCCTGGGCAAGTACATGATGGTGTGGTCGGCGGCCAGCGACGATCTGTACAAGCAGGGCTTCAAGTACATGGTGTCGGGCACGCAGATGCCGGTGTCGGCCATGATGAAGGCGTCCATGGAACTGGCCGGCAAGGTGGGCGTGAAGAAAGCGGCCATTCTGTATTCGGACGAGCCGTTTCCGTCCGGCCTGGCGCAAAGCGGCAAAGACAGGGCAGCCGAGAACGGCATCGAAGTGGTGATGTACGAAAAATATCCCAAGGGCCAGAAAGATTTCAGCACGCTGCTGCAGAAGGCCAAGGCCTCGGGCGCCGAAGCACTATTTCCTACCCCCTACGAGGGCGACCTGATCAGCATGACGCGCCAGATGCGGCAGCTGGACATCAACTTCCCGTTCGTCTTCATGGTGTATGCGTCCACGCCGCAGTTCCAGGCCATCGGCGCCGATTCGGACTACATTTTCAGCCACACCAACTACCATCCGGCCATCAATTGGGACGTTAACGCGGGGCTGACGCGCGAAGCCTTCGCCCAGGCCTATGACCGGCTGTTCCCGAAGGCGGAATTCAAGCCGGACTTCCAGACCGCCCTGGCGTACGGCGCGGCGGCGCTGACCGAGGAAATCATCAAGAAGGCGGGCACGACCGACGCGGCGGCCTTGAAGCAGGCCTCGCTGGATCTATCGGACAAGGTCACCGTCATGGCTGGCCCTTACGCCATCGACGAGGCGGGCCGCCAGTTGAAGATGCCGTTCCCGGTGGTGCAGTTGCTGCCGGGCAAGGGCATGGTGCCGGTGTGGCCCGAAGACGTGGCCACGCAGAAGGCCGTGTATCCCATTCCCGCCTGGGACAAGCGCTGAACGGAGAGCCCTTGGCATGTCTGACCTGGCGTTTTCTACTTTGTCTGAACTGGCGGCCGGCCTGGCCGCCGGCCGCTACAGCGCCGTGGAACTGGCGCAGCATTACTTGAACCGCATCGAGCGCGCCAACCCGGCGCTGCATGCCTACGTGCATGTGGATGCCGACGGCGCGTTGCAGTTGGCCGCCGCGGCCGATGCGCGCCGCCAGGCCGGCTATGTGCTGGGCCCGCTGGACGGCGTGCCGATCGCGGTGAAAGACCTGTGCGAAGTGCAGGGACAAGTCACCACGGCGGGCTCGCAGGCCTGGCTGCAGCGGCGCAGCAGCATCACGGGCACGGCCGTGCGGCGGTTGCTGCAGGCGGGCATGGTGATACTGGGCAAGACGCACATGGTTGAATTCGCCTTTGGCGGCTGGGGTACCAACCCCGTCATGGGCACGCCCCGCAATCCCTGGGACCTGGCTTGCCATCGTATTCCCGGCGGCTCGTCCAGCGGCTCGGGCGTGGCGGTGGCGGCGGGCCTGGCGCCGGCGGCGCTGGGGTCGGACACCGGCGGCTCGGTGCGCATACCCGCGGCGCTGAACGGCATTACCGGCCTGAAAACCACGCGCGGCCTGATCAGCCTGCATGGCGCCGTGCCGCTGTCGCATACCCTGGATTCCATCGGCCCGTTGACCCGCGACGCCGCCGATGCCATGCTGCTGACGCAGGTGCTGGCCGGGCCGGACGAGCAGGATGCCGCCACCCTGGCGGCGCCGCGTTTCCACTACGACGCGGGCCAGGCGGCCGGCGCGGGCGACATGCCCCTGGCCGGGGTGCACATCGCCGTGATGCCGCCGGAGCAGTATCCGACGCCGGTGCAGGCCGAGGTGGCGCAGGCGCTGGAACAGGCCCGCGGCGTGCTGCAGGCGCTGGGCGCCAGCTTGCGGGAATTGCCCCTGCCTTTCGATTTCCATGAAATGATGCTGGCCAATGGCCGCATCATTGCGGCCGAAGCGTATGCGCTGCATCGCGATTACATCGAAGACGCCAGCCTGCCGCTGGGTGAGTTCGTGCGTGGCCGCGTGCTGAGCGGCAAGTCGGTGTCGGCGGCGGATTACATCGACGCCATGCAATGGCATGCCCGGGCCTGCGGGCAATGGCGCTACTGGATGCGCGATATCCACGCCCTGCTGACGCCCGCCCAGCCCTTCGAGGCTTGCCCGGTGGACCAGGTGGATGAACAGGCCACGCCGCTGGCGGCATTCAGCCGGTCGGGCAATTTCCTGGGGGCGTCGGGCCTGGCCCTGCCAGCGGGGTTTTCGGCGCAAGGCCTGCCCGTGGGCATCCAGTTGCTGGGCAAGCCGTTCGACGAAGCCACGCTGGGGCGGATAGGGGCAGCGTTCCAGCAAGCCACCGACTGGCACCGGCGCGTGCCTGACCTGGCCGGGGCGGGGTTGTAAGGAGGCCCACCCCCGAAGCGCTGCGCGGACCGGCAAAGCCGGCTCCGCGGCGAGTTCGCGCCGGCACTGCCGGGTGTCCGGCTCCCGTCAGGGTGCCGGACACCGTCCAATTGAGACTGTCGTGGCGCACAACGGTGTCTGGCACCGTCGGAGCCAGCCACCTCACCGGAGCAACGGTTACGCCGCCTGCTGCGGCTGGCAGGGCGAGAATTGTCCGGTGCCGGGGTCGCGCAGGAACAGCAGGCCGGTGGCCACGCCGAAATACGCGCCGTGCAGTTCCAGCTTGCCCTGTTTGACCCGGTTGCGGATGGACGGGAAGGTCAGCAGGTTGCTCAGGCTGTGGCCCACCACCGCCCATTCCAGTTGCTGGACATCGGTGGCGCGGTCGCCGGAGCGGGGCAGGGCCTCGGCCACCGGCGTGATCTGCGACATCCATTTGCCCACGAAGTCGATCTTGGTCAGCGGCTCGGCGTCGTCGAACACCGCGCGCACGCCGCCGCACGATGCATGGCCCAGCACCACGATGTGCTTGACGTTCAAGGCGTTGACGGCGAACTCGATGGCCGCGCTGGTGCCGTGGTACGACGAGGATTCGGCCTCGCCTTCATAGGGGGGCACCAGGTTGGCCACGTTGCGGATCACGAACATTTCGCCGGGGCCGGCATCGAAGATCACTTCCGGGGAAACCCGGGAATCACAGCAGCCGATGAGCAGGATTTCCGGCTGCTGGCCGGCTTCGCCCAGTTGTTCGTAGCGGGTGCGTTCGTTGTGGAAACGACCGTCCAGGAATGCCTGGTAGCCTTCGGTGAGTCGTTTGGGGAACATGGAGATTCCTTTGTTGTTTTAATGTTGTTTCAGCGTGTGCAGCCGGCTATTTTCCCATATTGGCCTGACAGGGCGCTGGCCGCGCGCCCGGCGGGGGCTTATTCCGCCTTGATGTCCATGGCGGTAAAGCGCGTGAATACAAGCGGGGTCATGGCCCGCACCTGCCAGCTTTCGCCGGGGGCCAGGGCGGTGTCGCGCTTGCCTTCGGCGCGGCCGATTTCCTTGCCCTGGGCGTCGTACAGCACGAAGGTGACAGAAGGCGCGGCAACGGGTTTGTCGCTGTGGTTGGTGAGCGTGCCCGAAATCACCGACACGCCGTCGGCCTGGCGGGTGGCGGCCAGGTCTTTGATGGACACGCCATGGGACATGCTCTGGGCGGCGGCAATGGCCGATGCCGCGGCCAGCAGCAGGCAGGCCAGGATCTTTTTCATGGTGGTCTCCGGAAAGGCTGGTGTGGATTCCACCTTAGAACGGGCGCGCGCGCGGCGCAATCCCCAGCGGTGTCAGGCACCTTCGGAGCCAGACACCCGGCCATCCCCCCGTGCCAGGCGCCAGGCGCGGCCTTTCCAGGTATCTGACTCCGCGCAGCGGTGTCAGATACCGTTCCCTGCTATACCGTGGCGATGGGCGTGGCGGGCGAGCCGATGGCGTGCGGCATGCGCAGCGGCGGGGCGGTCAGCATGAAATGATGGCGGCCGTTGGCGTGCAGCCAGTCGGCCAGGTCTTTCAGGTACCACAGTTCGGCCAGCGGCAGCCCCAGCTTGAACAGGCAATGGTGGTGCAGGGGCAGCATGGCGCGCGGGCCCTGGCGGTCGCGCGCGGGATAGGCTTCGACGGCGTAGTTGTCGGCGCAGATCGCCACGATGCCGCTGTCGGTGATCCATTGCAGCAGCGCCGCGTCGGTGCCGTCCAGGGCGGCGCCGTAGGTATGCAGCACGTCGGGGTCGGGCTGGCCGGCCATCTCGACGATTTTCTCGGCGTAGCCGGTGCGCAGCACCAGCATGTCGCCGGATTCGACCGTGATGCCGTCGGCCTGCAGCGCCTGCATCAGTTCGGCGTGGCCCACCAGCGTGCGGCCGGTGCCGAAGTGGCGCGCTAGGTCGACCAGCACGCCGCGGCCCTGCATGCCGTGCTGGGCCAGGTTTTCCACGCCCAGCTTCAGGGCCGCCGAGGGGCCGCCGCTGTTGCAGCCGCAACCCACGTGGTCGCCGTCGGCCGGGCCCACCACGTCGGTGCCGGCGCGATAGCCGTTGTAGTAGCACAGTTCGGCCTGGCCGTCGGCGTCGGCGTCGAACAGCGCGCCCACGTGGGCCAGCGAATCCCACTGCGTGGAATATTGCATGGACAGCAGCACCTGGTCGTCGCTGAGCACGTCGACCGCGTCGGGGTTCAGGTTGCGCAGCGGGAAGTTCAGGTACGGGGTGTCCTGCAGCGTGGTGGGGCTGAGCCGGGGCGGATGGCGCCGCGGGTTCAGCACATTGCCGCCGGGCAGGTCCAGGGGCAGCGACAGGCAGAACACCTTGCCCGCGCGGATTTCCCGGGCGCCCTTCAGCACCTGGGCGTCGGTCAGCAGGTTCAGCCGGCCCAGTTGGTCGTCGGGCCCGTAGTCGCCCCAGTTGGATCCTTCGGGACGTTGCTTCCAGCGTTGCATGGACTTACTCCGTCAGGAAGTCGAGCACCGCGCGGGTGTAGGCTTCCGGTTGTTCCCAGTTGGAAATGTGCGAGGTATTCAGCTCGACATAGCGCGCGCCCGCGATGCCGGCTTCCAGGTCGCGGCCGTCCTGCGGGGTGGTGGCGGGGTCTTGCGTGCCGGCGATGATCAGTGTGGGCACCTTGATGTCGCCCAGCCGGCCGCGCAGGTCGGCATCGCGCAGGGCGGCTACGTTATTGCTGTAGCCCGCGTCGGAAGTGCGGCGCAGCATGTCCACCAGCACTTGCGCCAGGCCGGGTTCAGCCGCGCGGTAGGCCGGCGACAGCCAGCGTTCCACCAGCGTGGGCGCCATGTTTTCCAGGCCGTTCTGCGCCACCGCCTGGATGCGCGCCGACCAGCTTTCTACGCTGCCGATGCGCGCGGCGGTGTTGCTCAGCACCAGCCTGCGCACGCGCTGGGGGTGATCCAGCGCCAGTTGCAGGCCGGTGGGGCCGCCCATGGAAAGGCCGCAGAAATCGGCCTGCTGGATGTCCAGGTGATCCAGCAGCGCGGCCACGTCGCCGGCCAGTTGCTGGAAGGTGTAGTCGCCGTCGGGCACGGATGATTTACCGTGCCCGCGCGTGTCGTAGCGCAGCACGCGGAAGCGCTGCGACAGTGCCGGCACTTGGCGCGCCCACATGTCGGCGCAGGTGCCCAGCGAGTTCGACAATACCAGCACCGGCGCGTCGGCCGGACCGTCGATCACGTAGTACAGGCGCACCTGTCCCAGATCAGCGTAAGACATAGCAGTTCCAGTTTGAAGCGTCGTGGTTACAGCAGGCACTGGCCGCCGACATAGGCCTTGCGCCAGCGCGTGATGGCCACGCGCTGGAACAGGTCGGCCTGGCTGAAGGGGTCGGCCGCGATGAACGCCTCGGCGGCCTCGCGCGTATCGAGATCCACGACATACAGCCCGCCGCCGGCGTCCTGGCCGTCGTCGTGCAGCTTGGCGCCGCAGGCCAGCAGCAGGTGCTTGTTGGCTTCCAGGTATTCCAGGTGGGCGGCGCGGTGCTGCTGGCGCACGGCCTGGTGGTCGGGCTTGTCGAAGGTCTCGATGATGTAGGGCATGCGGGGCTCCGGGGCAGGGGCTTAGATGGCCGAGGGATGGCGCGCCAGCGCCGTCACCTGGATGTCCATGTACGGAAACAGCGGCAGCGAGGACAGCAACTGGTGCAGTTCGTCGTTGTTTTCCACGTCGAAGACACTGACGTTAGCGTAACGGCCGGCCACGCGCCACAGGTGCGGCCACTTGCCGTCGCGCTGCAGTTGCTGCGCCAGCGCTTTTTCGTCGGCCTTGAGCTTGTCGGCGCGTTCGGCCGGCATGTCCACGGGCAGGTTCACTTGCATCTGGACCATGAATAGCATGGGGAAATCTCCAATCGGGAATCAGCGGGCGAATTTCAGCGGCAGGCCGGTCAGGCGCAGCAGCTCGTCGGCGGTCATGTCGCCGAACATGTCGATGACGGTGACGCCGTCGGCGCGGATGTCGAACACGGCCACATCGGTGTACACGCGCGACACGCACTGCATGCCGGTCAGCGGGTAGCTGCATTGGTCGACCAGCTTGCTCTGGCCGTCGCGGGTCAGCAGTTCCATCATGACGAACACGTCTTTGGCGCCGATGGCCAGGTCCATGGCGCCGCCCACCGCGGGGATGGCGTCGGGCGCGCCGGTGTGCCAGTTGGCCAGGTCGCCGCGTTGCGACACCTGGAAGGCGCCCAGCACGCAAATGTCCAGGTGGCCGCCGCGCATCATGGCGAACGAATCGGCGTGATGGAAGAACGAGCAGCCGGGCAGTTCGGTCACGGGCTGCTTGCCGGCGTTGATCAGGTCATAGTCTTCCTGGCCCTTGGCGGGCGCGGGGCCCATGCCCAGCATGCCGTTCTCGGTGTGCAGCAGCACTTCGCGGTCGGCCGGCAAGTGGTTGGCCACCAGCGTGGGCAGGCCGATGCCCAGGTTCACATAGGCGCCTTCGGGGATGTCTTGCGCGACGCGGGCGGCGATCTGGTCGCGGGTCAGTTTGCTGCTCATTGCTGCTCCTTGGCGGCCGGGGCGGCGTCGATCTGCACAACGCGCTTGACGAAAATGCCGGGGGTGACGATGGTTTCGGGGTCCAGGCCGCCCAGTTCGACGACTTCGCGCACCTGGGCCACGGCCACGCGCGCGGCGCTGGCCATGATGGGGCCGAAGTTGCGGGCCGTCTTGCGGTACACCAGGTTGCCCCAGCGGTCGGCGCGCTCGGCCTTGATCAAGGCGTAGTCGGCGCGCAGCGGATATTCCAGCACGTACTGGCGGCCGTTGATTTCACGGGTTTCCTTGTTTTCGGCCAGCGGCGTGCCGTAGCCCGTGGGCGTGAAGAATGCGCCGATGCCGGCGCCCGCGGCGCGGATGCGCTCGGCCAGGTTGCCTTGCGGCACCAGTTCCAGTTCGATCTTGCCGCTGCGGTACAGCTCGTCGAAGATCTGCGAATCGGCCTGGCGCGGAAACGAGCAGATGATCTTGCGCACCCGGCCCGCGCCCAGCAGGGCGGCCAGGCCGGTAGTGCCGTTGCCGGCGTTGTTGTTGATGATGGTGAGATCCTTGGCGCCTTGTTCCAGCAGGGCGTCGATCAGGTCCATGGGCTGGCCGGCGGTGCCGAATCCGCCGATCATGACGGTGGCGCCGTCGGGTACGTCCGCCAGGGCGGCTGCCGCGTTTGCAACGAGCTTTGAGATCATGGGTGTCCGCGATTAAAAAGGGCGTGTCATAATTTGTTCTTTATTCGAACATTCGTTCTTGTAAAGAACATCGTTTCATGGTGGCCTGGGAGTGTCAAGGTGCTTGCGCCTTGCCTGGTTCCGGGCGTTTATCGGGGCTGCCGCGCGCATGGTTATCGATCAGCAAGAATCCCAGCAACCCAGCGATTCCTACGTGCAGTCGTTCGCACGCGGGTTGTCGGTGATACGGGCGTTCGGCCCGCAACGTCCGCAGATGACGCTGTCCGAAGTGGCGGCCGCCTGCGGCCTGACGCGCGCAGGCGCGCGCCGCATCCTGCTGACGCTGGTGCACCTGGGCTATGTGTCCATGGACGAGCGCAAGTTCGCGCTGACGCCGCGCATTCTGGAACTGGGCTACTCGTACTTGTCGGCCACCCCGTTGTGGGACCTGGCCCTGCCCTACATGGAAGAAGTGGCCGAGACCACGCGCGAATCGTGTTCGGTATCGGTGCTGGACGGCGTGGACGTGGTGTACATCCTTCGGCTTTCCACGCACAAGGTCATGAGCATCAACCTGTCGGTGGGCAGCCGCCTGCCGGCCTGGGTGACGTCCATGGGCCGGGTGCTGCTGGCGGGCCTGCCGCCCGCCGAGCAAGAGCGCGTGCTGGCCGCCAGCGATATCCGCGCGCACACGCCGCACACCGTGACCGACAGGGATGAGCTCAAGCGCATCCTGGCCCGGGTGCGCGCCGATGGCTACGCCTGCGTGGTGCAGGAACTGGAGCCCGGCCTGCAGTCGGTGGCCGTGCCCATTATCGACCGCGGCGGCCGGGTCATAGGGGCCATGAACGTCAGCGGCCACGCCAACCGGTATTCGCGCGAAACCATGCTGGAGGTGTTCCTGCCGCCGCTGCGCCGAGCGGCCGAACAGATCGACCAGGCGCTGCGCCGCCGCTGAGTCGCGGCGGGGGCGGGAGGGCGCGGACAGGTTCATGGCCGGCCGGGATCAGACGGGCGCCACGCCCAGCGTGGTGCCGCCGCATACGTACAGCATTTGTCCCGTCACGAAGCCGTTGTCGGGCGACAGGAAGAACATGGCGGCGCGCGCCACGTCTTCGGGCGTGCCCAGCCGCTTGACCACGATGCTGTTGATGATGCGCTGCGTCTGCGGCGCGCCGTCGGGGTTGCTGTTGCGGAACAGGTCGGTGGCGATGGGGCCCGGCCCGATGGCATTGACGGTGATGCCGTCGCCGCCCAGTTCCATGGCCAGGGTGCGGGTCAGCCCCACCAGGCCGGCCTTGGTGGCCGAATACACCACGCGGTCTGGCTTGCCCAGCGCGGCGCGCGACGACATATTCACGATGCGCCCGAAGCCGGCGGCGCGCATGTCGGGCAGCACCGCCTGCACCAGGATCAGCGCGGTGCGCAGGTGCAGCGCCACCACGTAGTCCAGGTCGGCCAGCGTGGCGGTGTCGGCCGTGCCGGGCCGCGTGGCGCCGGCGTTGTTCACCAGCCCGACGATGGCATGGCCGCGCGTGGCCTGTTCGGCCGCGGTTTTGGTCTGGGCCTCGTCGGTCAGGTCGGCCTGGATGGACACCAGGCCGTCGGGCGGGTTGTCCGGCAGGCGGTAATCGATGTTGACCACGCGGTGGCCCGCGTCGAGCAGGGCGCGCACAATGGCGGCGCCTATGCCGGCGCTGCCGCCGGTTACCAGGTAGGCCTGGGGTTTGTTCATATCGGTAGCCTCTTTGCGCTTAGTGAGTCAGGATGCCCCAGGAGAGCACGGCCGCGATGTCGATGATCCCCACCCACACCATCATGATCACGGTGTAGCCCATCACGTCGCGCAGTTTCAGTTTCGACAGGGCCAGCGCGGGCAGGATCCAGAACGGCTGCACCAGGTCGTTCCAGGCGTTGCCCAGCATCACCGACATCGATGTCTGGGCGATGGAACTGCCGATCTCCTTGGCGGCATCGATCATGAACGGGCCCTGGATCACCCAGTGGCCGCCGCCCGAGGGCGCGAAGAAATTGATGAAGAACGAGCTGATCAGGCCCCACACCGGCAGGGTGCCGGCCGATGCCACGTCGACGAAGACGTGCGAGATGGTGTTCACCAGGCCCGACCCGGCCATGATGGCCATGATGCCGGCATAGAAGGGGTACTGCAGGATGATGCCCGAGATGGTCTTGATGCCTTCGCTGAGCTTGGCCACGTAGGCGGCCGGTGTGCCCAGCAGGATGATGCCCAGGAACAGGATGATGAAGTTGATCAGGTTCAGGTCCAGCGAGCCGCCGTCGGCAAAGTGGTACACCACGTAGGCCACGCCCAGCAGGCCGATCGCCAGGCTGAGCAGGCGGCTGTTGTTCAGCTTCGAGGCAAAGGTGTTCTGTTCCAGCAGATCGCCGGCGGCGGCCGTTTCGGTGGGCTTGTCGATGGCCGGGTCTACTTCCACCACCTTGTCGCCCTCGCGCGGATGCAGCCAGGCATTGAGCAGCGGCAGGGTCACCAGGATGGCCAGGCTGGTCAACAGCATGGGCGTGGAAAAAATGGTTTCCGTCAGCGGCACCACGCCCATCTGGTCGGCCATGGGATGGCCCGGCGTGGCGATCAGCACGGGGATGCTGGCCGACAGGCCCAGGCCGTACATGGTGAAGCCGCTGTAGGCCGACGCGATGATCAGCGGGTAGTGCACGCCCTTGACCTTCAGCGCCAGTTTCTTGGCCACGATGCCGCCGATCACCAGGCCGAAGCCCCAGTTCAGGTAGCTGCCGATGGCGCCCACCAGCGTGGCCACGATGATGGCGGTGCGGGGCCGATGCACGCGGCTGACGATGCGGTCCAGCAGGCGGTCGGTTAGCGGCGCGGTGGCCAGCACGTAGCCCATGGCCAGGATCACCGCCATCTGCGTGGTGAAGGCCAGCAGGCTCCAGAAACCCTTGCCCCATTCGCGGGTGATCTGCCCCAGGCCCTGGCCTTCGATTCCCATGGCCATCAGCACGGTCAGCAGGGTGAGCGCGATCGCGAAAACGAAGGGGTCGGGCAGATACTTGCGCATCAGCTCGGTGAAAAAGGACGCTAGTTTATTCATGTGGCCTCCAACTTGTTCCGGTAAGGCATGTGTTCAGTGCGGGGCCGCGGCGCACGGCCGCACGCGGCGGCCGCCTGGCGGGGCGGCCCGCCGGTCGGTCAATAAAACAGGCGGAAGTTAAGAAGACGGCCGGCTGTTCAACCAGGCGGCCAATTCGCCCAGGGCCGCGCTCTTGTCGCGCAGGACTTGCTCGCGGCGTTCGGCGGGCCAGGCGTAGAAACCCTGGCCGGCCTTGGCGCCGATCTGGCCGTTGGCCACTTTCTCGGCCAGCAGGGGCGAGGGTGTGCTGCGGTTTTCCAGGTCGGGATACAGATAGGTGGCAATGGCGTGGTGCACGTCGATGCCGTTCATGTCGCGCTGTTCCAGCGGGCCCGTCAGGGCCAGGCGGATGCCCAGGCTCCACTTCACCACTTCGTCGATGTCTTCGGCGCTGGCCACGCCTTTTTCCAGCAGCGAAATGGCTTCGCGCGCCAGGGCGTGCTGGATGCGGTTGGCGATGAAGCCGGGAATGTCTTGCTTGACCAGCACGGGCCGCTTGCCCACGGCGCGTAGCGCGGCCATGACGCGTTCCACCGTGTCCGGCGCGGTGTGGTCGTTGCGCACCACTTCCACCAGCGGGATGACGTCGGCGGGCGTGAAGAAGTGCGTGCCCACGAACTTGTCGCGGCGCGTCACGGCTTCGGCGATGGCGTTGATGGACAGGCCCGATGTATTGGTGGCGAATATCGTGTCGGCCTTGCACAGCGTGTCCAGCCGGGTGAACACGTCGCGCTTGAGTTCGAGTTTTTCCGGAATGGCCTCGATGACCAGGTCGCAGGCGCAGGCCGCTTCCAGCCCGGCATCCATGCGTATGCGGCGCCGGGTTTCGGCCACGGCGTCGGGCGCGTACACGCCCAATTGCCGGTCGATGACGCTGGCGGCGCGTTCCAGCGCGCCGGGCACCGGGTCGATCAAGACTACATCGAGCCCCTGGGCGGCGAACAGGGCGGCGATACCACTGCCCATGGCGCCCGCGCCAACCACGGCCAGGCTCTGGATAGGAAGATCCATGTCGATAGCTCTAGAGAGGCTCGCGCGGGGCGGGGGCGGCAGGGTACGTCTCATCCTGGGGCCTTCCCGTGCGCGTGCCGGGAATGATTGTGTTCTATATACGAACATTTGTGCGTATATAGAATTTATGGCTCATAGTACTAAGAAAGTTGGGTGGGCGCCAAATGAGGGGGGCGTTGCTGGCGGGGGCGAGATGTTCTTTAGGCGTCGGCGGGGGATGGG
>NZ_JAJMLX010000002.1 GCF_020991325.1 Bordetella petrii | reverse complement strand
GGAGGCGGGCGCCGGCGCTTGCGGCACCGACGCATCCGGCTGGGCCGGCGCCGTTTGCGGCACCGACGAACCGGCACCATTGCCCGAGCCCGGCACTTGCGGCACGGAACGGTCGGCGGGGAAGTCTTGCATGACGCCCGAATCCACCGCACCACCGCCTCCCGGGCGATTGTGGGTCAGGTAGGCCAGGCCCAGGGTGCTGGCGAAGAACACGACGGCGGCCCACTTGGTGGCGCGCGACAAGAAGTTGGCCGCGCCGGAGGCGCCGAACAGGCTACCGGCGGAACCGCTGCCGAACGCCGAACCCATGTCAGCACCCTTGCCCTGCTGCAGCAGGACCAGGACGATGATCCCCAGGGCGGACAGCACCTGGACGACCAGCAAAATGGTAAGTGTCAAAGACATTGAAGACTCCGGAAATCTCAGGCTGCGGCAATGCGCAGGAATTCTTCGGCCACCAGCGATGCGCCGCCCACCAGGGCGCCATCGATGTCGGGCATGGCAAACAGGGTGGCAGCATTGGCGGCCTTGACGCTGCCGCCGTACAGCACCCGCACCTGGCCCGCGCCCAGCCCGCGCAGGGCCACGCGGATAGCGCCATGGACTTCCTGGGCCTGTTCAGGGGTGGCGGTGCGGCCGGTACCGATGGCCCACACGGGTTCATAGGCCAGCACCATGCGTGCCAGGGCTTCGGCGCCCAGGGCCAGGACGGGCTCGAGCTGGCGCTCGATAACGCCCAGGGTGTTGCCGCCTTCGCGGTCGGCCAGCGATTCGCCCACGCACACTACCGGCGTCAGGCCAGCGGCCAGGGCCGCGGCGGCCTTGTCGGCCACGGCCTGGTCGGTTTCACCGTGCAGGGTCCGGCGCTCGGAATGGCCGGCCAGCGCCCAGCGGCAGCCGAATTCTTTCAGCATGGCGCCCGACACTTCGCCGGTGTAGGCGCCCTTGTCGTGCGCGCTGACATCTTGCGCGCCCCACGAGGCGGCGCTGCCGTCCAGGGCCGACTGGGCCTGGGCCAGGTACGGGAAAGGCACGCAGACACCGATTTCGCAGTGCGACGCCGCATCGGCCGCGCGCAGCGCTTGCAGCAGCGCGGTGTTCTCGGCCAGGCTGCCGTGCATCTTCCAGTTGCCCAGCACGAGGCGGGCGCGGTCTTCAACAGAGGTCATGGCGCAAACAAGGTTGGGTAGGCCCGGATAAAAACCGGGTCAAACCCAAGATTGTATCCTGTTTACCGGAATTTACGCTGCAGTCCTGGCGCCACTGTTACACGGTCAGGATGATTTTGCCGATGTTTTCGCCGGCTTCCATCATGGCGTGCGCCGCGGACGCCTGTTCCAGGGGGAACGTGGCGTGCACGATGGGCTTGATGCTGCCCTGTTCCAGCAACGGCCAAGCACGTTGTTGCAGCGCCTTGGCGATGGCGCCCTTGAAGGCCACCGGACGGGGGCGCAACGTGGAACCAGTGAGCGTCAGGCGGCGGCGCAGGATCTGGTTGCAGTCGACCTCGGCCTTCGCGCCGCCCAGCAGCGCAATGACCACGATGCGGCCGTCGTCGGCCAGGCATTTCATGTTGCGGTTGATGTAGTCGCCCGCCACCATGTCCAGGATGACGTTGACGCCCGCGCCGCCGGTGGCGTCGCGGACTTCCTGGACGAAGTCCTGGGTTTTGTAGTTGATGCCCTTGGCTGCGCCCAGGGCCTCGACCGCGCGGGCGCGCTCGTCGCTGCCCACCGTGGCGTACACCGTATTGCCCATGGCGCGCGCCAACTGGATGGCCGTGGTGCCGATGCCGCTGGCGCCGCCGTGCACCAGCAAGGTTTCGCCGTCTTGCAGGGCGCCGCGGTCGAACACGTTGCTCCAGACAGTGAAGTAGGTTTCGGGCAGGCCGGCCGCTTCGATGTCCGACAGGCCTTTCGGGATGGGCAGGCATTGCGCCACCGGCGCGACGCAGTATTCGGCATAGCCGCCCCCCGCCACCAGGGCGCACACTTTGTCGCCCACCGAGAAGCCGCTGCCCGCGACGTCGCCGCCGACGATTTCACCGGCCACTTCCAGGCCCGGCAGGTCGGAAGCCCCAGGGGGCGGCGCATAGTTGCCCTTGCGCTGGAAGACGTCGGGGCGGTTGATGCCGGCGGCCGACACCTTGATCAGTACTTCACCCGCGCCGGCTTCGGGCGTGGGCCGTTCCACCGGCACCAAGACCTCTGGACCGCCAGGTTGGGATATTTCTACTGCTCGCATCGTGCGCCTCCTCGTTCAAATGGATTATTATGGCGCCCTTTACGGAAGTTCCAAACCGGCCGCGCGGCGCATGCGTCCACGGCCCGGACTTTCCCGCCTGCGGTATCATCCCGCGGCAACAAAACGGAAGCGTGGCCGAGCGGTTGAAGGCACCGGTCTTGAAAACCGGCAAGGGTTTGCGCCCTTCGTGGGTTCGAATCCCACCGCTTCCGCCAACCCGCACCCATGGCGAAATTGGTAGACGCAAGGGACTTAAAATCCCTCGCCGCAAGGCGTCCCGGTTCGATTCCGGGTGGGTGCACCAGCAATCTCCGGCCGCCGCATCCCTGCTTCGCGCACTGGGCGCGCTAGCGACAATATGTTGCACGGCAAGCGTGAAAGCGGCCCGGCGCATGCGGTAACATGCTGAGGTTTAACGACTTTTTTCCTTCGCATGGACGCATATATTGAAAGCATCGGCCAGTTCATCCAGGCCAACCAGGCTTGGGCGGGGCCGATCACTTTCCTGCTGACGTTCGGCGAATCGCTGATCATCGTGGGGCTGTTCATTCCCGCCACGGCGCTGATGCTGCTGACCGGCGGGCTGATCGGCGCGGGCACGCTGTCGCCCTGGAACGTGCTGGCCTGGGGCATTGCCGGCGCCATCCTGGGCGATGCCGTGTCTTATGGCCTGGGCCGCTGGATGGGGCCGGGCCTGCTGCGCCGCTGGCCCTTCACCACGCAGCGCACCGCCGTGGCGCGCGCCAGGCTGTTTTTCTACCGCTACGGCTTTGCCTCGGTACTGATCGGCCGCTTCCTGGGCCCCATCCGCTCTACCATTCCCACGGTGGCGGGCATCATGAGCATGAACCACCTGCGCTTCCAGACGGCCAACGTGCTGTCGGCCATCGCCTGGCTGCCCCTGATGCTGGCCCCTGGCTTTCTTACGGCCCGCAGCGTGGGCGCCATGAAAGGGTCCGAACATATCGGGCTGGTGGTCGGCACGGCGGCATCGGTGCTGATCGGCGTGTGGCTGCTGGTGGCCTTCATGCGCAAGCGCCGCCAGCCCGACGGCGGCCGGCCGCAACGCCGCCACTGATCCGCCAGGCAGGGCCGCCGCATGATCTACCGCGCCCTGGCCGATACCGTTCTACTACTGCATGCCGCCTTCGTGCTGTTCGTGGCGCTGGGCGGTCTGCTGGTGCTGTGGAAGCGCTGGTTGATGCCCTGGCACCTGGCTGCCGTGGCATGGGGCGCCACGGTAGTGGGCATGGGATGGATATGCCCGCTGACGCCGCTGGAAAACGATCTGCGGCAAATGGCCGGGCAGGAAGGCTATGCCGGCGGGTTTATCGAGCATTATGTGTTCGGGCTGATTTATCCGGAAGGGTTGACGCGGGGGATCCAGATGCTGCTGGCGGGGACGCTGGTGGCGGGGAACGCGGCGGTCTACGCGCTGGTGTATGCGCGCCGGCCAGGCAAGAAAAAATTGCCTTGACGGCGCCGAGCGGAATCTATTTGCGAATGCTCACGAATGCATTGTCGCCGATGACAATAGCCTGATCATGCTTGCGCGAATACTTGACCGGCAAGGTTGCCCCTTCATGCAAGTTGATACGTGCCTGTTCCGCAAATAGCTGTGTGATCGATGTCGTGAATTTCTCGGATTTGCCGCCGTCAGCGTTGACCTCAACGTGCAGCTCGTACCAGTACCGGTCTGGCGCTTCGTCCGGACTGCCCAGCTCTCTGGCGGACAGGATGCGGGCCATGCCGCTGTCGCCACGCATTTTTACCTGGTGCGCGATGTCAGTGATCAGATAATTTCGGAACAGAAAAAGCGCATGCCCCACCAGGTATAGCGTGAACGCCAATTCCAGGCTGGGCGCCGCGGCAGGCATACGTTTGTAGACCGAAAAATACAGATACGCTGCCACCACCGCGACCCCCGCGAGCATGAAGAGCACGCCGATCGTCGAAGCAAGAAAATAGAGAAACATACTCAAGCCGCGGGTGGACTGTATCCGCGATTTCAGCCGCACAAAAGCGCCACTAATTTCTGGTCGGGCTTCAAGTACATGGCGATGGTATTCCACAGGTTCTGCAACGCGATGCACAGCCAGCGTATTACCGGTCCGCCACATGCGATGACCGTTACAGAGAACAGCGCGATTGTGGCTCCCAGCATGAACAATGTACCGGTCGTAGCCCCCAGCACGCCAGACGGCAAGTCTATCGTCAATGGAGCGATGGAATAAAGATTATGAGCAGGACGATTCTTTATAAGAATGTTGGTGGTAGGCAGTTTCATGCAACTTAACATGTCGTTCTTCGACACGCCGGTGAGGTACGGACCTATCCCGGTGCTTCTACCGCTATGCATGCTTCCCCATAAACACATGATGATCTCCTAGAAGTTAGGCACTCCAAAGCTCCGCATCGAACAACTCATCATCTTTCTCGATTGCGCCAAGCCTGGTCTTGATTGAATCCGTATCGGTCAATACCCGGTGGAATTTGGTACTGCCCAGGACGACATCATCCAAGCCGCACTTGTGCAGCCTGGCATAAGAAAAATCCGCAAATCGCAGATCGGCGCCCATGAACGCGGACTCATCGAACGATGCCTTGTGAAGCGCCGCCATCGTCAGGCTGGCCGAGGTGAAACTCGACCGAGCCACCAAGGCTCCATTCCAAAGACCTTGATCCAATGCAGCTCGACTGAATACCGAATCCTGGATTTCGCTATTGACGAACAAAGTGTTGCGCGCATCGGCATCCAGGAAGCTGACCCGGGTTATCTTGCTATCGCTGAAATTGCACATCGACAAATTGCATTCGGAAAAATCGATATCCTCAAGCTCCGCCTCGTTGAATTGAGAGCCAGACAGATTCTGGCCCGAGAAACTGTGCTTACCGAATATGCAGCCCGAAAACGCGACATCCCGCATAACGGCCTGCTCGAAATCCACCTGGCGCAAATCCAGTTTGTAGAAGATCGATTCCGAAAGGATCGAATGACTGAAATCAGCTCCTTCCAGCTTCGTCTCAAGGAAATTGGAATCAGTGAGATCCAGATTGCGCAACACGATTTTCCGCGCATCGCAATCTGTCAGGTCAAACTTCTTCACGCCGCAATCATCGAAAACTGTACGTTGCAGGTTGGAGTTGGATAACTCGGCTTCCTGCATGGCGCACTTCTCCAACCGCGATCCGGACAGATCGCAGGACTGGAATCGTGATTTCGAGAAATCGGCCCCAACTGCCCGCATGCCGCTGAATTTGCATTCGACGAAAATGCAGTCGTTGAATTTCGAGTTCTCGATAAAGACAAGGGAAAAATCAACCTTGTTGAACATCATGCCGCTCAGGGAATCGCCCTTGAACGACTCACCAACGAGACTGACCCCCTGGATGAGCTCCAGGGAATCGACCTTGCTCAGGACATACTCTTTGGTCATGGCCGCAGCGCGCCCGTTCGATTCACTCCCTCACGAAATGGAGCCAATCTGGTGCGATGCACGTAGGCGTTGTCGGTACGTGTCGAACTATCCAGTAAGGTTTCGCTCATATCGGCACGGAAGAAATTGCAGCCGGACAGATTTGCTCCGATAAAGCTCGATTTCTGGAAAATACCGTGCATGAGATTGCTACCGGACAGATCCGCCATGTCGAAATTGACGCGTACACACATGGACTGTGGCACGCGTATATTTTGAAGACGGCATTTCTGGAAGTTTGCCAATGACAGGTCGCATTGTTCGAACACCGTACCGGACAAATCGACGCTCTTGAACACTACTTCTCGGAACATGCTGTGAATATAATGGTTATCGGTCAGCACCGAATCGTGGAACGACACATCTTCGGAAAATGTCGATTTCCCGAACTTGCAGCCGGTAATCTCCACCCGGGTAAACGATGTATTCGTGCATATAGCACTCGCAATGGAGGCATTCCGGATGGCTACTTCCTCAATAACCGAGTCATCGAAAGTGACTTTCTCCAGCATGCCTCCCTGGATCTCGCATTGCTTGAGCGTGGAAAAACTGAACGTGATCTTCTCGAGCTTCATATCAGTGAGTTCGCAATTGATGAACTCGGCCTTCTTGAAGTCGAATCTCTTCCAGTGGCCTCTTTCGAGCCGACAATCATGAAACGTGGTTTTTGTCTCGCATATCAGAGACTGCATTTCCACGTCGCATAGCGAGGCATTGTTGAACACCGCCTCGCTGATATTGCAGTCGCGCAAAGTGGCGCGATCCAGATTGGTTCGGTGGAAAGTTCCTCGAGCCAGCACCGTTTGATCGAAAATTGCGCCTGACAGATTGGTGTCCGAAAAATCCACATTCTCGAGCCACGCGCCGGAAAAATCAGCTTCCGAAAGATCCATGCCGGAAAGATCGGCGCCTGTAAGATCCATTTTTGCCAGGTTCTTACCCAGGCGATATTTCTTCAGGATGCGATTTCTGAGTTCTATCGCCCTGTGCTCGCCAACCCGTGGGGCGCCTTGCTGATAATGGACAGAATACAGGTACAGCTTTCCGAACGACCTACGGGTGAAGTCCGCTGTCTGCCCTAATGTGGCCGCTTCCTGAGGCGACTCTTTCAGCATCTCACGCAGAGACCTGCGCTCACGGGCCGACTGGATCACCTGCCGGAG
This sequence comes from Bordetella petrii, assembly GCF_020991325.1. GTDB lineage: Bacteria > Pseudomonadota > Gammaproteobacteria > Burkholderiales > Burkholderiaceae_B > Bordetella_A > Bordetella_A petrii_E. The sequence goes on along the minus strand of NZ_JAJMLX010000002.1, from coordinate 57,728 downwards.
CGAGTCCAGCTTCGGCGGCCCGCTGACGGGGATCTTCTTGACGTCGCCCGGCTGCGCATTGAAGTCCAAATCACGGTAAAGCTCTTTAAGCACCTGCTGTCGGCGAGTGAGCGGTTTGTCGTCGGTAGCCGCCTCGGCCAATACATCCTGCCGTGTACGCTCATGCTCTTCCAGGGCGTCGGCAGTCATTTTCTCGCCTTCCTCAAAAAGGGTAGGCAAATCCGCCAACGTCATCGGCCTGATGGGCCCGACGAACTCTCCATCTGGAAAACCGCGCCGCTCGTCAATCATTGAAGTGAGTTTGGACAACATCGCGTGCTGGTCCAAAGCCATGCCTTCAATCCAGGGCGCCAGCATCCCTGCAGGCATCAGTTCTTCATCTTTCAGGACATGGAAAGCCGCCTTTTCGGTGTTTGTCCGAGTCTTGAAAACATCCTCGTAATGGACGATTGGCCGGGGCGCGTCGGCACCTTCCATCGCAGCCATGATAGCCATCACATCGAAGGCATCATCTTCCTGTATGGCGATCTGGCCGTGAAACAGCAGGATATAGCTTGCCCGGTGGGGAAGGAACCATACCGTGGTTGGCCGCATCGGCACTTCGTCCAGCAGTACATCGGCGTGACGCCGCCGGATAAAACACCTGGCTTTCACTTGCGGCAACTGCCCGGACCAGCAATGCATGTCTGGATGCATGTTCCATATTTCGAAGGACTCATCCAGCGAGAGTGCCTCCTTGTTCTTCCATATTTGGTCTTCTGCGGCGGCATTGAAGACCGAGGGTTGCATGTCATCAAAAAAGCCCGTGCCGACGTTTTGCACCCAGGTTTCATCGCAACTACCCATCTTTTCCAGGCGCTGCGGCCAATCGATACGGATCTGTCCAAAATTGAATGGCTCGACCCGCTGGCGTTTTGCATGAACTCGGTCGATGGGCGATTCCAGGTTGGGCAGGCGAACCGCCCTGATACCGGCCACCTCGATCTCGTCTATACCGGTTCCCAATGGATTCGCCGCAAAGCCGGTACCCCCAAATGAGTTGTCCCACGTGAGGGGTTTGCTTTCAAATGGCTGGGGCGCCGTGATCACATCGCCGTTCCAATAGCGATCGCCGAATACGATGCCCTCTTTCTTTTTATCACCGACCTGGACGCTGACCATGCACTTGGTTTTGTCTTCCTGATGCGCGGTATAGGCATGGCCGCTCAACAGGAATTCCGGATGCGGCTTCGGCATGACGTAGTCGATCATCTCGTCGCAATCCAACTCCGGCAGGATGTCATGCATCAGCGTGTGCTCGGGCAATATGCTGGGCTTATCCCCATCATGCTTGATCAAGGCCGCAATCGTCACCGCCAGGTATTTCCCGTTGCGCCACCGGTACGGCCTGGGCATCACCATCAGGCGCAGTGGTTTTATTATCTTCATGATTCAGCTCAATGGAACTTCGTATTGCTTCGCGAATGAATCCCGACTACCGTCTTGTGCTTGGTCTTGTCCGTATCGGTATCGGACTGATTCATCTTCGTTGTTCCCAAGGGGCTGATATAGAAGTCCCAGGCAAATATGGTCTCTTTGTACACCGCCAGCGAAATTATCTTGTAGTCATAGCGGGTATATGACGCTCCGGACACGCCGACACTAATTCCGGTTGTCATTTCCGGGTCTACCGCTTCCATCGTGTAACCCTTCTGGTATATACCGAAGGAAAAGTCGGAGTCGCTTACATCGCTCTTTGCGTCAGCAATGTAGTTCTTGCAATAGACGTGAAGCTGGCCTGTCGTGGTCTGGATGAAATTGTTGACTATTTTCCAGTTGGTGCTGGAGGCAACGGTCTTGTCCTCGGTCTTGAGATAAGTTTCCATTACCAGGCCCTGTACCAGGGCCTGCAGATAGCCGAATATCTCAATACCTGGATTGCCTACCGGATTGTTCGCCGCAGCCACCGCCGCCGCGGCTGCCGCTCCCGCGTAGGCTGCCATCTGTGGAGACATGCCCTGGCTGATCGCCTTGCCCGCTTCAGCTTCCGCCAGGCTACGGTCTGCGCCTGCCGCCTCGGCCGCGTCACCCGCCGCGGTAATGGCCAGCATCTCCTGTTCGGCAGTGCTCAGATTTTCCTGGCCGGCGGCGACTCGTGCCTTGGCATCGTTACCCGCCACCCGCGGATCGGCCACACTGGTTCCAACCAGCCCCTGCGCCAGGTACGACAAATCCATCCTGGGGTTTTCCGCCAGTTTGGTAGCGGCGGCTTCGACGGCAGATGTCGTCACGCTGTCAACGCCGTATTTTTCCAGGATAGGTGTTATGTTGCTGACGATATTGGCCTGCTCGAAAGTCAATCCCGCAATTTCCTGAACCGCCTTCTCGGCGTTGGAACCAGGTATGACATTGAACGGTGTAGACATGGGTTTCCCGGCGATCCTGTTTACTTGATAAACGTCGTGTTGGAACTGAACCGTTCGCGCACCATGTCGTAGGCTTCAATTATCGTGACCCGATTGTCGCGCTCTTTGGGTACCCCTTTGCTGAACGTGACCATGTCCGAGTCGAAACCGGCGATATAAATCCGCAACCCTGAAACCGATCCCGAGAACCCGCCTATCGCACGTTGTTCGACACCCCGTTGCTTGCTCCAGACATATCCCGAGAGCGTCACGGGGCTCCAGGAAAAATAACTGCCTCGGTAATAGCCGAAGGCTGCACCAGGGTGGGCACGCACCCAAGCCGTGCGGTTTGATGTTTTTATGTCCTCACAATAGATCCCGAGGGTATTGTTTGCCATGTCGTACTTGGTGCCATTCAAATGCGTATGAACAGCGGTATCCGCGACGTCAAGGGTTTCCGTCGAGTTGAAAATATAGGTGGCCTCTCCGTGCACCAGCATGCTCAAGTGGCCAAAAATCGAGAATGAACCCACGCCGGGCATAGCCTGCGCCAGCACGGAGGCTACGGCCGCCGCGGCCGCCACATCGGGAGAAGCGCCTTGGTCTATGTACTGGTTCACGGCTTCCTGCAAGGCCTGCGAAGACTGCGTATCGGTCACTCCCCAATCCTGCAGAACCCCATTCGCCTCATTGAAGGCAATAGATTTCTTCTGCTCATCGGTCAATTGGCCAGCATCGGCACCCAACCCGTCCAAGTGCGCGTTCACGCGGTCTTTGGCAAGATTGCTGGCCAAGGCAGGGTCAGCCAAAGTCGCGCCGACCACGTTCTCGGCGATCATCGAAGCGCGGGCTGGATCTTGCTCGACCAGCACAGAGGCGGTACGGCTGGCGGCGGCGGCAGTGACGGGATCGCCTCCATACTGGACGATTTTCTGCTTGATGGCCTGTTCCAATGCGGCCGGGGTGAGATTGCTGCCCTGCGTCTGAATATAGTGATTGATTTCGTCGACGGCCTGCGCGGCGTTCGAACCCGGCAACACGTTGGGGATATTCTTATAGGGGTCAGTCATTCAGTCACCTAATCGACAGGGCTAGGGCAAATGCATTGCCGACCCGCTAGAAAAAAATGAGCATCACGGAAGCAAGGAGAAACATGGAGTTAGATGTGCGCGACATCGACTTCGTGTTCTCGTACGTGGCAGCCTTGATGCCATCGCGGCCAAAACCACGCGTATTCATCCACACCGCGGCCCCCACTTTCAACGGAGCAATATGGAGATTCACGGTAGGCACGACAGATCCTGACGCACCGAACAAGGAATAATGCCGGACGGTCGTTGTCGTGGTTGTCGAAAGGCCCAAGCTCACGCTCAGCCATTTTCGATACGACTCCTTGCTGGTTTGCACACGGTTGATCTCTTTTTCCAGCGGCTCGATCACGATCTCGTCAGCGGTCAAGCGCACATTTTTCGCGTTGATCGTGACATCCCCTTTGTGCACGTAGGTTGTCTTATCAAGCGTAGTCTTGATCTGTGAATTCTTAAAATCCAGCTTCACATAATCGTGAACCGTGACCTTGAGGTTGCCATGGATATCAAGCCCCGTTGGCAATACCGTACCGCCGGAAACCGCGTTGGCAACAGCCAATTGTGCCTGCGGAACTAGCCCCGGTGGCGCATTCACGGCTTGCAGGCTCTTGGTAAGATCCTCGACCGTTGCCCTTTGATCGCCAGGATCTACGCCAGTGTAGTTTTGCAACTCTTCCGGCGTGGGAGCTCCATCATTATCGGGCGACCGGCTGTCCAGCAATTGCTGGCCTTGCGTCTGTACATCCGGCCGCTGTGCGACCACGTCCTGGTGTGCCTGGGCTGCAGAGGCGGCGGCGGCAGTGTCGGGATCCGCTCCGCGGCCGTAAAGATCCCGGGCACGATCCGCGGCCTCATTGGCCAGCGTCGTATTGCCATCCGCACCCGCTTGTGCCTGCTCGGCCACGATATCGGCAATCTGCTCTGGGGTCGCGTCAGGCCCCAAAGCTTCGATTTCTTCGTTGACGCTATCTTTGACGTCTTTGATCAGATCCGGCTCTGGCATTCAATTCTCCCCGATCAAATCCGCCACCTCAGCCCACATTACCGAATATGGTTTTCTTGAAATCACCAATCTGCACTGATCCATATGTACCGGCCAGGAAATGGCCTGCTGCGCCGATTTCCGTCAGCGCCATTGCCCCGATCTGGGTATTCGTCAATGTGCCAGTGGTTGAGGTCAGGACATTGCCGGTTGTGTTCCTGGTCACGGTTCCCTGAATGGTTTCGGAAACCGCCTTCATCTCCATGGTGGTCAATCCACCGATTTTGACACTGGTCGTATCGCAGATCTCCACGCCCAGTGTTTTCGCCTTGATGCTGTAGTGCCCACCGACTCCGACTGTATAGTTGCAGCCGATAGAGTGACTATGGTCATTCACCACCTCATCGCACATATCCTTCTGCGCGCGCATGTGCACCAGCTCGCAGCCCAGCGCGTCCTCGAAGATCATCTTGTTGCACATCGACGGGTCGCCGTACACCGACTGGCTGCGGAACCCGCTTTGCGTGGCGCTGCCCGGCAGCTCCACCGGCGGCATGTTGTTGGCGTTGTACACCCGCCCCAGCACCAGCGGGCGATCCGGACACCCGCCTATGAAGTCCACCACCACCTCGTCGTTGATGCGCGGCAGCTGCAGCCCGCCGAAGCCGCCGCCCGCCCACGGACTGGATACCCGCACCCAGCATGAACTGCTTTCGTTCTTCTGCCCGTAGCGGTCCCAGTGGAACTGGATCTTGATGCGGCCGTACTTGTCCGTCCAGATCTCCTTGCCCGCCGGGCCCACCACCCGCGCGGTCTGCGGACCGTGCGTGCGGGGAATCGGCGTGACCCGGGGCGCCCGGTACTGCACGCTGGACGGCAACGCCGAGAACGACGCCTCGTAGAATTCTTCCGAACCGCTGTTGGTCGAATACCCGCCCACGCTCATGCGGTAGTTCACCGACACCACCAGGTATTCGCGGTTCTCGGCCTTGCGCGGGTGGTTGCGCAGCGTGAACAAGTGGCCGGCCGCCAAGCCGCGCGCGTTGCTCAGGCCCAGGTCTTGTTCCTGGATGCTTTGCAGTTCTTCCAACCGCACGCGCGCGTACTGCTCGCCGTGCTGCGCTTCCTGGAAGCCGCCCTGCCACTCGAACATCTCCAGGTTGCCCGGCTCGGAACCACCCGCCCGCTTGGACATCGCGTCCAGGCTGGCGCCCGGCTTGGTGAAGTCGTAGTCCACCGTGGCGTAGCCGTCGGGCGTGACCTGCGCCGAAATCTCCCACATGGAAATGTATTCTTCCTGCGGCGTCGATACGCGGTCCGGCCCGTAGTACGGAATCGATTCGTAGCCCGGCACCGGTGCGTGCGAACCGATGTCGTCGGTCATGACCAGGGTGTGCTGGTCTTTGTCGTGCTTGAAGTAATAGTAGATGCCCTCGTGTTCCATCAGCCGGCTGATGAACGCAAAGTCCGTTTCCTGGTACTGCACGCAGTATTCCCAGGAACGATAGCTGCCGGTCAGTTTGGCCTCGAACGGGTAGCCGTATTCGCCCAGCACTTCCTTGATGATGTCCGGTACCGTCTTCTGCTGGAAGATCTTGTTGTCCGACGTTTGCGTCAGGTACCACAGCCAGGGCCGCACCGTGGCCTTGTACACGTAATTGCGCGATGTGCTGCTTTCGCGGCCCACCATCACGCAGCGCACAATCTGCCCGCTGAGATACCGCGGCGCCGACGTGGTGGCTATTTCCAGGGTCAGCGGCTTGCCCAGCAGCTGCTTCAGATCCAGGTTGAAATTATTGGCCAGCAGCTCGACTTCGAACTCGAACAGCTGCGACAAGCCTTCGTGGCCCGTCATCTGCTTGAACGTCAGGCTGTTTTCCAGGGGAGTATGCGCAATGATGGGGCGAGACTGAACAAAGCTTGGAATATCCACAACCACTCTCCCGGACTGACTCTTTACGGTTGGTGCAGGGCACGCCTGCCTATGTTCATGCGAATGTCATGCTGCCTGGGTACACTTCGCCGATTAGGGATTACCCGGGCAAGCTACTTGAAGAAAAAATTGCCCTCAAGGCGGTTTTCCCTAATAGATGCAACAAATCTATAACTGTCCGGAATAGCAGCTATCTCGCGGTCAAAGCGTGCCTTGCTGCCGTGCGGCATGCGGGCCCCGCACAGATGGGACGTCGGCAATTTATTGTTACCAGAAACCGGGGTCATGTTCCTGCTACAGTGTCGGCCTGCCCTGGTTTATGCCCGGCGCCCCAGGCGCCGCCATCGTGTCCGACCCCGAATTTTCCCCCTCGCCGTTTGTCGTGCTGGATGCCTGCGTGCTGATGTCGGGCATTGTGCGCCGGCTGATGCTGCGCCTGGCGGCCGACGGGGTATACCAGCCCGTATGGAGCGAGCGCATCGGCGACGAATGGCGGCGCAATGCCGCCCGCTTGTGGGATATCCCGCGGGACGTGCTGGAAGAACAATGGGCGGAAATGAACCTGCACTTTCCGCTGGCGGCAGAGGCCGACACGCAGGTATACGAAACCGGATTGCGTTATAGCGACCCCAAGGATTTTCACGTGATCGCGGCCGGGCTGGCGCGGCGGGCGCGTTGCGGCCTGCAATTGCCGCCCAGGGTGCTGGTGGCCACCTGGAACCTGAAAGATTTCAATCGCTCGGAATTGCGGCGCCAGGGGCTGGACGCGCTGAATCCCGACCGCCTGCTGTCGTTGTGGTGGCAGGAAGGCGCCGAACGGCTGCGCCCGGCGCTGCGGGGCGTGCCGGACGACTACATTGCCTTGGGCCGCGATGCCGAGCCGCTGGCGGCCACGCTGCATCGGGAACGCCTGTACCGGCTGAAGGCCCTGGTGGAACGCGACGGGCTGGACAGCCCGCCCATGGGTGCCGACACCCTTCAGTGATCGTGGTTGCTGGCCGCGAAGCCCGCGGCGTTCAGGACGTCGATGACTTCCTGGATGTGCTCGGGGCCGCGCGTCTGCAGGACGAAATCCACTTCGACGTTGCGCACGGGCAGCGCGGTGAAGGCTCGCTGGTGGTGCACTTCGGTGATATTGGCCTGCGCATCGGCGATGAGCTTGGTGGCGTGCGCCAAGGCCCCGGGCAGGTCGCGCAGGTCGACACGGATGCGCGCCAGGCGCCCGGCGCGCACCATGCCGCGCTCGATCAGTTCGCCCAGCATCAGCGGGTCGATATTGCCGCCGGTCAGCACCAGGGCCACCCGCTTGCCCCGGAAGCGGCCGTGGCCGGCCGCTTGGTCGTGCAGCAAGGCGGCCAGGCCCGCCGCCCCGGCGCCTTCGACCACGGTTTTCTCGATTTCCAGCAGTACCACGATGGCGTGCTCGATATCGCTTTCGCTGACCAGTTCGATGCGGTCGACCAGCCGGCGCACGATTTCCTGGGTGATGATGCCCGGCGACTTGACGGCGATGCCTTCCGCAATGGTGTAGTGCCCCGGGTTCATGGGCACGCCCCGCATGGCGGCGTACATGGACGGAAAGCGTTCGGTCTGCACGCCCACGATCTCGATGCCGGGCTTGATGGCGCGCGCCGCGGTGGCAATGCCGCCGATCAGGCCGCCCCCACCGATGGCAATGACCATGGTGTCCAGGTCGGGCTGGTCTTCCAGCATTTCCAGGGCCAGCGTGCCCTGCCCGGCGATCACCGCGGCATCATCGTACGGGTGGATCATGACCAGGCCGCGCTCGCGGGCCAGGGTGTAGCCATGGGCCTGCGCGTCGTCGAAGGTATCGCCATGCAGGACCACGTCGGCGCCAAAGCGGCGAGTGTTGGCCACCTTGACGGTAGGCGTGAAGCGCGGCATGACGATAACCGCCGGCACGCCCATGCGCTGCGCATGGTAGGCCACGCCCTGGGCATGGTTACCGGCCGACACCGCAATGACCCCCCTGGAGCGCTCTTCGGCGGTGAGTTCCAGCATGCGGTTGAGCGCGCCGCGCTCTTTGAACGAGGCAGTGAACTGCAGGTTCTCGAACTTCAGCCAGACTTCGGCGTCCAGGATATCGGACAAGGTGCGCGAATGCGTGAACGGCGTCTTGTGCACCTGGCCCTGCAAACGGGCACGGGCGGCTTGGATGGCGGCAAGATCGATCACGGTTGGGCCCTGTAGTAAACGCTATCGCACCGGCAGGAAATTGAAGAACAGCAGGCCTTGCGCATAGTTGATGCCGACCCGCCGGGCATTTTCGCCCAGCAGATTGGCGATGAGGTCGAGCCGGCCGATGATGGCGCCGAACTCGCGTTCGAAGCTGAGGTTGGCGCCCGTAGCCGTGATTTCATTGGCCAGCAACAGCGGCGCGCCAGCGGAATCACGGCGCGTGGCCAGCAGCCAGGCAGCCGCCTCGACATTGCGCGCGGCATTGTAGATACGCTGGCCGTCCAGCACATCGGACAAATACATGCGCGTCTTGTCATTATGAGCCGCGATCAGGGTATCGGCCAAGCCGTAGATGAACGCGGCGACCCGGTCGCGCTGGTAAGCGGGATCGAGCGACACGGCCAGGATCTGGATGTCGCGCAGGCCCTGCAGGCCGGGCGGCGGCTTGCGGCTTTCCACCATGGCGCGCACCCGGGCCACCGCGGCGGGCTGGTCCGCCACGCCGGCCTTGCGCCATTCGCGGGGGTTGCGGCGGTAAAGTTTGTCCAGCAAGACGTACAGGCTGGCCAGGTTATCGCGGATTTCCAGGGTGACCGTGCGGTTGAAATCGGTTTGCGCGAACTGGTCCATGGACATGTCTTCGCTGCGCGGGCCGATCGCCACTGACTGGTTGGCCATGCAGCCCGCCAGCAGCGCCAGCGCACAGCCAAGCATGGCAAGGGCGGCCAGCCTTGCCGGGGTCATGCGCGGGGGATTCCTGTGCCGGTCAATGAGTTCTCCGTTGCCGTGGCGCCGCGATGCGCGGGCGCGTCCAGGAATTTACCGTAGATTGATGTAAAAACGGCACCTTGCGGTGCCGTTTTTGCCTTAAGAAACGTAAAGCTTATTCAGCTTGCGGTTCCGATTGCGGCGCGGCTTCGGCAGCACCGCCCTGCTGCTGCTCGATACCGCCGATGGCCTTGATGGACAGGCGCAGGCGGCCCTTGTCGTCGGCCTCGATGACCTTGACGCGGACTTGCTGGCCGACCTTCAGCACATCGTTGATGTTGGCGATGCGGTAGTTGGCGATTTCCGAGATGTGCAGCAGGCCGTCGCGGCCCGGCAGCACTTGCACGATGGCGCCGAAGTCCAGCAGGCGCAGCACCGAGCCGTCGTACACCTGGCCCACTTCGACATCGGCCGTCAGTTCGACGATGCGGCGCTGGGCTTCTTTCGCCTGGACCTCGTCGACGCTGGCGATGACGATGGTGCCGTCATCGGAGATGTCGATCTGGGTGCCGGTTTCTTCGGTCAGGGCGCGGATGGTGGCGCCGCCCTTGCCGATGACGTCGCGGATTTTCTCGGGATTGATCTTGATGGTGAGCATGCGCGGCGCGAAAGCCGACAACTCGCCACGCGAACCTTCCAGCGCGTCGCGCATCTTGCCCAGGATATGCAGGCGGCCTTCGCGGGCCTGGGCCAGCGCCACTTGCATGATTTCCTTGGTGATGCCCTGGATCTTGATGTCCATTTGCAGCGCGGTAATGCCGTTCTGCGTGCCGGCCACCTTGAAGTCCATGTCGCCCAGGTGATCTTCATCGCCCAGGATGTCGGTCAGGACGGCGAACTTGCCTTCGTCCAGGATCAGGCCCATGGCCACGCCGGCCACGTGATCCTGCAGGGGCACGCCGGCGTCCATCATGGCCAGCGAGCCGCCGCACACCGACGCCATGGACGAAGAACCGTTGGATTCGGTAATTTCCGACACCAGGCGAATGGTGTATTGGAAGTCTTCGTGGGCGGGCAGCAGCGACACCAGGGCGCGCTTGGCCAGGCGGCCGTGGCCGATTTCGCGGCGCTTGGGCACGCCGATACGGCCGGTTTCGCCGGTGGCGAAAGGCGGCATGTTGTAGTGCAGCATGAAGCGGTCGCGGTATTCACCCATGAGCGCGTCGATGATCTGCTCGTCTTGCTTGGTGCCCAGCGTGGCCACGACCAACGCCTGGGTTTCGCCACGCGTGAACAGCGCGCTGCCGTGCGCGCGGGGCAGCACGCCCAGGCGCACTTCGATGGGACGCACGGTGCGGGTGTCGCGGCCGTCGATGCGGGGTTCGCCGTTCAGGATCTGGCCGCGCACGATGCGGGCTTCCAGGTCGAACAGGATGTTGTCCACGGTGACGGCGTCGGGCGCGCCCTGGCCGGCGGCGGCGGCCTGCTCGGCGAGCTGGGCGTGGGCGTTGGCGTAGACGTCGCGCAGTTGCGTAGTGCGGGCCTGCTTCTGGCGCACCTGGTAGGCAGCCACCAGGCCTTCTTGCGCCGAGGCCGTCACGGCGGCGATCAGGGCTTCGTTCTTGGGCTCGGGCTGCCAGTCCCATTCGGGCTTGCCGGCTTCGCGCACCAGTTCGTGGATGGCGTTGATGGCGGCCTGCATTTGCTCGTGGCCGTACACCACGCCGCCCAGCATGATGTCTTCGGACAGTTGCTTGGCTTCGGATTCGACCATCAGCACGGCGTTTTCAGTGCCGGCCACCACCAGGTCCATTTGCGACGACTTCAGCTGCGAGGCCGTGGGATTCAGCAGGTACTGGCCGTCGACGTAGCCGATGCGGGCGGCGCCGATGGGGCCGTTGAACGGAATGCCCGAGATGGCCAGCGCGGCCGAGGCGCCGATCATGGCGGGGATGTCGGGATCGATTTCAGGGTTCACCGACACGGTGTGCAGCACGACCTGCACTTCGTTGTAGAAACCTTCCGGGAACAGCGGACGCAGCGGACGGTCGATGAGCCGCGAGGTCAGGGTTTCTTTTTCGGACGGCTTGCCTTCACGCTTGAAGAACCCGCCGGGGATGCGGCCCGCGGCATAGGTTTTTTCGATGTAGTCGACGGTAAGGGGGAAGAACGTCTGGCCGGGCTTGGCCTTCTTGGCGGCCACGACAGTGGCCAGCACAACGGTGTCGTCCACCGATACCAGCACGGCACCGGAGGCTTGGCGAGCAATCTCGCCCGTTTCCAGCACGACCGTGTGTTGGCCGTATTGGAACGATTTGGTCACTTTATTGAACATGACGAGGATTCCTTACAAATGAAAAACCGTGGCCGACGCGACAAAGGTCGCACCGGCCACGGTTGCGTCATGGGGAGCCTGCCCCGTCGATCACTTGCGCAGACCGAGTTTTTCGATCAGTGCGCGGTACGAATCGGGATTGCGGCCCTTGAGATAGTCGAGCAGCTTGCGGCGACGGCTGACCATGCGCAGCAGACCGCGACGCGAGTGGTGGTCCTTCATGTGGGCCTTGAAGTGACCGGTCAGTTCGTTGATGCGAGCGGTGAGCAGAGCCACCTGGACTTCGGGGGAACCAGTATCGCCCTGGGCGCGTTGGAATTGCGAGACGATATCGGCTTTTTTAATGTCGGCTACGGACATGGAATGACCTCTTCGGACTTGCGGCAGGGCCGAGGCGCCCTGCCGTGGTTTCAAAAAAACGGCAAACTACCGTAATGCTTTCGTTCAATGCCAATTTGCCCGGCCATGCAATGCCGGGCAAATCAGACGAAGGATTATAGCCGATTCGCTAGAATTAACCCATCGGGCCTGATCGCCCGCCCGGTTGGCCCGCTCCAGCCCGGCCAACGCTACCGGAGAACCGGCATGTTTTGTAACATTTATCGCCTGGCCGGCCGCGCCGCCGCCGTGGCGGCCGTGGGCGCCCTGGCGGCCTGCGTCAACCCGGCCAAGCTGCCGCCCGATTCCCCCCTGGCCGATGTGTCCGCCCAAATTGGCCAGCCCAATTTCAGTTGCCCCATGGCCGGCGGCGGCCAGCGGGTCATCTGGACGCAGCAGCCCTACGGCCAGTTTGCCTGGGGCGCCCATGTGGGTCCCGACGGACGGGTCGACCAGGTGGTGCCGGTGCTGACGGACGCCAATTTCAAGCGGCTGGCCACGGGCACCTGGACAGCCGAGCAAGTGCGCTGCGAGTTCGGGCCGCCGGCCGATATTTCCCAGGTGGGCCTGCCCAGCGTGCGCGAAGTGGTGTGGTCGTACCGCTACAAGCAGTCGGGCGTGTGGAATTCGCTGATGTACGTATACCTGGGCCGCGAAGGCGACCGGGTCACCCGCTTTCACCCCGGGCCCGACCCGATGTACGACGAGGACTGGCGCTGGCGGTAATACCGGCAACCGCGCGGCGCGGAGCGGCGCGGAAGCAATGCTATTCCGTGTGCGACCGGCCGTGCTGGCGGCGAGTGCGCGCCCGGTTCCAGCGCCAGGCCATCACCACCCAGCCCGACAAGCCGTACAGCACGAACAGGCCGAACAGCACCACCGGGGGGTCGCTGGACACGAACACGAACACGGCCACCACCAGCAGAATGCCCCAGAAGGGCACGCTGCGGCCCAGGGCAAAGCTTTTGCCGCTGAAGAACGACGCGTTGGACACCATGGACACGCCCGCGTACATGGTCAGGCCGAAAGCCACCCAGGCCATGACGTTGTCGTGGATAGGCAATTTGTTGTCGATGGCCAGCCACACGAAGCCCGCCACCAGCGCGGCCGCGGCCGGGCTGGGCAGCCCCTGGAAGTAACGCTTGTCGACCACGCCTATGTTCGTGTTGAAACGCGCCAGGCGCAGCGCCGCGCCCGCCACGTAGACGAACGCCGCCAGCCAGCCCCAGCGGCCCAGGTCGTTGAGTATCCATTCATACATGACCAGCGCCGGCGCCACGCCGAAGGAAGTCATGTCGGACAGCGAGTCGTACTGTTCGCCGAAGGCCGACTGCGTGTTGGTGAGGCGGGCCACCCGGCCGTCCATGCCGTCGAGCACCAACGCCACGAAAATGGCGATGGCGGCGACTTCGAAACGGTCGTTCATGGCCTGCACCACGGCATAGAAGCCCGCGAACAGCGCCGCGGTGGTGAAGGCATTGGGCAGCAGGTAGATGCTGCGATGGCGATTCTCGGAATCGCGCATGGAGAAATTGGGCATAGTCACAGAAAGTGGCGGCGTATAACTGAAAGGTTAACCCATCCGGGACGGCTTGCGGCCCCGCACGCCCCCATAAAAAAAGCATCCCACCAAGGGATGCCTTGACACCAGGCGCCTGACACCGCTGTACACCACGACAATCTCGGTTGGACGGTGTCCGGCACCCTGGCGGGAGCCGGACACCTGGCGATGCCCACGAACACCCTAACGTAGCGCCATGAGTGCCAGACACCTGGCATGCATGGTGCTTCGGGGGTGGCCCTAGTTCTTGGATTTATCCACCAGCTTGTTGGCGGCGATCCAGGGCATCATGGCGCGCAGCTTGCCGCCCACCTGCTCGATCTGCGATTCGGCGTTGATGCGGCGGCGCGAAGTCAGCGTGGGAGCGCCCGCGGCGTTTTCCAGGATGAACTTCTTGGCGTATTCGCCGGTCTGGATGGCCACCAGCGCTTCGCGCATGGCCTGGCGCGTTTGTTCGGTGACGATCTTGGGGCCGGTCTCGTATTCGCCGAATTCGGCGTTGTTCGAGATCGAGTAGTTCATGTTGGCGATGCCGCCTTCGTAGATCAGGTCGACGATCAGCTTCAGTTCGTGCAGGCACTCGAAGTAGGCCATTTCGGGCGCGTAGCCGGCTTCCACCAGGGTATCGAAGCCGGCCTTGATCAGTTCGACAGTGCCGCCGCACAGCACGGCCTGTTCGCCGAACAGGTCGGTTTCGGTTTCTTCGCGGAAGTTGGTTTCGATGATACCGGCACGGCCGCCGCCGTTGGCGCTGGCGTACGACAGGGCCACGTCGCGGGCCGAACCGGACTTGTCCTGGTAGACGGCCACCAGGTGGGGCACGCCGCCGCCCTGCGAGTAGGTGGAACGCACGGTGTGGCCAGGTGCCTTGGGGGCGATCATGATGACGTCGATGTCATCGCGCGGCACGACCTGGCCGTAGTGCACGTTGAAGCCATGGGCGAAGGCCAGCGCGGCGCCGGCCTTGATGTTGCCATGCACCTCGTTGCGGTACACGGCGGCGATGTTTTCGTCGGGCAGCAGCATCATGACGACGTCGGCGGCCTTCACGGCCTCGCCCACTTCCTTGACTTCCAGGCCGGCATTGGCGGCCTTGTTCCAGGAAGCGCCATCCTTGCGCAGGCCCACCACCACTTTCACGCCCGACTCGTGCAGGTTCAGTGCGTGGGCATGGCCTTGCGAGCCGTAGCCGATGATGGCAACGGTCTTGCCTTTGACGAGGGAGAGGTCGCAGTCTTTGTCGTAGAAAACTTTCATGTCAGTTGCTCCGGAATTATTGGATTCGGGTTGATTCTGGGATAGATATCAGGGTGTAGCCGGCCAGGGCCGTCAGATTTTCAGGATCCGTTCGCCGCGTCCGATGCCGGACACGCCAGTACGCACGGTTTCCAGGATGGCGCTGCGGTCCAGGGCGTCGATGAACGCCTGCACCTTCTCCTGCACGCCGGTGAGCTCGATGGTGTAGGACTTGTCGGTAACATCGATGATGCGGCCGCGGAAGATGTCCGCCATGCGCTTCATTTCCTCGCGTTCCTTGCCCACGGCCCGCACCTTGATCAGCATGAGCTCGCGCTCGATGTGCGCGCCTTCGGTCAGGTCCACCACCTTCACCACGTCCACCAGGCGGTTCAGGTGCTTGGTGATCTGCTCGATGACCTCGTCCGAACCCACCGTGACGACGGTAAGGCGGGACAAGGTGGCGTCTTCGGTGGGCGCCACGGTCAGGGTTTCGATGTTGTAGCCGCGCGCCGAAAACAGCCCCACCACGCGCGACAGCGCGCCGGGTTCGTTTTCCATGAGCACGGAAATCACATGTTTCATGGTCGCCTCCTTACAGGTCTTCAGAGCCGAGCAGCATCTCGGTCAGCCCGCGGCCGGCCTTCACCATGGGCCACACGTTCTCGGTGCGGTCGGTGATGAAGTCCAGGAAGACCAGGCGATCCTTGTGCTTCTTGAATGCTTCGCGCAGCGCCGGCTCGACGTCGGCCGGGCGCTCGATGCGCAGCCCGACGTGGCCGTAGGCTTCCGCCACCTTGACGAAATCGGGCAGCGAATCCATGTACGACTCAGAATAGCGCGAACCGTAGTCGATCTGCTGCCACTGCCGCACCATGCCCAGGAACCGGTTATTCAGGCAGATGATCTTGGGCGTCAGGTGGTACTGGTGGCAGGTGGACAGTTCCTGGATGTTCATCTGGATGGACGCTTCGCCGGTGATGACGGCGATATCCGCGCCCGGATTGGCCATTTGCACGCCCATGGCGTACGGCAGGCCCACACCCATGGTGCCCAGGCCGCCGGAATTGATCCAGCGGCGCGGCTTGTCGAACTTGTAGTACTGCGCGGCCCACATCTGGTGCTGGCCCACGTCGGACGTGACGAAGGCGTCGCCGCCGGTCACTTCCCAGAGTTTTTCCACCACGTACTGCGGCTTGATGACTTCATCGGAATTGGCGTACTTCAGGCATTCCTTGCCGCGCCAGGTTTCGATCTGCTGCCACCATTTGTCCAGCGGCGCCGGCTTGGCGTCGGCGCGCGCCAGGTCGAACTGGGCGCTGAGGTCGGCCAAGACGTCTTTCACATTGCCCACGATGGGCACGTCGACCCGCACGCGCTTGGAGATGGACGAGGGATCGATGTCGATGTGGATGATTTTGCGGGCGTTCTGCGCGAAATGGCGCGGATTGCCGATGACGCGGTCGTCGAAGCGCGCGCCCACCGCCAGCAGCACGTCGCAGTGCTGCATGGCCATGTTGGCCTCGTAGGTGCCGTGCATGCCCGGCATGCCGACGAACTGGCGGTCGGTGCCCGGCAGGCCGCCCAGGCCCATCAGGGTGTTGGTGCAAGGCGCGCCCAGTTGCCCGGCCAGATGCCGCAATTCGGCCGCGGCATCGGACAGGATGACCCCGCCGCCGGCGTAGATCATGGGCCGTTCGGCCGCCAGCAGCATCTGCACGGCCTTCTTGATCTGCCCCTGGTGCCCCTTGTTGACCGGCGCGTACGAACGCATGGCGATCTCGCCCTTGGGTGCCACGTACTTGCAGGGCTGCAGGGTGATGTCTTTGGGGATATCCACCAGCACGGGGCCGGGCCGGCCGGTGCGGGCAATGTAGAAAGCCCGCCGCATGGTTTCGGCCAGGTCTTTGACGTCGCGCACCAGGAAGTTGTGCTTGACGCAAGGCCGGGTGATGCCCACCGTATCGCATTCCTGGAACGCGTCTTCGCCAATGGCCGCAGTGGGCACCTGCCCGCTGATGATGACCATGGGAATCGAGTCCATGTAGGCCGTGGCGATGCCGGTGACGGCATTGGTGACGCCAGGGCCGCTGGTGACGATGCACACGCCCACTTTTTGTGACGCGCGCGAATAGGCATCGGCGGCGTGCACGGCGGCTTGCTCGTGGCGCACCAGGATATGCTGGAATTTGTCTTGCTTGAAAATCGCGTCGTAGATGTACAGCACCGCGCCGCCGGGGTAGCCGAAAACGTGTTCCACGCCTTCATCGGCCAGGCAGCGCACGACGATATCGGCGCCTATGGTTTCCATGTTGTATTCCTTTCAGTACCGGCCCTGTTTTCCTGACCGTTGCCTGCCCGGATACGACGGCAACTGAACCCGGACCGGTACCGGCAGCATGATCTGGCGCTTTGAGATTCACGGAACCTCGCCACCCGGACACCCTGCCGACCCGGCACGCGTTCGTCGGGAACGCAGCGCAAACGCCCCTGGGGGACGCTGGAGGTCGAAATGGAAGCTTTGGCAACACACGCTTGTGGCGCGGCCAACAGCAGGTATTACTTGGGGCGGAACCCCCGGAATGTAGCCCGGAAGCCCCGCTTGCCTGGGCGCCGGCATCGGATAGGCAGGCCGGCGCAAGGTGGCAAATTTACCGCGTTGCGGCATCGGGGGCAAATCGGGGGCCCCTGTAGGGGATAGTTGTCGCGTTTTGGCCCCGTTTGGCGTCGCCCTGGGCGGGCGGGGGCGGCGCCAAACTGCACCAGCGCTGGTTCGAACCGGATAGGCCGTCGATTGCCGACGTTGCCAGCCTCGGTGTGCCGGGCATGGGGCCGGGCGAGTTGACCGGCGGGGCAGCGCGCGGAGCGCGCCGAGGGCGCCTGCATGCGCCCGAGCCCGACGGGCTTCGCCCGGCCCCATGCCCGGCACACCGAGGCGACCCAAGCACGCAAACCTCCAACATCTTTCTATACTTGGGCGGTCCCATCCAAGAAACGGCCCGACATGGACCTACGCATCGCCAGCATTCCGCGCTTTCTGTACAGCCACTATTTCTTCGGCGGCGTGCGGCAAGGGGTGGGCATGCTGCTGCCCGTGCTGGTGCTGGGCGGCCTGCTGGGGGAATACGGATTCGGGCTGGTGGCCACGTTCGGGGCGCAATGCCTGGCCATCATCGACCAGCCGGGCGGGCCCCAAAGGCACCGCACCAACGAAATGCTGGGCGGAGCCCTGCTGGCCACCGCCGCGGTCACCATTACCGGCGCGGCATCCACCTATCCGTTGCTGCTGTGGCTGGCGGTGATCGGCCAGTGTTTCGTGTTCTCGATGTTTTCAGTGTTCGGCAAGCGCGGCGGGCTGATCGGCTTTGCCAGCCTGCTGATCATGACCCTGACCATGCATTCGCCGCTGGCGCCCAGCCAGGTGCTGGCGCATTCGGCCGCCACGCTGGGCGGGGCCCTGTTCTACCTGGTTTTCAGCCTGGCCTTCAGCCGGTTTTTCTGGCTGCGCGAAGAACGCCAGGCCATGTCGGTGGCACTGTTCGCCACGGCCGACTACATGGCGGCGCGCAGCCGCTTCTACGACGAAACCGCCGACCTGGACGACAGCTACCGCGCCCTGATCCAGTCGCAGTCCATCATGACCGAAAAGCACCAGGCCGCGCGCGACATCGTGCTGCGCACCCTGCCGCGCGGCAGGGGCTATCGCGACCGCGAGCGCGTGATGCTGTGGAACATGTTCGTGGACATGCTGCAATTGCTGGACACGCTGGTGGCCACCCACACCGACTACGCGTCGCTGCGGCGCGCGCTGGCCGGCCACGACTGCCTGATGTTCATGCGCGATGCCCTGGCCAAGATGGCGCTGGAACTGAACCGCGTCGCGCTGGACGTGTCGCGCGGCCGGCCGATGCAGTACCGCAGCAGCACCAAGGCCGAATTGCGCGCCATCGAATACGAAATCGAACAGTTCAAGCAGCAAGGCATGGGCGAGCGCGAACCCGAAATGCTGGCCCTGATCGTGCAGGTACTGCGCCGCCTGCGCAATGCCGCGCGCATCGTCGGCAAGCTGGCCGACCACACGGCGGCGCGCGCCGATGCGGAACCGACCAGCGAACTGCGCATCGACAAGTCGCTGACCCGCTTCATGTCGCGCCAGGAGTTGCGCCTGGGCATGATCACCAGCAACTTGCGGCTGGACTCGCCGTATTTCCGCTATGCGCTGCGCGTGGCGCTGGCGGCCGCCATCGCCATGGGGCTGATCGGCCAATGGACGGCGCCGCAGGTATCTTCTGCGCATAGCTACTGGGTGCTGCTGACCATCATCATCATCATGAAGCCCGGCTTCGCGCTGACCCGCCAGCGCAATGGCTGGCGCTTGATGGGCACGCTCATTGGCTGCATGCTGGCGCTGCTGCTGTTCCACGTGACCACGCGGCCCGAGGCCCTGTTCGCCGTGCTGCTGATCGCCTGCATCATGGGCAACAGCCTGCTGCAGCTGAACTACATGGCCAGCGCTATTTTCAATACGCTGTTCGTGGTGATGGTGTTCCACTTCGTGGCGCCCGGCACCGTGTCCATGGAAGTGATAGGCGAACGGGCGCTGGATACCGCGCTGGGCTGCGCGATCGCGCTGGTGTGCAGCTATGTGCTGCCCTGGTGGGAAGCGCGCTATATGAAACCGCTGGCGCGCGCGGCCGCCAATGCCAACCGCGAATACCTGCGCAGCGGCCTGCGCTACGCACGCGCCATGCAGGCGCAGGCGGCGGGCGAGCCGCCGCCGCCCGACACGCCTTCCGTGCAGGAAGCCGACCTGGCCTGGCGCCTGGCGCGCAAGAACGTGCACATTGCGTTCAGCAATTATGCGGAAGCCTTCTATCGCATGATGAGCGAGCCGCGCTCGCACCAGATGAACGTGCCGGAATTCAACAACCTGCTGATCCAGAATCACATCATGGCGTCGCAGATTACTGCGGCCGTACCGATACTGGCCGGCCTGAAGCAAACGCCGGAACCCATGCGGCAGGCCCTGGCGGGCATCGTGGATTTGCTGGACGGCGATCAGCCGGTGCCGGCGGAGCTGCCCAGCCAGTTCGACACCGAAGGTGAATTGGCCACGCTGGCGTATCCGCTGAAGCAGATGCTGCGCGCCTCGACGCAGATCCGCCAGGAAATGGCCGCCGTGGCCGACCCGCCGCAAAGCCGGCCCACTGCGGCGGCGGCTTGAAGGTTGGCGACGGTGTCTGGCACCGTTACGCGGCAGGCGCGGTGCGGCGGCGCCGCGGCCAGAAGTACCACACGGCAGCGCCCACCTGCAGCGCCAGCACCACGCCCCAGGCGCTAAGGTGGGCGGCGGGCGGATACACGCCGGCTTCGCGCGGCCACAGGTCGACGATCCAGCCTATGCCCACCTGGCACAGGAAAATCGTCAGGAACATCAGCAAATTGGTCGTGGACGCGACGCGGCCCAGCAGGTCAGGCGGAAACTCGCCCGCCAACAGCGCATAGACCAGGATATTGGCCGACCCGAAGGCGCCATAGGCCGCCCACAAAAGCTCGGGCGGCACCGGCACGCGCGCCATGATCAGCGCCTGGGTCAGCAGGAACAGCGCCATGCAGGCGCCGCCGAAGCCGTAAAGACCCAGGCCCAGGCGTTCCACCTTGCGGGCCATGGCGCCCAGCCCCACATTGCCGGCCATCATGGCAAAGCCCATCAGCGACACCAGGGCCGCCGCGTGGCCGGCATCCAGGCCGTTGACATCGATGAGATAAGGGCGAACCCATAGCGACTGCACACCGTAGAAGGCCCCGCCCGTCATCACGGGCAGCGACACCAGCTTCCAGTAGCGCCCGTCGCGCAACAAGGCGCAGGTGCCGCGCCACTGCTCGGCCAGGCCGGGCGCGCGGCGGTGGCGCGGGGCTTCCCGCGGCGCGCCGAACCAGATCATGGCCGAGACGGCCACGGTAAAGAACGCCAGGCCGATGCTGACCGCCTGCCATGAACTGCGTTCCAGCAACCACGACAGCGGCGAACCCACCAGCACGCCCCCCATGCCGCCCACGGCCATCACCAGGCCGTTGATCATGGGCAGGCGCGCCAGCGGGAAAGTCTGGGCCAGGGCCTGGAAGGCCGCGCCCAGGCACACGCACACGCCCGCGCCGATCAGCAGGCGGCCCACCATCAACCCGCCCAGCGTATCGGACAACCCGTAGATCAGCGTGCCGGCCGCGGCCAGCAACAGCATCAGCGCGTTGACCCGCCGCGGCCCCCAGGTGTCCAGGAAAATGCCGGCGGGAATCTGCAGCAGCGCAAACCCCAGGAAATACAGGCTGGTAAGCGTACCCAGGTCGGCGGCCGACAGGTTCAGTTCCTGCGTCAGCGTCGGCCCGAAGCCGATATTGACGCCACGGAACAGGTACGAAACCAGGTACCCCAGCGAAAAGAACAGGAAAACGCGCAGGCCGGCAGACATGGGTGAAACTGAAGGCCTATACCTTGCGGCGGAACACCAGCTTGTCGGCGCTGGAAGCCGACGCGTCATAGGCATAGCCTTCGGCATCGAACTTGTGCAGGCCTTCGGGCTTGGCGACCTTGTGCTCGATGGCGTAGCGCGCCATCAGCCCGCGCGCGCGCTTGGCATGGAAGCTGATGACCTTCCAGGCGCCGTTTTTCCAGTCCTGGAACACGCACTGCACCACGCGGGCATTCAGCACCTTGAGATCCACCGCCTTGAAATACTCTTCCGACGCCAGGTTCACCACGATGGGCGATTTCTGGCCGGCCAGGCGTTCGTTCAGGTATTCGGCGATGCTGGCACCCCAGTAGTCGTACAGGTTCTTGCCCTTGGACGTGGCCAGCCGGGTGCCCATTTCCAGGCGATAAGGCTGCATCAGGTCGAGCGGACGCAGCACGCCGTACAGGCCGCTGAGAATGCAGACATGCTCTTGCGCCCAGTCCAGGCGCGCGGCCGACAGCGTGCCGGCCTGCAGGCCTTCATACACATCGCCATTGAATGCCAGCACGGCCTGGCGCGAATTGCGCTGGGTGAACTTGCGCGTCCAGCCGGCATAGCGGGCCACGTTCAGTTCGGACAGCGCCGGGCTCAGGCTCATCAGCTCGGCCACTTGGGATGCCGACAAGCCTTTCAGCGTCTTGATGAGCGCGGCGGCCTGGTCCACGAACAAGGGCTGGGTGTGGGTCTCGATATGAACGGGCGAGTCGTAGTCCAGCTTCTTTGCGGGAGAAAGCAAGAACAGCATGTTGCGGAGTTCCTAGGTTGTTCTTGTAGGGGCGCAGGTCAGCGCGCCGTCCAGCCGCCGTCCACCGAAATGGTGGTGCCGGTAACCTGGGCGGCCGCGTCCGAGGCCAGGTAGACCGCCGTGCCGCCCAATTGTTCGGGCGTGACGAACTGCAGCGACGGCTGTTTTTCGCTGAGCAGGTCGCGCGCGGCGGCGTCCTGGTCGATGTTGTGCTGTTCGGCCAGGGCGGTGATCTGTTTTTCGACCAGGGCGGTGCGCACCCAGCCCGGGCAAATGGCGTTGGCGGTAACACCCGTGCCGGCGGTTTCCAGGGCGGTAACCTTGGTCAGGCCCACCACGCCGTGCTTGGCGGCCACGTAGGCCGACTTGCAAGCCGAGCCCACCAGCCCGTGCGCCGAGGCGATGTTGATAATGCGCCCCCAGCCCTGCTTCTTCATGTGGGGCAGCGCGGCGGCGCTGCCGTGGAACACGGCCGACAGGTTCAGGGCGATGATGGCGTCCCATTTTTCAACGGGAAAATCTTCAATCAAGGCCGTGTGCTGGATGCCGGCGTTGTTGACCAGAATGTCGATGCGCCCCAGCGATTGCACGGTGTTGGCCACCAATTGGCGCACGGCCTCGCCGCGCGACAGGTCGGCACCGTCGTACAAGACTTGCACGCCGTGCTCGTTGGCCAGTTCGGCGCGCAATTTCTCGATTTCAGCGGCGTCGCCAAACCCGTTCAGGACAATATCGGCGCCCTGCCGGGCAAAGGCCGTGGCTATACCCAGCCCGATGCCGCTGGTGGAACCGGTGACGACGGCAACTTTTCCTTTGAGCATGCGAATTCTCCTGAGATCGGGTAGGCGCCCGGGATGAAAGACGGGGCTCAAGTGTAGCCGCCCCGGTGATGACAAAACGGCGAGGCCCCACCCGCGACGGGGACATGTTTGCGGTTGGAACGCGGCCCGCGCCGGCACCCTGGCCGCCCTGTTCCCTGCCCCGGGCATGGCGGGTTTTTTTCTGATATAGTTGCGGTCTTCGTTTTTTCGGAAGCGAAGGTCCGGACGTCTGCCAGACGACCACGGCGCCCCTGGCGCTGCGGGCAGCGTCCCCGCCGGGTAACCCCATCCGGCACGGAAAAACGGACACCGGAGAGGTGGCAGAGTGGTCGAATGTACCTGACTCGAAATCAGGCGTACGGTTTTCCCGTACCGTGGGTTCGAATCCCACCCTCTCCGCCAATTGGATTCAAGCCGCAAAGCCCCGCATGCCGGGGCTTTGTTGCGTCCGGACGCCTGCCGCTAGGCACGCCACGACGCGGGCGCCACGCGGCGGTCGCCATCGAACAGGGGGCCGCCGTGGGGCGCCAGTTCGGCTTCGGCCAGGGCGATCACCGCCTCGCACTGTCCCGCCTTGAACAAGGCATCGAATGCCTGCTGGTAGCGGGCGGCCAGGGCGGCGTCGGCCTGCGCCAGCAGCCTCGGCAACCACTTGCCAACGCCATTCCAGCGGCCGCGCCCGCGCAGGCTGAGTTCGGCCAGGCGCGGATGCAGCATGGCGCCTATGGCCATGATCTCGCCGGCAGTGCGTTCGCCGCGCAGGTCGTCGATGGCATCGGTGATTTCATAGCGCAGCGCGTCCAGTTGCGCGGCAGTCAGGGCCGGCGGCCCGGCCCGCAATCGGCGGGCAATGCCTTGCTGCAGGACGCGGGCCTGCTCAAGATTGCCAATGGCGGTGCCCTCGGCGATCATATTCAGCAAGCTGGGCCGGCCGCGCGCCACGTCATCGTCGATGAACCAGGCCAGTGTTTGCGGATCATGGACAAAGGCCTCCACCGGCACGCCGTCGGCCAGGAAGGACTCGCGCAGGGCGGCGTCCAGGCGGCCATGCACCACTACCAGATCGATGTCGGACATATAGGTGCCCTGCCCCCGCAGGATCGAGCCGGCGACGAACGCGCAGGCAAAGCCCGGATAGCGAGCCGTGGCGACGGTGCGGGCGATATGTAGTGCCTGGGCGGGAGTGGGTGCGTGCATGGGTTATCGTCAATGATTGCGACGCACTTTTATAGCAAACCGGATTTGCACCCGCCATCAGGCACGGAAAACATGCAACTGCTTCACGATCTTTTGCTGCTGCTGGACTGGATCCTCGACCTGTTCTAGCAGTCCTGGACACCCGCCGCCCGGCCGCTGGTGGGCGTTCACCCGCCGAACTTCTCCAGCAGGCCTGCCAGCAGCGGGCGTATGCCCTGCAGTTGTTCCAGGTGCGCGGTGGACAGGGCCTGCAGCGTGCCTTCGGCCTGGGGCGTCAGCCGCAGCAGCACGCGCCGGCCGTCGTTGGGGTCGGGCTCGCGGGCCAGCATGCCCATCTGCGCCAGCCGGCTGACCAGCTCGGCCGCGCTGTGCGACTTGACGCACAGGCGGCGGGCCAGATCGGTAACGGTCAGCGGCGCCCTGCTGGCCTTGATGGCAAGCAGGGCCTGATGCTGCTGCGGGGCCAGGCCCTGGGCATGCGCCTGGGCCTCGCTGAACAAGGAGAAGCGGCGCAGTTCGTGGCGAAAATCCGCCAGCAGGGCGAAGTCCGCCGGCTGCAGTGCGGGGCCGGTATCGCGGGCGTGCGCAGGGGGTAGCGTCAGTGCATTCATTACCCTGGCGATAGTACGCACGCCCCGGCATTGGGTGGCATTACGGGTTCGTTAAATATCGGTAATGTTCCGAAGCTTCCGCCGGCTCCGCGCCCGCTACGCGCTAGAATTTGCCGCTATGGGCCTGGCCCGACTAGAGGTAACCATGTGGCGCTGCCTGATCGTTGAAGACGACGCCGACAATGCCCGTTACATTGCGAACGGGCTGAAAGAACTGGGATACGACCCCGTGGTCTGCATGGACGGCACCACGGCGCTGCAACGCGCCACGTCCGAGCACTGGGACGCCATCATCCTGGACCGCATGCTGCCCAACGATGTGGATGGGCTGTCCATTTTGTGGTCATTGCGGGCATTGGGCCGCAA
The DNA here is from genome assembly GCF_020991325.1 of Bordetella petrii. Classification (GTDB taxonomy): domain Bacteria; phylum Pseudomonadota; class Gammaproteobacteria; order Burkholderiales; family Burkholderiaceae_B; genus Bordetella_A; species Bordetella_A petrii_E. The sequence continues at coordinate 32,672 of NZ_JAJMLX010000002.1, read as the reverse complement.
GACGCCGGTGCTGGTGCTCAGCGCCCTGACCGCCCTGGACGAACGCGTGCGCGGCCTGAAGGCCGGCGGCGACGATTACCTGACCAAGCCCTTTGCATTTCCGGAACTGGCGGCGCGGGTCGAGGCGCTGATACGCCGCGCCTCACCCAGCTACGAGCAGCGTCAGCTGACGGTAGCCGACCTGACGCTGGACCTGGTCAGCGGACTGGTCACGCGGGGTGGCCGCCAGATTGCCCTGCAGCCGCGCGAATACAAACTGCTGGCATACATGATGAACAATGCCGGCCAGGTGCTGACCCGCACCATGTTGCTGGCCACGGTTTGGGGCTACCACTACGACCCCCAGACCAATGTCATCGACGTGCACATCAGCCGGCTGCGCCAGAAAATCGACGGCGACGCGGAATTGCCGCTGATCCATACAGTACGCGGCGTGGGCTACCGGCTGGCGGGCCCGTCCGCTGCCGGCCCGGCGGCCAGCCCATGATGCGGCGGGCGGGCCGGATGCTGCGCGCCATCTGGAGTTCGGCCGCCCTGCGCCTGACCCTGAACTACAGCATCCTGGCGCTGCTGACCTCGCTGCTGTCGCTGCTGTTCCTGTACACGCAAAGCGTGAAGATCCTGGAAGCGCAGTTCTCGCGCCAGGTGCAGATTACGTCGCAGCGCCTGAACGCCCACTTCGAGCAGGGTGGGCTGGCGGGCCTGGCGCGCGAGATATCCCTGGAAATGGCTGACCACGTCAACACGGACACCGAGATGTTCATGCTGCTGGATCCGGTGGGCCGGATGCTGGCGGGCAATATCGCCTGGAACCCCATAGACGCCCCGATGAACGGCAGCGGCGTGATGCGATCGGTGCTGCTGCGGGGGCAACCGGTGCATGGCTATCTGGTGGCGCGCAAGCTGCGTGATGGGTCTACGCTGATCATCGGACACGACCTGCGCGATCTGTACGAGCTGACCAACCTGATCAAGAAAGTCAGCCTGGCTGCCACCGGCGTCACCGCGCTGCTGGTGCTGCTGGGCGCCGCCCTGTTCCGGCGCTTTCTGCAGCGGCGCGTGGAAGTAATACGCCGCACGGCCGCGCAGATTGGCGCGGGCGCGCTGGACCAGCGCATTCCGGCGCACCCGCGCCAGGATGAGTTCGCGCTGCTGTCCAGCGACATCAACCGCATGCTGGACCGCATTGAATTGCTGATGGGCGGGGTACGCAACGTGTCGGACGCCGTGGCGCATCAACTGCGCACGCCCCTGACGCGCATGCTGGCCCGGCTGCGCACCATAGACTGGGACCGCGACCCGCCCTCCGACATCCGGGCCCGCGTAGACGGCCTGGCGGCCGAACTGGAAGACTTGGCAAAGGTGTCCGAGAAACTGCTGCAGATCGCCGAACTGGAATCGGGTACGCGCCGCAAGCATTTCGAGCCCTTGCGGCTGGATGTGATTGCGCGCGATGTGGCCGAACTGTACGAAGCCGTGGCCGACGAGCAGCACGCCACCCTGACCTTCCACGACGGCGGCGCGGCACCCTTGCGCGGCGACCCGGATCTGCTGGCCGGAGCCGTGGCCACGCTGGTGGACAACGCCCTGAAGTATGCCGGCGATGCGGCACGCATCCATATCGACATCGAGCATGGCGGGCAGGAAACCTGCCTGACGGTCACGGACAATGGCCCGGGCATCCCGCCGGAGAAACTCGCGCGCATCGGCGAACGCTTCTACCGCGCGCACCAGCATGTGCCGGGTTACGGATTGGGGCTGGCCACGGTGATGGCGATTGCCCGGCTGCATGGCGGCCGGCTGGAATTGCACAATGCCGAACCGGGCCTGCGCGCGCGCCTGCGTTTCCCGCAAGACCCCGCGCCGCGGTCCGTTTAGCCAGGCGCGGCCGCTATGCAGATATGTGCGGCAACAGGGCCGCGGCGGCGGCACAGGCAACCACCACCAACCAGGGGGGCAGCTTCCAGCGCGCCAAGGCCAGCCAGGCCAGCAGCGCCAGGGCGAAGTCTTGCGGCGACAGGATGGCGGAAGTCCAGATCGGATCGTACAGGGCGGCCAGCAACAGGCCCACCACCGCCGCATTGATACCGGCCAGGGCGGCCCGCGCGTGGCGGGCATGGCGCAGGGTTTCCCAGAACGGCAAGGCCCCGGCCACCAACAGGAACGATGGCGTGAAAATCGCGGCCAGGCACAGCATGCCCCCCAGCCAGCCAGAAGGCATGCCCTGCATCGCCGCCCCCAGGAAGGCGGCGAATGTGAACAAGGGGCCGGGCACCGCCTGCGCCGCGCCGTAGCCAGCCAGGAATAAATCCTTGTCCACCCAGCCGGGTGGGACAACCTCGTTCTGCAACAGCGGCAACACCACATGGCCGCCCCCGAAAACCAGAGACCCCGCGCGGTAGAACGCGTCCACCAATGCCACCGCGGGGCTGGATACCACGGCGTGCAGCACGGGCAGCATGATCAGCAGCGCCGGGAACAGCAACAGCCAGGCAGCGCCGGCACGGCGCGGGATGGCGGCCAGGGCAAGCGCCTGCGGCATTGCGGTTGGCGGCCGTATGCACGCCAGGCCCAGCACGCCGGCGATGAACAAGATGGCAGCCTGCCCCCAGGCAAATGGCGCCAGCAAGGCTGCAATGGCGGCGGCGGCCATGATGGCAATACGCGGGCCATCCGTGCACAGGCCGCGGGCCATGGCCCAGACCGCCTGCGCCACCACCGCCACGGCGGCGATCTTCAGCCCATGCAGAACGCTTGGGGAAAACAGCTCGCCATGGCGCGACAGCCCAAGCGCAAACAGGATCATGGCAATGGCGGAAGGCAGCGTAAAACCCGCCCACGCGGCCAGCGCCCCCGCGTAGCCTGCCCGGCCCAGTCCCAAGGCCATGCCCACCTGGCTGCTGGCCGGGCCGGGCAGGAACTGGCACAGGGCCACTAGGTCGGCATAGGCGCGCTCGCCCAGCCAGTGCCGCCGGACCACGAACTCGGTGTGAAAATACCCCAGGTGCGCAACCGGCCCGCCGAAAGATGTCAGCCCCAGGCGCAGGAAAGCCAGGAACACTGGCCAGACACGCCCCGGGCGGGCGGAAGATTCGTCCATGGTCGGCTCGATGAAGAAACGCCGCGATAGTAGCCGACGCCGCATGACAGCGAATGGCTGGTGCTACGATAGTTGGCGCGCGCCCTTAGCGGCACGCCCGCACCGACGGCAAGCCACGCACCGCATCCGGAGAAGCCGCTTGATATTCGAATACTTGAAGCTGGTCGGGCTCAGCCTGGTGGCCCTGCTGCCCGTGGCCAACCCCCTCACCAGCGTCACACTGCTGCTGGCGCTAAGCCGCGGCTATACCCGAGAAGAACGCAACCGCCAAGTCAACCGGGCCTCGCTTTACGTGGCGGCCATCATTCTGGTGTGCTTCTATGCCGGCGCCGCCATCATGTCGAGCTTCGGCATCTCCATTCCCGGGCTGCGCATCGCGGGCGGCCTGATCGTCGCCTACATCGGCTTCAATATGCTGTTCCCGGACACCACCAATACCGAGGCGGCGGCGCAAATGGACATGGCGCCGGAATCTCCCGGCACCAAGGCCGGACAGCGCGCCAAGCCGCGCGATATCTCATTCATTCCGCTGGCGCTGCCGGGTACCGCCGGGCCGGGTACGATCGCGCTGATCATCAGCGGCACGTCGACCCTGTACGAAAGCGGCGGCCTGTCGCTCATGCACCACCTGGTGGTGTTTACCGTCACGGCGCTGGTGGCGCTGGCGTTCTGGATCTGCCTGCGCAGCGCCGAAAGCGTCATACGCGTGCTGGGCGAATCCGGTATCGACGCCGTGTCGCGCATCATGGGCTTCCTGCTTGTATGCATGGGCGTGCAGTTCGGCATCGACGGCATTTTTGAACTGGCCGGCAAAGCCCTGCCGGCCTGAGTTCGCGGCACACATTCAAGCGGGCGGATCCAGCAGGCCCAGTGCCGGACGCACCATGCCTTCCAGCAGCCCGCGATCGGGCCGGGCCCGCGCCATGACCCGCACCCCCATCAGCACGCTCAGCAGCATGCGGGCCAGGTCTTCGGCCGGCTGCCCGCGGGTGATGGTGCCGGCTTGCTGGCCCGCGCCGACGCAGCCCAGGAAGAACTGCTCGATGCGGCCCAGCACGTCCACCACCGTGGCCTGGAACTCCGCATCGTGCGGCGCCACTTCCATGGCGGAATTCACCAACATGCACCCTTTGCGTTGCGGGTCGGCCAGCGAGCGGTCGACGATGTCGGCAAAAAAGGCCGCCAGGGCCTCGCGTGGCGGCAATCCCGCCACGCGCCGGACGCGTGCGCTGAAGCTGTTTTCAACGTAGTGGTACAACGCCCGCCGGTATAGCGAGCGCTTGTCGCCAAAGGCGTTGTACAGGCTGGCGCCGGTAATCCCCATGCTGGTGGCGAGTTCGCGCACCGAGGTCGCCTCGTATCCGCGGGCCCAGAAACACCCGACGGCCGCGTCCAGCACCGCTGTTTCATCGAATTCTCGTGGCCTGGCCATGATGTTGTCCTTTCAAGGGCAGGCATGTTGCCGTGCCGGCTTCACTGGCGTATTCTAGATCAGATGATCTAGAACAATTTACCACCCTGCATGGAGGCCCCGCGATGATCCGTCTTTATTACCACCCCACCCCGAATCCGGCCAAGGTTGCCCTGTTCCTGGAAGAAGCTGGGCTGGCTTACGAGGTGGTGCCCGTTGACACCAGCAAGGGCGAGCAGCACGCCGAGTCGTTCCGTACCATTAATCCGAACGGCAAAGTGCCCGCCATTGTAGATACCGACGGGCCCGGGGGCAGCGAAGTGCGGGTGTTCGATTCCAGCGCCATTCTGCTGTACCTGGCCGAAAAAACCGGCCAGTTCGCCGGCGGCCCGGCCGACCGCGCCGAACTGCTGTCCTGGCTGTTTTTCCTGGGTACCGGCCTGGGGCCGTTCTCGGGGCAGTCGGTGCATTTCCAGTTTGCCGCGCCGGAAGGCAATGATTATGCGGTGAATCGGTACCGCCGCGAAGCCGAGCGCCATTACCGGGTGCTGGACACGCATCTGGCCGGCCGCGACTACATCGTGGGCAAGGGCTATACCATTGCCGATATGTCGGGCTGGGGCTGGCTGGACCGGGCGTCCCGGGTCATGAAGGGCGAATCGGACCCGCTGGCAGCATATCCGAATATCAAGCGCTGGTTCCAGGCCATCGATGCCCGCCCGGCGGCGGCACGCGCGCGCCAAGCCGGCACGCGGCACGAGTTCAAGCGGACCAACGACGAAGAAACCAAGCGGGCGCTGTTTCCGTCGAACTACCCAGACCTGGCGAACTGGGCGCGCGGCTGAGCCGGCGCGCCGCCGCAGGTTTTTACAGCGTGGGGGGGTCGATCCAGAAAAAGCGTTCGCCCTGCTGGATCATGTCGGCCACCCCTTCGGCTTCCATGCGGAAATCGGTGCCCATGAGCGTGGCACCGCCGTCATCGTGAATATGAATGACGGCCAGGGGATCATTGGCCATGGTGTACCAGTAGTACCCAGGCTTGAGGTCGTGAAGTTTCGTTTGCATGGCGAAAGTATATCGACAAACGCCCCGGCGCTGGATTGCGGCTCCTGGGCCGTTGCGGCTATGCCGCAAGCGCCGCGGCGATGGTATGGGAATGTAACCCGTCACGATTGGAGGAACGAGCGTGATCGTATTTCAGTGGATTACGGCCCGCTAAATCGTCCTGCCAAAAGAAAATACCGCATCGCAGCACTGCGTGTCCCGATGCCTGGCCTTCCTGTTGCGGATTGTCGCCATTGCAGCAGCTTCGCTCACGATATGGTGGGGGAAAACGCCGACAATAAGCCCGTTATTTCAACTCGGCTGCTTGCGCAGCAAGGCAGGTGCACATGAAAAAATGGTTCATAGCCGGAATCGGAGCCGCGGGGCTGCTGCTTTCCAGCGCAGCCATGGCACGCGTCGATATCGGCGTATCTATAGGCATTCCGGGCGTGGTGTACCCCGCACCGGTATATGTGGCGCCGCACCCGGTATACGTGGCGCCGCCCCCGCCGGTGTATTACCACCCCGCGCCGGTGTACCGCCCGCGCTACGTACGGCCGGCCCCGGTGTATTACTACGGTGGCCGCTATGACCGCCACTACAAGGGGCACCACCACCATCACAAGAAGCACTGGAAGCACGGCCGCCGCCATGACGACTAGGCCGCGGTAAAGCTCCGGTGCACGGGCGGCGCGACGCCGCCCAGCAAGCTTCAGGCTGCCAGACCACCGGCAGCTTTTTTATTGGACGGCCCAAAGGCCCTCCCCCCTCCAGGCAAATCAGCTTTGCGCGGGCCGGCGATGGGCCGGCACGGGGTCAGGCAGGCGCCGCGGCGCGCTGGGGGCACGCCACCAGCCGTTATGCGGACGCGTGCGCGAACTCGGGTTCACCATTGAATCGCACTCCGTTAATGCCTTCGCACACTTGCAGACTGATCTGCTCGGCTTCGGCGCGTGTCTGGAACGGTTGCTGGCCCGGCACGAGCCAGCTTTTCTCGGGTGCGTTTCCGCCAATGCGGCGGGTCCAGATCCGTACGCGGAAACCGTGCGATTCGTCTTCAACGACGTCGCAACGCACCCGAAAATCACCGATCATCCTGGAATTCATGTTGAGCAATCTCCCCGATTCATTGACATACAAACCGCCAACGGCGTGCCGCGCATATTGTGCCCTAAAGATGCGGCCCTTTTTTACGCGAACACATTTGCTGACATCAAAGACCGGGGAATGACCGCCAGCATATCCGGCGAATAAGACACCAATATGGCGGCCGCCCATTCCAGGCAAAAAAACGGAGCCGCGAGGGCTCCGTTTTTTTGCAGGCATCCGGCCCCAGAGCCGGCGACACCCGGGCGGCGATCAGGGTTGCAGCAGCGTCAGGCCGCCCATGTAGGGCTGAAGCACCTTGGGCACCACGATGCTGCCGTCGGCCTGCTGGTGGTTTTCCAGCACGGCCACCAGGGCACGGCCCACGGCCAGGCCGGAACCGTTCAGGGTGTGCACGTACTCGGGCTTGCCCTGGGCCGGCCGGAACCGGGCCTGCATGCGGCGCGCCTGGAAGGTTTCGCAGTTCGATACGGACGAAATCTCGCGCCAGGTGTCCTGGGCCGGCAGCCACACTTCCAGGTCGTAGGTCTTGGCCGCGCCAAACCCCATGTCGCCGGTGCACAGCAGCATGACGCGATACGGAAGTTCCAGCAGTTGCAGCACGTGTTCGGCGTGGCCCACCATGTCTTCCAGCACCTGGTAGGACGATTCGGGGTGGGTGATCTGCACCATCTCGACCTTGTCGAACTGGTGCTGGCGGATCATGCCGCGCGTGTCGCGCCCGCCGCTGCCGGCCTCGGAACGGAAGCAGGGAGTATGCGCGGTCAGGCGCAAGGGCAAGTCGGCGGCGGCAATGATGCTGTCGCGCGCCACGCTGGTCAGGGTGATCTCAGACGTGGAAATAAGGTACTGGTCTTCGCGCGCCAGCACGTTGCCGCGCTCGTCGACCTTGGGGGCGTCGTCGTCGCCGCCCTTGGCGACGAAGAACATATCGTCTTTGAACTTGGGCAGTTGCCCCGTGCCATACAGCGTGGAACTGTTGACGATGTAGGGCGTGTAGCACTCGGTGTAGCCGTGCTGGCCGGTTTGGAGGTCCAGCATGAACTGCGCCAGGGCGCGGTGCAGGCGGGCAATGGGGCCGCGCATGAACGAGAAACGCGCGCCCGACAGCTTGGCCGCGGTATCGAAATCCAGGCCCAGCGGTTCGCCCAGAGCAACGTGGTCTTTGGCTTCGAAAGGCAGCGGCGGCGGGTTGCCGTCGGCGCCAGGCTGGCCGGGCAGCCAGCGCCGCACCTCGACGTTGTCGTCGGCCGATGCGCCCGCAGGCACACTGGCGTGCGGCAGGTTGGGAATGGACATCAGCCAGTCGTTCAGCGACTGCTGCACGTCGGCCAGTTCGTCTTCCAGCTGCTTCAGGCGGGCGGGAATGGCCTGCGATTCAGCCAGCACGGCAGAGGCGTCCTGCCCCTGCGATTTCAATTGGCCGATCTGCTTGGCCAGCGCATTGCGGCGCGCCTGCAGGGATTCGGTTTCGGTCTGGACGGCCTTGCGGCGGGATTCCAGTTCGTTGAACCGTTGAGTGTCGAATTCGACGCCACGGGTTTTCAGGCGGTCTACGACGGTTTGCAGGTCTTTGCGCAGCAGTATCGGGTCTAGCATGGGCGGCAGGGTTGAGGTTGACGGGACGCGGCGGGCACGGGCGGCTACCGCTGCTTGGCGCGTTCCTGGGCATCGAGTTCGCGCAGGAACGCCAGCTTTTGCTGGATTTTAGCCTCCAGGCCGCGATCGGTCGGCCGGTAGAACGAAGCCTTCACGCCATCGGGGAAATAATCTTCACCCGCGGCATAGCCATGCGGTTCGTCGTGGGCGTAGCGGTAGGCATGGCCATGGCCCAGCTGCTTCATCAGCTTGGTGGGCGCATTGCGCAAATGCATGGGCACGGGCGCACTGCCATGTTCGGCGGCGAACTTGCGGGCGGCGTTGTAGGCGTTGTACACGGCGTTGGACTTGGCGGCGCAGGCCATGTAGACCACGGCTTGCGCCAAAGCCAGTTCGCCTTCCGGCGAGCCCAGGCGTTCGTAGATGTCGGCGCCGCTGATGGCCAGTTCGGTGGCGCGGGGGTCGGCCAGGCCGATGTCTTCGATGGCCATGCGGACCAGGCGCCGCGCCAGGTATTTGGGGTCGGCGCCACCATCCAGCATGCGGGCCAGCCAGTACAGCGAGGCGTCCGGGTCCGACCCGCGCACCGCCTTGTGCAAGGCGCTGATCTGGTCATAGAACGCGTCGCCGCCCTTGTCGAAGCGGCGCAGGTTCTGCGACAGCGAGGTTTCCAGCCAGGCGGCGTCGATCTCGTGGCGGCCGGCGGACTGGGCCGATTCTGCCACCACTTCCACGGCGCTGATCAGGCGGCGCGCATCGCCGTCGGCCCAGGCCGCCAGTTGTTCGCGCGCGTCGGGCTGGAAGCTGACCAGGTCGGCGGCTTCGCGGCCTTCGTTCAGGGCATCGACGGCACGGTCGACCAGTTGCTGCAGCTCTTCGGCGCTGAGCGATTGCAGCACGTAGACCCGCGCCCGCGACAACAGCGCCGAATTCACCTCGAAAGACGGGTTCTCGGTCGTGGCGCCGATGAACGTGAACAGCCCGCTTTCCACGTAGGGAAGGAACGCGTCCTGCTGGGCCTTGTTGAAGCGGTGCACCTCGTCCACGAACAGAATGGTGCGGCGGCCCTGCCCCTGCGCCACCTGCGCCGTGACCACGGCATCGCGTATGTCTTTCACGCCGCCCAATACCGCCGAAATGGCGATGAATTGCGCGTCGAAGCCATCGGCCATCAGACGGGCCAGGGTGGTTTTGCCCACGCCGGGCGGGCCCCAGAAAATCATGGAATGCGGTCGGCCCGAGTCGAATGCGACCTTCAGCGGTTTGTCGGGCCCCAGCAGATGCGACTGCCCCACCACGTCGGACAGCGTGCGCGGCCGCAGGCGTTCGGCCAGCGGCACGTAGGGCCGGTGCGCGGGATCGGCGGCGAACAGATCGTTGCTCATGGCGACGGAAATAACAACCTAACAACCGGCCGCAACAGCGGCCAAAGCAGCCATTACACCATGCCCCGGCGGGCCGGCCGCGGCAAGCCGCCGGCACTTGCTTCTACGGGAAAATCCCAGGTGCCGTCTGTAAATTATTTTCATAATAATCATGACAATAGAAAATTACGGTAATTTTTTTCATAAGGCCATCCCAATGGAGACCTCTCCGCTTACTTCGGCCGGCATCGGCAGACCCCTGGACCTGGATGGCAAGGGCCTGGGCGCGTTCCTGCCCGACTGGCCGGCCGCGCGGGTGGCGGACCTGCACTGGAACCTGCTGCATGAAGACGTCAGCCTGCCCGCGGCGGTGCTGTACGAGGCGCGCATGCAGCACAACCTGCAGTGGATGCAGCGCTTCATGCAGGAATACGGCGTGAAGCTGGCCCCGCATGGCAAAACCACCATGAGCCCGGTATTGTTCCAGCGGCAATTGGCGGGCGGCGCCTGGGGCATCACCCTGGCCACCGCGCCCCAGACGCGGGCCGCGTACCGGCACGGAGTGCGCCGCGTGCTGATGGCCAACCAACTGGTGGGCCGCGCCAATATGGCCATCGTGGCCGACCTGCTGCGCGACCCGTCCTTCTCTTTTTACTGTCTGGTCGATTCACCCGCCAATGCGGCGCAACTGGGGGCCTACTTCGCCGAACAGGGGCTGCGCCTGCCCGTGCTGATAGAACTGGGCGTGGCCGGCGGCCGCACCGGCATACGCGACGACGCGCAACTGCAGGCTCTGCTGGCGGAACTGGCGCGCTGGCCCGAGGCCCTGGCGCTGGCTGGCGTAGAAGTCTACGAAGGCGTGCTGCAGGACGAAGACGCCATCCGCGGCTTCCTGCGGCGCGCCACCCATACCCTGCGCGCCCTGGCCGCCGGCGGACGGCTGCGCCAGGACGGCGCCGCGCTGCTCACCGGAGCGGGGTCTGCCTGGTTCGACGTGGTCGCCGAGGAATTCGCCGGCCTGGACATCGGCGCGCCGCTGGATATTGTGTTGCGCCCGGGTTGTTACCTGTCGCACGACGTGGGCATTTATCGCAGCGCGGCCGAGCGCATCGCCGCGCACAACCCCGTGGCCCAGCGCCTGGAGCCCGGCCTGCAGCCCGCGCTGCAAGTATGGGCCTACGTGCAGTCGGTGCCGGAAAGCCGCCGCGCCATCGTGGCGCTGGGCAAGCGCGACGCCGCTTTCGACGCCGGCCTGCCGGCCCCTGGCGTGCACTATCGCCCGGGCAGCGCCGCGCCGCTGCCCGCGCCTCCTCACTGGAAGCTGAGCGCCATGATGGACCAGCACGCCTTCCTGGACATCGACCCCGGCGACGACATCCAGGTGGGCGACATGATCGCCTTCGACATTTCGCATCCCTGCCTGACCTTCGATAAGTGGCGCCAGGTCTTGCTGGTGGACGAGCAGTACCGGATCACGGGCGTGGCATCCACCTTTTTCTAAGCCACGGCGTGTGGTTGACCCTTCCTGGAGACGGACTCATGAACTTCTGTACTTCCCGGCATCACGGCGCAATGCGGACCCTGCTGGCCGCCGGCCTGATCGGCCTGTCGGCGCTGTCGGCCGCGGCAACGGCCGCCGCGCCGGCCAAGGGCGGCACCGCAGTGGTGGCCACGATAGGCGAACCGCCCACGCTGGACCCCATGGCCAGCACGGCCGACCTGGTGGGCATTCTGACGCAGCACATCTTCGAAACGCTATACACCTTCGACGCCAAGTGGAACACCACGCCGCTACTGGCCGAGAAACTGCCGGACATCAGCGGCGACGGGCTCACTTACACCATCGCCCTGCGCCAGGGCATTACCTTCCATGATGGGTCGGCCATGGATTCCGCCGACGTGGTGGCATCCCTGAAGCGCTGGACCGAGACCGCCTCGCGCGGCAAGCAGGCCGCCAAGCTGATTGCCGGCATCGAGGCCCCCGACGCGCACACGGTACGCATCGTGCTGAAGCAGCCCTACGCGCCGCTGACCGCGCTGCTGGCCATGAACAACAGCGCCGCCGTGGTCATGCCGCAGGAAAAACTGGCCGTGCCGCTGAAGGAATTCGTGGGTACCGGCCCGTATCAACTGAAAGCGCGCGTGCCCGACCAATATATCCAGCTGGTGCGCTTCGATGGCTACCAGCCGCGCGCCGGCGAACCCGATGGCTATGGCGGCGCGCGCAAGCAGTACCTGGACGAGATCCGCTTCGCCCCGGTCAGCAACGCCAATACCCGCGTGGAAAGCGCGGCGGCGGGCCAGTACGATTATGTGGATGCGCTGCCGGTGGAATCCATCGACAAGCTGAAGAATGGCCGCTCGGATCCAATGCTGCTCAAGCCCTTCGGCTGGCCCCGCCTGGTGCTGAACACCCGCCAGGGCATCATGTCCAGCCTGCCCGCCCGCCAGGCGGTGCAGCGCGCGCTGAACGAAGAAGACATGTTGTATGCCGCCTTCGGCAACAAAGACTTCTACGCCCTGAACGCCGACCTGTACCCCAAGGGCTTCCCGTGGGCCACTGAACTGGGCGGCAAGGTCTATAACCAGGGCGACGTGGAAGGTGCCAAGAAACTGCTGGACGAGGCCGGAATACAGGACCGCACCCTGCGCATCCTGACCAGCCAGCAATACGAGTTCCACTACAAGATGGCGCTGGTAGCGGCCGAATACCTGAAGGCAGCCGGCTTCAAGGTGGACATGCAGGTAGTGGACTGGGCCACGCTGACGCAGCGCCGCCAGGACCCGGCCCTGTGGGACATCTTCATTACGCACAGCCCATTCCTGCCCGAGCCCGCGCTGATCGACTTCCCCTCGAAGGACGCGCCCGGCTGGTGGGACACGCCGCGCCGCAACCAGGTGCTGGACGCTTTCAACCAGGCGCGCACACCTGAAGAGCGCACCAAGCGCTGGGCCGACGTGCAGCAGGCGGTGTTCGACGAAGTGCCCTTCATCAAGGTGGGCGACTTCAACTCGCTGGCAGCCAAATCCCCGGCCCTGCAGGGCGTGCAGCCCGCGCCCTGGCCTTACTTCTGGAATGCCTGGAAAACCGCCAAGTAGCGCTTGCGCGCCCAGTTGAAAGGATGCGACCGTGCTGCGCTATTTGTTGAATCGCCTGGTGGGCCTGGTGGCGGTGATGTTCATCGTGGCCACCATCGTGTTCGTGATCCTGCGCCTGACGCCGGGCGACCCGGCGGCGGTCATGCTGGGCCCGCAGGCCAGCCAGCAGGATATCGAGGGTCTGCGCGCGCAACTGGGGCTGGACCAGCCCCTGCTGGTGCAGTACGCGTCCTGGCTGGGACAACTGGCGCGCGGCGACCTGGGCCAGTCCATTTTCCTGGACAAGCCCGTCACCGCCGCCCTGGCCGACCGCGCCGAACCCACATTCTGGCTGACGCTGATGTCGCTGGCCATCGCCAGCGCCATTGCGCTGCCCGTCGGCATTCTGTCGGCCGTGCGGCGCGGCACGGCGCTGGACCAGTCGGTGGTGACCTTCTCGATGTTCACGTCCAGCGTGCCCAGTTTCTGGCTGGGCCTGCTGCTGATGCAGATCTTCTCGGTGAAACTGGGCTGGCTGCCCGTGGCCGGCTACGGCGGTCCGGACGCCAGCATCGCCACGCGCCTGTCGCACCTGATATTGCCCGCCGTGGTGCTGGGCCTGGTGAACTCGGCGCTGATCACGCGCTTCATCCGCGCCAGCATGCTGGACGTACTACGCGACGATTACGTGCGCACGGCGCGCGCCAAGGGCCTGCCGGAACGCAAGGTCATCCTGAAGCACGCGGCCCGCAATGCGCTGATTCCCATCCTGACGGTGCTGGGGCTGACCACCGCCCTGCTGGTCAGCGGCGCGGTGGTCACCGAAACCGTGTTCGGGCTGCCCGGCGTGGGCAGCCTGGTGGTATCGGCCGTGCTGCGGCGGGATTACCCCGTCATCCAGGGCGCGCTGCTGGTCATTGCGGCGATCTACGTACTGATCAATCTTTTCATCGACCTGTTGTACCTGCTGGTCGATCCACGGGTGCGCTACTGATATGGCCATTGCAATAACTTCCACCGCGGGCGCCGAGCGCTGGCAGGTGCTGCGCCTGCTGGTGGCGCGCAAGACGGTACTGATCAGCCTGGTGGTGCTGGGCGTGCTGGTGGCCGCCGCCGCGCTGGCGCCCTGGATCAGCCCGTTCGACCCCTACAAGCTGTCCATCATGAACCGCCTGCAGGCGCCCGGCGCCGCTCACTGGTTCGGCACCGACGACTTCGGCCGCGATGTCTTCAGCCGCGTCATCCACGGCGGCCGCCTGTCGCTGGCCGTGGGCTTCCTGGTGGTGGTGCTGTCGGGCGTGCTGGGCATTGCGCTGGGCCTGATCGCGGGCTTCTTCCGCGGCGCCGACAAGGTAGTGTCGCGCGTGATCGACGCCATGATGGCTTTTCCCGACATCCTGCTGGCGATCGCGCTGGTGGCGGCGCTGGGGCCATCGCTGATGAATGTGGTGATTGCGCTGGGCATTGTGTACGCGCCGCGCCTGGCGCGCATCGTGCGCGCGTCCACGCTGGTGATCCGCGAGCTGCCATTCGTGGAGGCCGCCCGCGCGCTGGGCGTGCCTACCCGCCGCATCGTCACCGTGCATGTGCTGCGCAACCTGGTGTCGCCTATCTTGGTGCAGGGCACGTTCATCTTCGCCTACGCCATCCTGGCCGAGGCCGGGCTGTCGTTCCTGGGGGTGGGCGTATCGCCCGACATTCCCACCTGGGGCACCATGATCAACGCCGGCCAGCAGTACATGGGCAAGGCCGACTGGATCATGGTGTTCCCCGGCGTTGCCATCGTGCTGTCGGTGCTATCGCTGCAGCTGGTGGGCGACGGGCTGCGCGACGTACTGGACCCGCGCCTGCGCAAGGAACTGTAGACATGCCCGCAAGCCAACGCGACATCATCCTGGCCGTGGACGGCCTGCAAACCTGGTTTCACAGCCGCGACGGCGTGGCCAAGTCCGTGGACGGCGTCACCTTCGAACTGGCGCGCGGCGAAACGCTGGCCATCGTGGGGGAATCGGGTTCGGGCAAATCGGTAACCAGCCTGTCCATCATGGGCTTGCTGCCCAAGCCCGCCGGGCGTATCGAGGCGGGCAGCATCCGCTTCCGCGACCGCGCGGGCATCGAACATGACTTGGCGCGCGCGCCGGCGGCCACGCTGCGCCGCATCCGCGGCGCCGAGATCGCCATGATCTTCCAGGAACCCATGACCAGCCTGAACCCGCTGTACACCGTGGGCGACCAGATCGCCGAGGCGGTGCTGCAGCACGAAGGCGGCTCGCGCGCGGCCGCCCTGCAGCGCGCGCGCCACATGCTGGAGCGGGTCGAGATCCCGGCGGCCGACCGCCGCCTGCACGAATACCCCCACCAGATGTCGGGCGGCATGCGCCAGCGCGTCATGATCGCCCTGGCGCTGGCCTGCAACCCCTCGGTGTTGATCGCCGACGAACCCACCACCGCGCTGGACGTGACGGTGCAGGCGCAGATACTGGACCTGCTGCGCCGGCTGCAGGCCGAATCGGGCATGAGCATCCTGTTCGTCACGCACAACCTGGGCGTGGTGGCGGAAATCGCCCACCGCGTGGCCGTGATGTACGCCGGCCGCGTGGTGGAAGACGCCGGCGTACACGAACTCTTCGACCGCCCCACCCACCCCTACACGCGCGGCCTGCTGTCGTGCATTCCCACCGCCGCCCTGCTGGCATCGCGCCAGCGGCTGCAGCCCATTCCCGGCAACGTGCCCAGCGTGCTGGCCTTGCCGCCCGGCTGTACCTTCGCGCCGCGCTGTCCGCTGGCCGAAGCCGCCTGCACGCACGCGGTTCCGGAACTGGCCGCGGTGCGCGACGCCCACCTGGCCCGCTGCATCAAGGTAACGCCCCAATGACCCACGCCGTTTCCGCAGAACCCCTGGTGCGCGTGCAGGGCCTGACCGTGCACTTCCCTACCGGCGCCGCACGGCGCGGGCAAGTCGTGCGCGCGGTCGAGGACGTCAGCTTCGACGTGCCGCGCCGCACCATCGTGGGGCTGGTGGGCGAATCCGGATCAGGCAAGACCACCACCGGCCGCGCCTTGCTGCGCCTGTTCTCTCCCACCGCGGGACGCATCGTGTTCGATGGCACCGACATCACCGATCTGAACGAAGCGCGCATGCTGCCCTGGCGCCGGCGCATGCAGATCGTGTTCCAGGACCCGTACGCCAGCCTGAACCCGCGCATGACGGTGGCCGAGATCCTGGGCGAAGCCCTGGACACGCATGGCCTGGCGCGGCAGCGGCGCGAGGCCCGCATCGCCGAACTGCTGGAACGCGTGGGCTTGGACGCCGACCACCGGCGCCGCTATCCGCATGAGTTCTCGGGCGGCCAGCGCCAGCGCATCGGCATTGCCCGGGCGCTGGCCGTGGAGCCCGATTTCATCGTGGCCGACGAGCCCGTGTCCGCGCTGGACGTCTCGGTGCAGGCCCAGGTGCTGAACCTGCTGCAGGACCTGCAGCGCGACCTGGGCCTGGCCATGCTGTTCGTGGCGCACGACCTGGCCGTGGTCGACTACCTGTGCGACGAAGTGGTGGTGATGTATCTGGGCCGCGTCATGGAACGCGGGCCCACGCGGCGCGTCTACGATGCGCCGCGCCACCCCTACACCCAGGCCCTGCTGTCGGCCGCGCCGGTGCCCGATCCGCGCGCGCCGCGTTCGCGTATTCTGCTCAAGGGCGAGATTCCCAGCCCCGTGAATCCGCCATCCGGCTGCGTGTTCCGCACGCGCTGCCCCCATGCCGCTGAAATCTGCGCCGGCGCCGTGCCCGGCCCGCGCGACCTGGGCGGCGGGCATCACGCGGCCTGTGTGCGTTTGGACGAGATCACCCCATGACCATTTCCCGCAATCCGCACGACGCCGCCGACGGCATGTTCACGCCGCGCGACATCGTGTACCAGATCCGCAGCCGCCGCGATGCGCTGAGCGCCACCGAACGCAAGGTGGCCGATGCCATCCTGGACGACATCGCGGCCGCCGCCGGCGCCACGGTGGACCTGTTGGCACAGAAGGCCGGCGTCAGCATCGCCACGATTTCGCGCTTCGCGCGCTCGGTGGGCTGCGACGACACGCGCGACCTGAAACTGAAACTGGCGCAGGCCAGCGCCGTGGGCGAACGGTTCCTGGACCCTTCCACTCCGGAAGAAAGCACCTTCTACGCCCGCCTGTACGCCGACATCGAAGCCACGCTGCGCGAGCACCTGCCGCTGTTTTCCGAAACGCTGTTCGAGCGCGCCGCGGGGATCGTGCGCGATGCCCGCATGACCTATGTATTCGGCATGGGCGGCGCGTCGGCCGTGCTCTCGCAGGAACTGCAGTCGCGCCTGGTGCGGCTGGGCTACGCCGTGGCCGCCTACAGCGATGCGGTGCTGCTGCGCATGGTGGCCGCCACGCTCGACGAACGCGACGTGGTGGTGGTGCTGTCCACATCCGGCCTTACACCCGAGATCCTGGCGGGCGCGCGCATCGTCAAGCAGTACGGCGCGCGCATGGTCACGCTGACCGACCCGGCATCGCCCCTGGCCGAACTGGCCGACGTAGTGCTGCCCATTCGCACGGCCGAGACCGACTTCATCTACAAGCCTTCGTCGTCGCGCTATGCCATGCTGCTGGCCATCGACATCCTGGCCACCGAACTGGCGCTGGCCCGCCAGGAAGACACGCAGGAACGGCTGCGCCGCATCAAGCTCGCCCTGGACGAATACCGCGGCGGCCCCAACCGCCTGCCGCTGGGAGACTGAGCCGATGTACGACACCCTGATCGGCGGCGCACGGGTCATGGACGGCAGCGGCGCGGCCGGTTTCCAGGCGGACGTGGCGTTGGCCGACGGCCGCATCGCCGCCATCGGCCCGTTGCGCGGCGCCCCGGCGCGCCAGCACATCGACGCCAAGGGGCTGGTGCTGGCGCCCGGCTTCATCGACGTGCACACGCATGACGACACCAATGTCATCCGCACCCCCGGCATGCTGCCCAAGCTGTCGCAGGGCGTCACCACCGTGGTGGTGGGCAACTGCGGCATCAGCGCATCGCCCGTCAGCTTGCGCGGCGACCCGCCCGACCCCATGAACCTGCTGGGCGGCCGCGACGATTTCAGCTACCCCACGTTCGCCGACTACACGCGGGCCGTGGACGCCGCGCGGCCCACCGTCAACGTGGCCGCGTTGGTGGGCCACACGGCCTTGCGCAATAACCACATGGATCGCCTGGACCGGCGGGCCACCGGCGCCGAGATCGCCGCCATGCGCGCCCAGCTGCGCGATGCGCTGCGCCACGGCGCCATCGGGCTGAGCACCGGGCTGGCCTATGCCTCGGCCTACCAGGCCGACACCGCTGAAGTGCAGGCCCTGGCCGAAGAACTTGATGCCTGGGGCGCGCTGTACACCACCCACCTGCGTACGGAGTTCGCCGAGATCCTGCAGGCCATGCAGGAAGCCTACGACATTGCCGCGCACGCCAAGGTGCCCGTGGTGGTATCGCACTTGAAGTGCGCCGGTGCCGGCAACTGGGGGCGCAGCGGCGAAGTACTGGCCAGCCTGGACACGGCCGGCCGCTATCTGCCGGTGGGCTGCGACTGCTATCCCTATTCCGCCAGTTCGTCCACGCTGGACCTGAAACAGGTTACCGACGAATTCGACATTGACATCACCTGGTCGCACCCCCACCCTGACATGGCCGGCCGCACACTGGCCGACATTGCCGCGCAGTGGCAATTGCCGCTACTGGAAACCGCAAAGCGCCTGCAGCCGGCCGGCGCGGTGTACCACGGCATGCATGAAGACGACGTGCGCCGCATCCTGGCGCACCGCCTGACCATGGTGGGCTCGGACGGCCTGCCCAACGATCCGCTCCCGCATCCTCGGCTGTGGGGCGCGTTTCCGCGCGTGCTGGGCCATTACAGCCGCGAACTGGGCCTGTTCCCGCTGGAACAGGCCGTGCACAAAATGACGGGCCTGTCCGCGGCGCGCTTCGGCCTGCGCGAACGCGGCCTGGTGCGCGCCGGGCATTACGCCGACCTGGTACTGTTCGACCCGGCCAATGTGGCCGATCGCGCCAGTTATGCCCAGCCCGAGCAGCCCGCCGCCGGCATTGCCGCGGTGTGGGTGAACGGCACGCTTTCCTATCGGGCCGGCAGCCCCACCGGAGCACGGGCCGGCCGCTGGCTGCCGCGCGGCGGCGACCTGCGCGCCAGCTTCAACGCATTTTCTTCTTCCGCCCCCCAGGAGCAAGCATGAACACACCCCCTACCGCCGACGCCAACGGCATCATCCGCTACGGCGTGGCCGGCGGCACCGGCCAAGGCGGCCAGCACATGCCGTTCGCGCGGGCCGTGCAGGCCGACGGCTGGCTGTATGTATCGGGCCAGGTTCCCATGCGCGATGGCGAAGTCGTGGAAGGCGGCATCGTGGCCCAGTCGCATGCCGCCATCGGCCAGGTGCTGGCCATTCTGCAGGAAGCCGGCTATGGCCCGGAACATGTGGTGCGCTGCGGAGTCTGGCTGGACGACCCGCGCGATTTCGCGGCCTTCAATAAAGTGTTCAAGGAACACTTTGGCGCGCACCCGCCGGCGCGCGCCTGCGTGGAATCGCGCCTGGTGATCGACGCGAAAGTCGAAGTGGATTGCGTGGCCTACAAGAGACCCTAGCCCGGCGCGGCTACGGCAGTGCCTGCCCGCCGAACCAGCGCGCCAGCAGGTCGTTGACCACGGCTGCGCCTTCGTACTGCACCCAATGGCCGGCCTGGGGCACCACGCGCCATTCGCGCCCCGGGCCTTCGGCCGCGATGGCGGGCGCCACTTGCCGCGCTGCGGCGGTGACGTCATGTTCGCCCCAGATCAGCAGCGCCGGCCCGCCATACTGGCGCAGGGCCTGCACCATGCCGTTGCCTTGCGACGCGGTGCGGCTGCGAAAGCGCGTCGCCACGCAACTGATCTCGTGCACATCCAGCGCCAGTTCGTCGGGGGCGTGGTGGTACAGCATCAGTTCATTCAGGTTGTGGCGCAGGGTGGCACGGCGCTGCTCTGCCGATTCGGCCTGGCGCCACTGCCGCAGGTTCAAGGGCCTGGGACGCGGCGTGCCATGGCCGCCCGACCCCAACAAGGCCAGCCGATGCACGCGCGCGCGCCTGGCGGCCAGCCGCGATGCCACCAGGCCGCCAAAAGAAAAACCCGCCAGCCCAATATACGTGTCGCGCCCTACGGCCTGGTCCAGCGTGGCATGCAGGGCCTCGAGCAAGGGCACGAGATCGTCCGGCCCTGCGGGCGGCGGCACATCGGCCGAACCCAAATAGCCGGGCATGTCCGGCACCCATACGGTATGGCTGGCCGCCAGGGCCTCGATATTGCGCAGCCAGTGCAGCCAGCTGCCGTGGCCGCCGTGCAGCAGCACCAGCGGCTCGCCGCGCCCGAGACGATGCCAGCGCACCGCGCCGGCCGGGCCGGGGATATCAACGACGTCGACTAGGCCGGACAGCCGGGCGATTTCGGGGTGCGCGGTGTGAAGGTCTGGCGTTGCGGCCATTATGCGGCCTTGGGCGGGCGCTGCGAAAAACTGCGCTCGAACACGCCTTCGGCAATTCGGTTTTTCAGCATTTCGATGGAGCCCCCAGCAATCATCCAGCCGCGGGTGCGGCGCACGCAGTACTCTACCAGGGATTCCTGGCTGAACCCCATGCCGCCCATGACCTGCATGGCCTCGTTCGAGGCAAACCAGCCAGCTTCGTTGCAGGCCAGCTTGGCCATGGCCGTGCTCTGCGCCGAAGGCAGGCCGTGTTCGCCCTCCAGCGCGGCCTTGTACAGCAGCAGCTGGGCCTGCTCCAGCTTCATCCACATGTCGGCGAACTTCCACTGCAGGCCCTGGAATTCGCACAGCTCGCGGCCGAACTGCTTGCGTATCAAGGCGTGCTCGCGCGCCAGGTTGAAGGCGTGGCGGCCCAGCGCCAGCGAACGCGAGGCATTGCCCAGGCGCTCGACGTTGAAGCCGGAGATCTGTTTCTTGAAGCCGCCCGGTCCCAGCAGCACTTGCGATGCCGGAATGCGCGCGCCATCGAAATACAGCTGCGCCCAATGCTCGCCATTCATGAAGCGCGACGGCTGGCCCACGGTAAAGCCCTGGGTGTCGCGTTCGATCAGCACCGAGCCTATGCCGCCCGTGCCCGGCCCGAATCGCACATAGACCAGGAACAACCCGGCCTCGGGACTATGGGTGGAGAAGATCTTGCTGCCATGGATGACGACCTCGTCGCCCTCCACTGTGGCGGTGGTGGACAGCTCGGTGACGGCGGATCCGGCCTGCGGCTCAGTCATGCCCAGCGAGATCAGCTTGCGCCCTCCAAGCAGGTCGGGCAGGAAGCGCGCTTTCTGTTCATCCGAAGCGTACTCCACAAAAGTGCGTATGGGTCCGAAGTTGCCGGCCTGGACGATGTCGGCGCTGCGAGGGCACACCAGCGCGATTTCCTGGATGGCCAGCACCGCATGCATCAGTGTGCCGCCCTGGCCTCCGTCCGCTTCGGGAAAAGCGATACCCAGGAAACCGTTATCGGCCAGCAGCCGCGCCGTTTCCCAGGGATAGGTGTCGGCATGCGCGCGCGCCAGCGCGCCGTCGGCCAGCCGTTCGCGCGCAAAGCGGCGCACCGAGTCGGCGTAGGCCTGGTATTCCGGGTTCAAGCTGAAATCCATGGTGTCGTCCCTGAATCAAAAAGTGGGTGGCTGGCATGCGCTTTCCAAGCGCTGGCCGGCCGTGATAAAAGCGGTGGAGTCCCAGCCCGCGGCGCAAGCCGCCTTCGCAGCATCGAGCCCCCCAATGAAAGGCATGGATATCCCCGCCCTCGAGGCGTTTGTGGCCGCGGTAGAAGAAAAAAGCCTGTCCAAGGCGGCCGAACGGGCCAACCTGGTCACCTCGGCCGCCAGCAAGCGCGTGGCCGAACTGGAACGCCACCTGCAGCGCACACTGTTGCAGCGTCACGGACGCGGCGTGGAGCCCACCCCGGCCGGCACGCTGCTGTACCAGCGCGCCAAGGCCATCCTGCGCGCGGTGCAGTTGGCCGAATCGGCGGTGAAGGTGTATTCGACCGATGGGCAGGCCAAGATACGGCTGGCCGCCAATCCGTCCACCATCCTGCAGTTCCTGCCCGACCGCATGGGGCGCTACCTGTCGCAGCGCGACCATGTCAGCATAGACTTGCTGGAGGCGCACAGTTACGACATTCCGCGCCTGCTGATCGACGGTTCGGTGGATATCGGCATTTACCATGCCGACCATCCGGCCCCGGGTGTCGTTTCGTTTCCGTTCGCCAGCGACCGCGTGGGCCTGGTAGTGCCCGTGGGCCACCCCCTGGCCGCGCGCGCCGAGCTGTTCCTGGAAGAAGCCCTGGACTACGATCTGCTGGGCTACTTCCCGCGCCATTCGCTGGACCAGTTCCTGGCGTATATCGGCCAGACCGTCACTCGGCCGCCCACCGTCAAGCTGCAGGTGTCGAACTTCGAGACGCGCTGCCGCATGATCCGCGAAGGGCTGGGCATAGGCATCGTGCCTGAACGCATCGCGGCCAATTACCTGGGCAGCATGGGCCTGGTGCTGCTGCGCCTGCAGGACGAATGGGCCTCGCGGCGCTTCCACCTGGCCGTGCGCGACCTGGACAGCCTGAGCCCGGTCGTGTCCGACCTGATGCAGTTCCTGGCCCAGCCCGCGTAACCTCATTGGCTCTTCCTGAATCGACGGAAAGCGCAATGGCACGGAGACCGGGTGCCGCTTCCCTGGAGAAGCATCTTAGAAACCCGGGCACCATCGCGGTGCGAAAAATCGGCATAGCAGGCTACGCGGATTTTGAACCCCGGCGATGGACAGGCATCGGGCCCCGCCGCAGCCCTCGGCCTTCCCCTACAACGCCGCGGCCGTCCCCAACAACACCGTGCTTTGCGATGACAGCACGCCGCCATTGCCATGCGCCAATGCGACCTGGGCATCCGCCACCTGGCGCGGTCCGCACTCCCGGCGCAGCTGCCGCACGGCCTCGATCAGCAGGAACAATCCGTACATGCCCGGGTGGCAGTACGACAGCCCGCCTCCGTTGGTATTGACCGCCAGTTCCCCGCCGGGGGCGATGCGCCCGTCCGACACGAACGCCCCGCCCTCGCCCTTGCCGCAGAAACCCAGGTCTTCCAGGAACAGGATGGTATTGATGGTAAAGGCGTCGTACAGCTCGACCACATCCACGTCGTCGATGCCGATACCCGCCATGGCGAATGCCTGCCTGCCGGACTGGGCGGCGCCGGTTCTCACCAAATCCGGCATGTTCGAAATCGATGCATGTGTCGTGTGATGGCCGCCACCCAGCACGAATACCGGCGGCTTGCGCAGGTCGGCCGCACGCTGCGAGGTGGTCATCACGATGGCGCCGCCGCCGTCGGTGACCAGGCAGCAATCGCGCACCGTCAACGGATAGCTGACCATGCGCGAGGCCAGCACGTCCTCGATCGACAAGGGCGTCTTTTCCCAGGCAACCGGGTTCAGCAGCGCCCACTGCCGCGCCGCCACCGCCACCTGGGCCAACTGTTCGCGCGTGGTGCCGAATTCATGCATGTGGCGCGCGGCGGCCAGCGCATAGGCGCTGGGCGGCAGAAAAGGCTTGTAGGGCGATTCGTAGGGGTTGGGCTCGGGCACGCTGGTGTTCTTGCGGCCCAGCGAACGCTGCGTGCTGCCGTAGGCAATGACCGCAACCTCGCACACCCCGGTGGCGATGGCATGATGCGCCTTGGCCATGTGCAGCATGAACGAGGACCCTCCCACGATGGTGGAATCCAGATAGGCGTCGGGCAGCCGCAGGTATTCCGCCAGCGCCAGGGCCGACAGGCGCGACTGCGAGGTCGCGCAGAATATCCCGTCTACGTCGGACAGGTTCAAGCCGCAATCGGCCAGTGCGCGCTGCACGCCCTGGGCCATCAGGTCCAGCGGCGTGAAACCGGGGCCGACTTCGCCCAGGTCCGATTCGGCCACGCCCACGATGGCGGCCTGGCCTCGATGTAAAGGCAGCATCATGATTGTTCCAGCGGAAAGAATACGGGGTAGGGATCGGCGTCGCCAGCCGGCTCGTGCACCGCGAAGCGCACGCGCATGCCAATGGCGACCTGGCCGGCGGGCAGCCCTTCCACGCGGCTCATC
The DNA here is from genome assembly GCF_020991325.1 of Bordetella petrii. GTDB lineage: Bacteria > Pseudomonadota > Gammaproteobacteria > Burkholderiales > Burkholderiaceae_B > Bordetella_A > Bordetella_A petrii_E. Next base: position 8,794 of record NZ_JAJMLX010000002.1, on the reverse strand, counting down.
AGGCGGAACCCCTCATCGCAGTCGATCAGCGCCACGTTGTACGGTTCTCCCTGGCGAGGCTGCACCGCCGTCGTGCTGTACACCGTGCCCGCGCCCTGGCTGATTCGCCATTGCAGCGGCCCGCCGGTATCGGGGCACAGCAGCCGTGGGTAGAACACGGCTTTGCCAGACGCCTCACTGAACTGATAGGCCAACTGCCCGCGCCGCAGATAGTCCAGGTACACGGCATACGGAGCCATGCCGGCCTCTGCCTGAGTACTCATGACGGTTCCCTGGGGGCGTAAATCATGGACACGGTCTCGGCCACCAGGGCGGGTTTGCTTTCACCCTCGATTTCCATGGTGTTGCCGAAAGTCAGGCGTGCGCCCCCCGCCACAGGGTCGAAGCTCTGCAGCGTGCGATGCAGGCGGATGCGCGAGCCCACCGTGACAGGCGCCGTGAACCGTACCTTGTTGGACCCGTAGTTGATGCCTTTGTCGCGCTGCCGAACACGGCAAATCTGGCCGCCCAGATGGGTGACCAGCGACAGCGTCAGCATGCCATGCGCGATGGTCTTCCCCCCCGGTAGCTCGCGCGCGGCGCGCGCCACGTCCACGTGTATCCAGTTATCGTCGCCGGTGATCCTGGCGAATGCATCGATGCGCGCCTGGTCGATGGCTACCCATTCGCTCGTGCCCAGTTCGCGGCCCACGTGAGCGCGCAACTCATCCAGCGTCTCCACTTCCAGCATAGTCGTCTCCTTTTGCAAACAGAATGGCTGCCGGCGCTCAGGCTACCGGCTGGCAGGCCCCGGCCAGCCGCGCCAGCCGCCCCGCGATCAGTTGCTCGGCGCCGGCCACGATCCGGCCTACCAGCTCGGCGCAGGTGGGAATGTCGTGGATCAGTGCCTGCACCAGCCCCACCGTCCAGATGCCGCTGTCCACATCTCCCTCTTCATAGACGCGCCGCCCCTTGGCGCCCGCCACCTTGGGCCCCAGTTCCTCGATCGTGGCGCCGGCACGCTCCATGGCCGCCACACTCTCCGACAAGGGAGTGCGCGCCACGCGGCTGGTGTTGCGCAGGCTGCGCAGGATCAGGCAGGTGTCGAATTCGGTATTGGCCACAATGGCCTGCTTCACGTTCATGTGCACCGGTGACTCCGCCGTGCACATGAAGCGCGTGCCCATGTTGATGCCTTCGGCCCCCAACGCCAGCGCCGCCACCAGACCGGCCGCGCTGCCGAAACCTCCCGATGCGATCACGGGAATGTCCAGTTGCGCCACGGTCGCGGGAATCAGGATCAGGCCGGGAATATCGTCTTCACCCACGTGGCCGGCGCATTCGAAACCATCGATGCTGACCACGTCCACGCCAATCGCCTGGGCCTTCAGGGCATGGCGCGCCGTGGTGCATTTGTGGATGATCTTGATGCCGGCCGCCTTGAATGCCGGCATGTGCAGGGCCGGATTGTTGCCCGCCGTCTCGACGATTTTCACGCCGGAGGCAATGATGGCGTCACGATAGGCGTCGTAGGGCACGGGCTTGAGCGTGGGCAGGAACGTAAGATTCACGCCGAAGGGCTGGTCCGTCAGTTCGCGGGTGCGTTCGATCTCGCGCAGCAGCGCCTCGGGCGTGGGCTGGGTCAGCGCGGTCAGGATGCCCAGGCCGCCGGCATTCGACACAGCGGCGGTCAGTTCGCCGCGCCCCACCCATTGCATGCCCCCCTGCACGATGGGATGACGTATCCCCAGCAAGCGCGTAATAGCAGTATCCACAGTGTTCGGTCCTTTCAGCGGGCATCGGGCGCGGCCACGGCAATCGACGTGTCCACGCAATAGGGTTTGCAGTCGGGGCTGAGACGCAGCCGGGCGCCGCTGGCGCGCTGCAGCGCGGGCAGGCCCAGGCCCGGCACCATGCGCTCCACCACGAAACCTTCGGAAGTCACGGCCAGCACGGCCAGATTGGTATAGACACGATTCACGCAGGCCGGCGCTGTCAGCGGATAGGTGCAGCGTTCCAGCACTCGCGGCGAGCCGTCTTTCTGGCAATGTTCCATCAGCACCCAGACACTGCGCGCGCCCGCGGCCAGGTCCATGGCGCCCCCCACCCCCGGCGCGTATTCCGAGCCGCCGGTGGACCAGTTCGCCATGTCTCCATTGGCCGCCACCTGGAAAGCACCCAGGCAGGCCACGTCGATATGGCCGCCTCGGATCATCAGGAATGAATCGCTGTGACTGAATATCGATGCTCCCGGCAGCAAGGTAACGAACTGCTTGCCGGCATTGAGCACGTCTTCATCCTCTTCGCCAGGGCGGGCCTTGGGCCCCAGCCCCAGCAGCCCTTGCTCGCTCTGGAAAACGAGTTCGCGGCCGGCGGGCACGTAGTCGGCCATCAGGGTAGGCAGCCCGATTCCCAGGTTCACGTAGCTGCCCTCGGCGATGTCCTGCGCGGCGATGCGCGCCATGTCTTCCCGGCTGAGGCCTTTCATGCCGCCACCTCCACGAGTCTGTCGATGAAAATCCCGGGTGTCACGATGCATTCGGGGTCGAGCGCGCCCAGTTCCACCACTTCGCTGACCTGGGCTACGGTGAGCCTGGCCGCCCCTGCCATGACAGGGTTGTTGATGCGCGCGCCGCGGTGGTAGACCAGGTTGCCCCAACGATCGCCGCGCAGGCCCTTGATCAGGGCCACATCGCCGTGCAAAGGCTGTTCCAGCACATACAGTTGCCCGCCTATCAGGCGGGTTTCCTTGCCCTTGGCCAGCTCGGTGCCGGCGGCGGTGCGCGTGAAGAACCCGCCGATTCCGGCCGCGGCGGCACGCAAGCGCTCCGCCAGGGTGCCCTGCGGCACCAGTTCCAGCTCGATCTTTCCAGCGCGGTACAGATCATCGAAAATGGTGTGGCCCTGCAGGCCGCGGGGAAACGAGCACACCACTTTGCGAATACGGTTTTCCCGCATCAGCTCGGCGATCACATCCTGTCCGGTGGTGGCGTTATTGGCAACGATGGTCAGGTCCCGAACCCCCAGTTCCAGGATGGCTTCCATCAGGCGGGCTGGCCGGCCCGATGAACCGAACCCACCTACCAGCAGTACTGCTCCATCCTGGATGCCCTGGACTGCGGCGACCAGATCGGCGACACGTTTATCAATCATGGCATCAGTCCAGGTCCTGGCCTTTCATGTCGGCGTTGCGGCGCGCCCGGCGAGCCAGGTCCTCCAGTACAGGGCCGATGCGATGGACATCATCCATGGGCTGCGCTTCGGGACCACGGTGCCAGCCTTCCAGGGCCGCCAGGAAACCGCCCCCCGCCTCGAACACGCGGCCCGTCACATTGCTGCTGTGCGCGCTGGCCAGCCAGACCACCACCGGGGCAATCCAGCGCGGATGGCGGGCTTCGATTTCGGCCTCGGTACGCTCGCGCAGGCCTTCTGTCATGCGGGTCTGGGCATGCGGACTGATGGCGTTGACGGTAATACCATGGCGGGATAGTTCCCGCGCGGCGATGATGGTCAGCGCCGCGATACCGGCCTTGGCTGCCCCGTAATTGGTCTGCCCGATGTTGCCGAACAGGCCAGACGACGAGGACGTGTTGACGATGCGCGCCCCGACCGGACGGCCGTCCTGCTTGTGCAGGCGCTTCCAGTGCGCGGCCGCGTGATGCATGGGGGCGAAGGTACCTTTCAGGTGGACGCGCACCACCTCGTCCCACTCGCGTTCCTCCATGTTCACCAGCATCCGGTCGCGCAGGATGCCGGCGTTGTTGACCAAGGCATCCAGGCGGCCAAAGCGCGACAGCGCACCTTCTATCATGCCGCCGGCCTGCTCCCAGTCGCCCACGTCGCTGGCATCGGCAGCGGCCTGCCCCCCTGCCGCGCGGATTTCTTCCACCACCGCCTCGGCGGCCGAATGGTCACGGCCCTGTCCGTCACGCGAGGTGCCCACGTCGTTGATCACCACTTTCGCGCCCTGCGCGGCCAACTGCAGGGCGTATTCGCGGCCAATGCCGCGCGCCGCGCCGGTCACGATAACCACTCTGTCCTGGCACAGTTTTTCCATGTCATCCTTCCGTTGTCTGGATATGCCGCCCGAACCGGGGCGTGCGTTTCTCGGTAAAGGCCCGCGCGGCCTCTTTGTGGTCTTCGGTTTCAGTGCAGCGCACGTGGCGCCACGCCTCGCCGTCCAGGACGCCGCCCAGTGTGTCCTGAAGGCCCTGGTTCAGGTTCTGCTTCAGATAGGCCAGGGCCGTGCGCGGCCCGCGCGCCCACCCCGCCGCCAGCTCCATGGCCGCCGGCTCCAGCCGTTCGGAAGCATGAACCTGGTTCAACAACCCCAGCCTCTGGGCCGAGTCCGCGTCCAGCATGGGCGAAGTCAGGTACAGTTCGCGCGCCTTGGCCATGCCCACCAGCCGGGGCAGGAAATAATGGCCGCCATAATCGCCCGGCAGGCCAACCTGCAAAAAGCCGGTGCGCATGCGCACGCTGGCGTCGCCCAGGCGCATGTCGCATGCCAGCGCCAGCGACAGGCCGGCTCCCACCGCCGGCCCGCGCATCATCGCCAGCGTGGGCTTGGGCATGGTATGCAACAGCTCGCAGATTCGCGCGCGCCGGCGCAGGCGGGCCACCCTGTACTCGAAGTCCAGGGGCTCGGCCCGGCTCGCCATGCGGGTCACGTCGCCACCGGCGCAGAACGCCTGGCCAGCGCCGGTAAGCACCACCGCGCCGACTTCCGCGGCGACGGCAGCGTCCTGCAGCGCTTCGAGCAGTTGTTCGTAGAGTTCCGGCGTCAAGGCATTGCGGCGCTCCGGCCGGTTCAGCGTCAGCACCAGCACGCCGTCGTCCAGGCGGCTCAGCAAGGGGATATGTGGCATGTCTCGTGGCATTTGTCTTTTTTTCATACTATGCCAAGCTCCCGCGCCGTCACAGGCCGGACGTCCACATAAGAGTCCACATAGCGAGATAGACACCGCGCACCGCCAGAATTTTCCTATGATCGGCACAATCGGCGCGTGCACCCGCGCCGGCCCACCCCACTTTCCACCCGCAGGGTTCGATCATGAGCTACGCTTCGCCATCCGGCCGTGTTGCGCCATCGGCCGGCACCCAGACGCTGCAACGCGCGGCATCGCTGCTGCGGCTGATCACATCCCACAATCGGCAAGGCATGCGGCTGGTCGACCTGTATCGGCGCACCGGCATGGAACGGCCAACGGCTCACCGCATCCTGCAGGGCCTGATCGCAGAGAAATTCATACGCCAGGATGAACGCAGCAAGCGCTATTACCTGGGTTCGCTGATCTACGAGATGGGGCTGGCCGCCACCCCCAAGATAGCCTTGCGCGATATCTGCAAACCGCACCTGCAAACGCTGGCCGACAAAACTGGCGACACCGTATTCATGACGGTGCGCTCCGGCTTCGACGCGGTATGCGTGGCCCGGGCCGAAGGCGCATTTCCCATCAAGGCGCTGGTGCTCAACGTGGGCACCCACCGGCCGCTGAATGTCGGCGCGGGCGGCCTGGCGCTGCTGGCCGAGCTTCCCGACGACGAGGTGCAGCGTATCTGCCGCGCCAACGCCGAGCGCACGCTGCGCAAGAATCCGCGCTACTGTGAACACGCCCTGCACCACGCCATTGCCAGCGCCCGGCGCCGCGGCCATTCCGTCAACAAGGTCATGGATACGCCGGCCGTACTTTCGGTTGGCAAGGTGATCCGCTATCCCGACCAGCGGCCGGCTGCCGCCATCTGCATCTGCACCCTGGCGTCGCGTCTGGCCGGGGAACGCATGGGCGAAGCCATCCAGTACCTGGACGAGGCGGTCGCGGCCGCGCAGGCCGAACTGCATGCCTGCCTGCACGAGCATCCCGATTCCGTCGAGGCCCTGAATCTGTAGCACCGGCCGGCGCACATCTGGCAAGTCCAATATACGGACTTGAATTTGCACCCGCCCTGCGCCCAGCGCGATGAGAAGTCCGTAGACTTTTCAGGGGGCCCGATGGGCGCCGCCGCGCATCAACACAGGCGCGGCATTTCCAACAAGAACCGCCATCCATGGCGACCGGAGACAACCATGTATCGATACTACCGATGCGGCATGCGCCTGCTCGGCGCGAGCCTGCTGGCCTGCCTTTGCCTGGCGGCGCGCGCCGCCGACTTTCCCAGCCAGCCTATCCAATTCGTGTCGCCCTATTCCGCCGGCGGCACCAATGACTTCCTGACGCGCCTGATGGCGCGCCATATGGGCGATGCGCTGCCGGGCACTATCGTGGTCGAGAACCGCGCGGGCGCCAACGGCATCGTGGGCGCCAGCTACGTGGCCAAAGCGGCGCCGGACGGCTATACCGTGCTCATGGGGAACAGCGCCACGCATGGCACCAATCCCACCCTGTACCCCGACGCGCCGTACGACCCTGTCAAGGACTTCGCGCCCATCAGCATGGTGGGTTCAGTGCCCATCGTGCTGGCCATCAATGCCGGACTGGGCGTGAATAATGTGGCAGAGCTGATTTCGTACGCGCGGAAGCACCCCGGCAAGCTCAGCTTCGGCAGCAGCGGCGTGGGCGGCACCGGCCATCTGGCGGGCGAAAGTTTCAATGCGGCGGCCAAGCTGGATATGACGCACGTGCCCTACAAAGGCGATGCCCCGGCGGTGACGGATGCCATGGGCGGCCAGGTGTCGATGGCCTTTGTGGGCGTGGCGTCGGCGGCGCCACATGTGGCGTCGGGGAAGCTGAAGATCATCGCGGTGGCGAACCCCAGGCGGGTAGGCTCGCTGCCGGACGTCCCCACGTTTGCCGAAGCCGGTTTCAAGGATCTGGTATTCGCGCAATGGTATGCCTTGTTCGCGCGGGCGGGAACGCCCGACGCCACGATACAGAAACTCAATCAGGCCGCGCGCCAGGTTATCGAACGGAAGGACGTGCGCGAGAGCATGGCATCGCAAGGCGCCGAACCCACCTACACCACTCCGGAAGAACTGGCCGCCTTTTCGCGCTCGGAAGTCGAACGTTTCGGCCGGATCATCAAAGACCTGCACATCGCCGTCAAATAACCCGAGGAGACACTCATGCCGCAGCCCGACCTGATATCAAGCCCGCGCCGGGCCGTTGCCGCCCTGGTATTCGCGGCCCTGTGCGCCGCCGGCATGGCCGGCACGCAAGCCCGCGCCGATACCTATCCCAGCCGCCCCATACGCGTCATCGTTCCTTATGCGCCTGGCGGCCCCTCGGACCTGATCGTGCGTACCGCCGGGAAACTCATGGAGAAGGAACTGGGCCAGCCCGTTGTGGTGGAAAACAGGCCAGGTGCGAACGGCACCCTGGGCGCCGTGGAAATGAAGAATGCGAAGCCCGACGGCTATCACCTCGCCATCGTGCCGGTAGGAATATTCCGCCAGCCCTTTATCCAGCGCACCGCTTTTGATCCGCTGCGCGACCTGACCTACATCAGCGCGTTGGTCGACTACAGCTACATGATCGCAGTGCGGGCCGACGCCAAATGGCAAACCATCAACGAGTTCGTGAATGACGCCAAGTCGCATCCGGGCCAGTACAGCTATGGCACACCCGGGGCATTCAGCACGCCCCACCTGTCGATGGACAAGCTGGGCAGCCTGGCCGGCATCGAATGGACACACGTTCCCTACAAGAGCGCGTCCGAGATCGTATCGGCGTTGCTGGGCAAGCAGGTGGACATCGTGGCCGGAACCGGGTCTTCCACGCTGGACCAGTACCTGAAAACGGGCCAGTTGCGCGTGCTGGCGGCCATTGCCGACGAGCGCAGCGCCTCGCACCCCGATTGGCCCACTCTGAAAGAGCAAGGCTACGCCGTCGTGGCCAAGGCGCCCTTCGGGCTGGTGGGTCCGGCCTCGATGCCGGCCGACCGGGTACGCAAGATCGCCGCGCTGTTCGAGCAGATCATGGGCGACCCGGCGTTCCGGGAGGTTGCGGCGCAGAATGCCATCGAACTCAATTACCTGGGTCCCGCGGATTACACCGAGTACGCGCGGCGCACCTATGCCGAAGAGGCGGAACGCATGCCCCGCCTGCTGCAGGCCATGCAGCACTGACTCGCATGGCGCTACCTGAGCCGCCGCGGCGAGTTTGCGCCGGCACTGCCAGGTGTCCGGCACCCTGACGGGAGCCAGACACCCCGCGGCGGGCGCCCGGCCAAACGGTGAAAGCTGGTTTTCTTTTTTTTCAAGCCACGCGGCAGGCGCGGGCGCTAGAGTAAGCAACATTCATTCGCCTGCGCGCGATACGCGATGCGGCCATGCCCCGGAGACACTGCATGCTATTAGAACAACTGGCCGACTACGGCGCCCGCGACAGCGTGCGCGACTTGCCCGCCGATGTCGTCCACTACGCCAAGCGCGCCTTGGTGGATTGGTTCTCCGCCTTGTATCCGGGTACCCGCGTGGCGCCCAGCCCGCAGTTGCTGGCGGCGCATCGGCCCGAGCTGGGATCGGGCCGGTCCAGCCTGCCGGGCAACGGCACCACGGCATACAGCGCCACGGCGGCCTGGATCAACGGCAGCGTGTCGCATGCCGTGGAATTCGACGACATTTTCCGCGACGCCGTCTACCATCCCGGTTGCCCGGTCATCGCCGCCGCCCTGGCGGTGGCCGAAGAACAGGACGCCAGCGGCGCGGCGCTGCTCAACGCCATCGTGGTGGGCTATGAGATATCCACCCGGATCGGCGCCGCCGTGCAACCCGCCCACTACAAGTACTTCCACACGACCGGCACGGTGGCGGTAGAGCGCGGGGATGACTGAAGGTGGCCAGAAAAAACACATGATAAATAACTGCCGAAATAAA